>CAZONM010000206.1:0-10508 GCA_964580865.1 uncultured Myxococcales bacterium | reverse complement strand
GGGCGCGGCCACCTCGGGGGGCGCGCGCGTGGGCAGGCGAAAGTCGAGGCGATAGGTGATGACGGCGCCGGCCGCGCGCCCGTCCACCTCGGCGGCGGAGAACGTGAAGCCCGCGGCCGCGCCAAGCGCGGCCCAGTCGAGGGCGCGGCCCACGGCGTCGGCGCCCGCGCTCTCGGCGACCTCCACGCGCTGCACGTCGCCATGCTCGTCGAGCGTGATGCGTAGGGCCACCGTGGCCTCGCGCGCGCTCGCGAGCGCCGCCTCCGGGTAGGGCGGCGGTTGGCCCTCTTTCAGCTCGGGCGCGCGCGTCAGCGTGCCGGGCGCGGGGTTGGCGGCGAGCGCGAGGCTCGCGAGGAGGACATGGGCGGACATCCGACTTTCCGGTCCCCTTTCGCTGCGGTGGCTCGCTTCGAGCCACGACCCAGCGCGCCACGGCCGGCGGATCTGCCGGCGTCACAGCGCCAAGCTACCGCTGATCTTGAGAGTTCCACGACACCTACACCGGCGCACAAAACGTACCCGGGTAGTCTCCGTTCACGGTGGTTAGCCTAATGAGAGTGCGGCGCGTCGCCGCGCGGCCGGGCGTGGAAGGTTGGTGGAGCATGCGCAAGACCTATCGGATCGCGAATTGGCGCGACTGGGACAAGCAGGTCGACGCCTGCGCGCGCGACTTCCAGGCCGAGTACGGCCGTGCGCCGAACCTCCTGGCCGCGAGCCCCGTGATGCTCCGTCGCTTCAACCTGGCCGCCAACCGCGCGCACGTGGGCAAGCGCAGCGGCGAGGCGGCGGACCCCGAGGCGTACGTGGAGCTGCAGGGCTTCGTGGGCGCCGACTACTCGCTCATCTTCGTGGAGGAGGACGACGTGCCCGAGCGGTCGTTCTCGCTCGTGTACGCCTTCGAGAGCGACGAGGACATGGAGCTGGCCGCGACGGTCTGATCAGCGGCGCCGCACCGCGAGCAAGAGCAGCAGCACCCCGATGAGCGGCGCCATGGGCGCGCTCGCACAGCCGAAGCCGTACCGGATGGGCTCGCCTTCGCCCTCGCCCTCGCCAGGCAGCGCGTTCGGGTCGGTGCCGGCCACCAGCTCGTCGATGTCTGAGACGCCGTCGCCGTCGCTGTCGGTGCCGTCGGCCTCGAGGGTGGCCAGGGCGGCCTCGAGGGAGGGGCGATCGAAGGCCTCGAGGCCGGCGGCCACCAGCGACTCCGCGAAGGGCGTGGTGGCGGTGCCGGCGCCGCCCCCCGGGTCGGTGTGGCACACGGTGCACGCGGGGGCCGCGTCGAGACCCAACGTGTCACGGATGGTGTTGGGGAACGCCCCCGTGGCGGCGGCCGGGGCGGCGAGCGCGACGAGGAGCCAGGGCAGAGAGCGCAACATGGGGGCCTCGCCGGTCACGCGCACATCACAAGAACAGGTGGAGCTGCGCCAGGCCGATGACGGCGCCCGCGCTGCCGCCGGCGGCGGGGAAGAGGTGCCGGTACACCACGTCGGCGCGCAGCTCGGTGTGCGGCAGCGGGAACCAGGCGGCGCCGAGCCAGCCCGCCACCTTGCCGTCGCCGCGCAGCGACGCCTCCACGGCGGGCAGCACCTTCACGCCGGGGATCACGGTCCACTCGGCCTGGAGCCACCCGGCGCCGCCCACCGCGGTGGTGCCGACGCCCGCGGCGTCGAAGCCCGTGTCGACGAGCGCGTCGCCCTCCACCACCAGCGCGAGCTGCTCGACCGGTGCGTAGCGCGCGAAGACGCCGTGGGCCTGGCGCAGCGTGGGCGCGCCGGTGACGACGTCGCGCCCGGCCCACGTGAGCAGGCTCGAGGCGCCCACGCCGAGCTTCTCGAGGGGGAAGAGCTCCACGAACCCCGCGTAGCCGCGCTCGCGCACGGCGTCGGGGCGGATCTGGTAGTTGCCCAACAGCGCCATCACCTCGGCGCGCAGGAGCTCATTGGCGTAGGCCACCGCCACGCCGTGCTGCTGGTCCACGTTGACGTCGGTGCGCGTGAGGTCGCGCACGGCGGCCGTGTGCTCGACGTTGCGCAGGCCGAAGGGCACGGGGATGCGGCCCGCGCGCAGCACGAGCGAGTCGTCGAGGAGCTTGAGCCCGAGCCAGTGCGCGCGCGACACGAGCGCGAGCTCGCCCGACTCGGGGTTGGCGGCGATGACGGCGGCGGGGCCCATGGCCTTCAGGCCGAACCCGAGCGAGAGGTGCGCCACCACCGGGCTGAGCTCCAGCGTGGCCTCGAGGTCGGTGGCCATGACGAGCGGCACCGCCGCCACGTTGGTGCCGAGCACCACCATGGGCCCCGCGCGCAGGTTGCCGCTCGGGTTGAGCCACTCGGGCGTGGGCACCAGGCCGAACAGGAAGCCCGCGGTGGGCGAGGGCTCGCCGCTCTCGACCTCCGTGGGGTCGAGGTGCCAGCGCACCAGGAGGTCGTCCATGCCGCGCCCGTAGGCCGTGAGCTGGCCGCCGCCCGAGGGATCGACGTGGCATGCGGCGCAGCTCGTGTAGCCGTGCGCGATCATGGTGGGCCAGGCCAGCGCGGCAGGCGCCGCCAGCAGCAGCACGACGACGAGTGACCAGCGCCGCACGTCGCTACCTCGTGGCCTCGAACGTCGCCTCGACGGTGACGTCGGGCTTGAGCGTGACCCCGAGGTACGTGGGCACCACCACGCCGAAGTCCTTGATGTTGATCGTGAAGGTGCCCTTGGCCGTGCACACGTCCTGCGGCGTGCAGCTGGCGCGCACCTTCACGGGCACCTCGCGCTGCACGCCGTGGAGCGTGAGCTGGCCCTTGAGCTCGACGTCGACGGCGGCGCCGGCGGCGGGGCTCGGCAGCGCGGCCAGCGGCACCGTCAAGCGCGTGTCGGGGAACTTCGGCACCTCGAGGTACTTCTCACGCATGTGCTTGTCGCGCAGCGCGATGCCGGTGGTGAGGTCGGCCAGCGCCACCACCACCGTGAGCGCCTTGTCGTCTTGCACGAGCGAGAGCGCGGCCGTCTTGCCCACCATCTTGAACCCGCCGGGGCCCACGCCCGTGAACTGCACGGCGGGCGCCGTCTTCGTGAGCGTAAAGCCGGCCAGCGCCGCCGACGCGAGCGTGAGCGTGGCGAGGCCGAGGAGCAGGGCGCGGGTGGGTGGCAGGGTCATAGGGGCACCGGGTGTATAGCATTCGCCTCTCTGCGCACCGCCTGTCATCGCGATCCACCGTGACCGATCACTCGAGCACGGGCAGCACCACGCGCGTCGCCCTGCCGGGCGCGCGGTAGATCGTATGCGTCTGACGCTGGAAGTCCTTGGCGTCGGCCTTGGCGATGTCGACGAAGGACTGCGGGTTGGCGTCGACCAGCGGGAACCAGCTGCTCTGGATCTGCACGGCCAGGCGGTGGCCGGCGCGGAAGGTGTGCGCCAGGTCCGGCAGGGTGAAGCGCACGCGCGTGGGCTGGCCGGGCACAAACGGCGCCGGCTTCTCGAAGCTGTCGCGGAAGCGCCCGCGCATCACCTCGGCGCGCACCAGCTGTTGGTAGCCGCCCATGCGCACGCCGCGCGGGTTCGGGTCGGGATCGCGCGTGTTCTCGGGCCAGATGTCGACGAGCTTCACCACGACGTCGAGATCGGTGCCCGTCGTCGCCAGCCACACCTCGGCCTCCGCCGGTCCCGCCACGGTGAGATCGGCCGTGAGCGGCGCGGTGGTGTAGTCGAGCACGTCGGGGCGGCGGGCGGCGAAGCGCTGGTCGGCGCTCATGTAGTCCTTGTCGATCTCCTCCGACGGCCGATCGAGATAGGGCACCGGGTTCTTCGGATCGGCCACGAAGGAGTCGGCGCCGTCGCCAACGGGCGCGGCGGTGGTGAGCGCGCCGTCGGCGCCGAGGTAGTACGTCGTGGGCGCGGCCTTCGCGGGCGGCCACACGTCGAACGCGCGCCACTCGTTGGCGCCGGTCAGGTAGATGAACGCCTCGGGCGTCTTCACCGCGCCGTCGCCCTTGAGGTGCGCCTCGAAGAACGGCACCTCCACCTCGTCGAGGAAGCGCGCCACCGTCTTCTGCCCGAACTGGACGTCGCCGTGCGCGTCGCCCTCGGTCTTGAGCCAGCCGCCGTGGCTCCACGGGCCCATGGCCAACGACACGCGGTTGTTGCGCGTCTGCGTGTTCATGGCCCGGTAGGTCTGCAGGGCGCCCCACAGATCCTCGGCGTCGTACCAGCCGCCCACCACCAGCACGGCGGGCTTGACGTCGCGGTAGTGCGGGCGCGGATCGCGCGCCTGCCACCAGGCGTCGCGGTTTGGGTGCTGGAGCAGCTCATTCCAGAACGCGATGGTGCCGCGCAGGTAGCGCGCGTCGGCGTTCTTGAGGGGGCCGAGCTGCAAGAAGAAGTCATAGACGTCGGCCACGTCGGTCTCGAAGTCCCACTCGATCTTGGGCGTGGGCTTCTCTCGCGCGCGCCCGAAGTTCGCGTAGAACAGGAACGCGTCGGCCAGGAAGAACGCGCCGTTGTGGTGGAAGTCGTCGCCCAAGAACCACTCGGTGACGGGCGCCATGGGGGCCGCGGCCTTGAGCGCCGGGTGCGCGTCGATGGTGGCCTGCGCCGCGTAGAAGCCCGGGTACGAGTTGCCCCAGATGCCGGCGCGGCCGTTGTTCCTCGGCACGTGCTTCACGAGCCAGTCGATGGTGTCGTAGGCGTCGGTGCTCTCGTCGATGGCGCTGGGCGCGCGCGCGCGCTTCTTGACGGGATCCGCCAGCGGTCGCACGTCGACGAAGGTGCCGCCCGACATCAGCCGGCCGCGCACGTCTTGGTGCACGAAGATGTAGCCCGAGCGCACCAGCTCTTTGGCGGGCGCGAAGCGGGCCACGGCGCGCGGGTTCTTCGGGTCGGGCAGGTTCTCCACGCCGTAGGGCTGCACGCTGTAGGGCGTGCGCGTGATCAGCAGGGGCCAGGTGCGCGCGTCGTCGACGCTGGCGGGCTTGGGCGTCCACACATGCGTGTGCAGCGTGACGCCGTCGCGCATGGGGATGTCATGCTCGTGCTTGGTGTAGTGCTCGCGCAGCGCGCGTACGACGTCGTCGGTGGTGGCGACGTCGAAGGGGACCAGCGGGGCGGGCGCGGTGGGCGCGGCGGGCGCGGCGGCCAGGAGCGAGAGCAGGAGGAGCGGGTGCATGGCGCGGCGATAGCGCGGGGCTGGTGGGTTGCGTAGGGGCGGGCGGAGGGTGGCGCGCCGACGCGTCGACACCGCCCCGTCGGCGCACCGCGTTGTGCACGGCGTGGTGGTGGTCGGAGCGGGGCCGACGAGGATGGACGCGCCTCCTCGACGAGCGATCGCCGCGCGCCGCGCGCGTCGCCACCCTCGGCGCCGACGCGCGGATATCGATCGCGAATCGGCGGTGCGGCGCGGGCGGACCGGTTGCGCGCGCCGCGCAGATCCGCGACCGTCCGCCCAGGGAGGACCCCATGCACGCCCGCCAGCTCGTCACCCACGTCTCGTTCGCCGTCCTGCTCGCCGCGCTCGCCACGGCCTCGTCGTGTCCGGAGGCCGAGTGCGACGACGGCGACGACAACGACGGCGACGGCGCCGTCGACTGCGCCGATGACGACTGCGGCGGCGACGCCGCCTGCGACGGCGGCGAGGGTGAAGGCGAGGGTGAAGGCGAGGGTGAAGGCGAGGGTGAAGGCGAGGGCGACCCGGGCTGCGTCGACTACGGCACCACGCTCATCGCCACCGGCGGCACCTGTGGGCTCCCGTGCGGCTACGACGGCTGCAACCTCGGCGTTCCCGCCGTCGGCACCTGCGCAACGTCTGTGGGAACCGGCGGCCTCAGCTCGGGCACCTTCACCCCGGGGGCCGGCACGTTCAACCTCGCCATGTCCTCGGCCGGCGGCACCCTGACCTGCACGGGCGGCACCCTCACGGGGAGCACGCTCACCGCGAGCTGCACGACCGCTGGCCCCGGGGGCCCCGGGTCCTGCACCCTGCAGGCGGAGGCGCGCGCGCCGCACCACCTGGCGCTGGTCGCCAACGACGCTGACGCCGACGGGCCGTGGGCCGCGGCCGCCGGCGTGTGCCCCAAGTTCCACGTCGAGGTCCACAGCGCGGCCGGCACCCGCGCGTTCCCGCGCGCTCGCCTCGTGCTGTCGCTCGCGGCCGGCTTCGAGAGCGCGACCTGCAGTGGCGACCCGGGCACCGTGGCCATCGACACGGACTATCACTCGTCCGCGAACCTGGGCTTCGACACGACCGGGCTCGCCGGGACCGTGCCGCTCACGGTCTCCGCCACCGGCATCGAGGGCGCCAACGCCACCATCGAGGTGGGGGGCGCCCCCGCCAGCCTCGAGCTCGGCGGCGCGACCACCGGGCAGGTCGGCCACTGCGTCTTCGATGTTTCGCTGAGCGTGAAGGACGCCTCGGGTCGCGACTTCTTCGTCGGCGCCACCGAGAGCGCCGCGATCACCGATGACAGCGCGACGGCGTCGACCGGGACGTGCAAGGGCTCCGCCACGGTCACCGTCCCCGTCGGGTCGGCCCGCACCGTGGTCATGTTGGGCGACTCGGTGGCCGAGGCCGTGACCATCACGGCCACCAGCACCGGCACCCTCGGCTCCGACACGCACGTCGTGACCTTCGCGCCCTGAGCGGCGCGCGGGCGGCACTCGCCCTTCGCGTCACGCCCACGAACGACCGCGGGCGCGCCGCGCTACGGCGCGGCGCCGCCGCCATGCAGGAGCGTGATGCCGTTGGGCGCACCGCCCACCGCCGTGATGCCGAGGCGCTCGCCCGTGCTCGCGTCGACGCGATCCACGGTGTCGTTCTCCACCGTGGTGGTCCACACCACGGCGCCGTCCTCGGCCACCACCACGCCGTGCGGCGCGGGCGACACCTCGGCCGTGAGCGTGGTCGCGCCCGTGCTCGCGTCCACCAGGAACAGCGACGTGCCGGCGGGATCGTCGTCGACGAAGCCCTGGTCCGCCACCCACACGCCGCTGCTGTCGGGCGTGGGGTAGAGCTGCACCGGGCCGGCGGCGCCCGCGGGCAGGTCGAAGCGCACGAGCTCGCTGGTGGCGAGGTCGAGGCGCGCCACCTGCTTGGTGTCATAGACCGTCACGAAGGCCGCGCTGCCATCGGGCAGCACCGCGGCCTGCACGGCGATGCCGCCCACATCGTGGACGGTGGTGGCGCCGCTCTCGAGGTCGAGCACCACCAGGCTGTGGCCGTCCCAGCCCGCGAGGATCAGGCGCGTGCCGTCGGGCGTGCGGCGCACGCCGTGGGGGCCGGTGCCGGCGGGCAGCTCGAGGGTCCGCGTCACGGCGCCGGCCGTCAGGTCCACCTCCAGCACCTGGTTACCGTCTTTCGCCGTCACCCACGCGAGCGCGCCGTCGGTGACGACGTGCGCGCTGTGCAGGCCCGCGCCGAGCGCGATGCGCTTGGTGACCGCGAAGTCGATGGTGTCGATGCCGATGAGCTGCTCGTCCATCGCCATGCTGCCGTGATCGCCGCCCGTGTGATCGTCGGGCATGGCGGTGGCCCAGGCCATGCGCCCGTCGGGCGCTCCCTGCACGTTGTGCACGTGGTAGTGCATGCCGTCGTCGTCGAGGGCCAGCTTGTCGAGCAGCGCGCCGCTCTCGGCCGACAAGAGGCCGATGGCGCCCTCGTCCTCGAGCGCCACCGCCAAGCGGCGCGGCTCGGCGCTGTAGTTGGGCGGCAGGCACGCCATCGACGGCAACGAGAGGACCGCGGCAGCGACGAGCGGGCGAGCGCGCATGGAGACCTCGGGGAACAGGCACTACCGTAGCCTCGCGCCCATGGCGCGCAAGGCACGGGCCGGCCGCGCCGGATGTTCGACCGACGATGTCAGGTTGGTGGCGCCCGCGCTCACCCCGCCGCCACGGCGTACCAGTCGACCCCCGCAGGCAAGCGCCCCTCGGCGCGCTCGGCCTTGCCGCCGCCCTTGCCGCCGTGCGCGCGTGTCAGCTCCCTGAGAAACGCCGCGCAGTCGAAGGTGGAGCCGGGGCCGCGCGCGCACACCACGTGCAGGCCGTCGCCGTCGGTGGCGGCGAGCAGCGCGTGCCGGCCCGCGCGCGTCATGAGCTGCGCCGCCAGCGCGCGCACCAGCGCCTTGTCGTCGAGCACGGCGACCACGGGGGCGGGGGCGGGCTGGGCCGCGCACAGCTGCTCCGCCATGGTGGCGGCGAGCTGGTCGGCGAGCACCTTGGTGCTCGACTGCAGCGCCAGCACGTCGTGGCGCAGCTTGTCGAACACCGCCGGCACGTCCTGCGGCCCGCACGAGAGCTGGGCGGCGAGCGCGCGCAAGGTCACCGCGTCATCGAGCAGCTCGCGGCGCGCGCGCGACCCGGCCGAGAAGGTGACGCGCGTCTTGCCCTTGTACTTCTCGGCGCCCTCCACGCACAGCACGCCGATCTGCGAGGTGCGCGTGCAGTGCGTGCCGCCGCACGGCGACACGTCGACGAGGGGCGCGCCGTCCTTGCCGCCGATGGCCACCACGCGCACGTTGGTCGCCACCTTGGGCCGGCGCCGCAAGGGCAGCGCGGCCAGCTCGCGCTCGTCGGGGAAGTAGGCGTGCACGGCCACGTCCTCGTCGATGACGCCGTTGACCAGCGCCTCGGCCTCGCGCAGCGCGCCCTCCGCCAGCGTTGGCACGTCGACGTCCACGGTGCATGCGCTCTCGCCCAGGCGTGACGAGGCGGTGTCGGCGCGCGCCACGGTGAGCAGCGCGTGCGACAAGAGGTGCTGGCCCGTGTGCAGCGCCATGAACAGGCGCCGCCGCGCGCCGTCGACGGCGCCGGCGACCTCCCCGCCCACCGGCGGCAGCGCGGCGTCGTCGAGCACGTGGTGCACCTGGCCGGCGTCGTCGAGCTGCACGTCGAGCACGCGACGCTCCTGGTCAGCCACGCGCAGGGTGCCGCGGTCGGCCATCTGGCCGCCGGCCTCGGGGTAGAAGGCGGTCTGATCGAGCACCACGGTGGGGCGGCGCTCGTGGGTGCCGTGCGCGACCACGCGCGCCGAGAACGACCAGAGCAGCGGATCGCGGTGATAGAGCAGGGCCGTCGGCATGGGCGCATGGTAGGGCGCCCCGCGTCGCGCGCAAGCGCGTCGCGCGCTCAGCGCAGGTCGTAGCGCGTGAGCACGGGGTAGTGGTCGCTGGTGCTCTCGCCATAGTCCTCCACCCACGCGTCGGGCCGCAGCACCTCCGCGGAGCCCTCGACGAAGCGCCGCGCCAGCGACGACGTGGCCAGGTGGTGATCGATGGTGGCGCCGTGCCAGATGGTGGTGGAGGTGCGCGCCGCGCTCAGCGCGTCGGTGGTGAAGCGGCAGCACAGGTCGCGCGCCAGCGCGTCGAAGGGGCTGGTGCGCCCCTGGTACGTCGAGGCGTCGAGATCGTCGTTGAAGTCGCCGATGACCAGCGCCCAATCGCGCGCGTGCTCCTCGGCCAGCCACGCCTGCAGCGCCTCGGCCGCGCGCTGGCGCCGACGATAGCCGTCGGCGTCGGCCATGGCCTTCAGGTGCACCACCACGACGTCGATGGTGCGCCGGCGGCCGCGCTCCTCGAACGACAGCGAAACCTCGAGGGGCGGGCGGCCCGCGAAGTCCCAGGCGTGGTCGGCCAGCACCACGCGCGCGCGCTCGATGGTGAAGCGGTCGCGCACCACCAGCGCGACCTTCTGCTCGTCGCGGCCATAGGCGTCGCTCCCCCCGTCGACGAGGTCGTCGGTGGCGAGCACCCCGTGATAGCCCGGCAGCCGCGCCACCAGCTCGGCGAAGGCGTCGGGCGCCACCACCTCCACCAGGCCCACCACGTCGAGATCCAAGAGCGCCAGCGCGTGCGCCACGTGGTCGAGCTGCGCGTCGTCGTCGTCGGGCCCGCGATCGGGTGCGCCCAGCCACTCCACGTTCCAGCTCCCCACCTCCACGGTCTCCGGGCGGTCGCGCGCGGCGCTGGCGGCGCCGGCGCGCGTTTCGTCCGGGGCGGCGGCGTCGACGGCGGCGTCGGGCCCGCATGCCGTGACCAGGAGCAGCTGCGCGGCGAGGACGGCGATGGTGATCGGGTGGCGCATGGCCCGATCGTGCGTCGCGCATGGTCTATGCAGAATGTCCAGTTCGAACAAAACTGTTAGACCAGCTCATTCATGAAGACCTGGGACCTGCCGCTGTCGCTCGACCGCGCATCGCACGTGCCGCTGCCCATGCAGCTGGCGCGCGCCGTGGCGCATGCGGTGCGCGCCGGGCGCCTGCGGCCAGGCCAGGTGTTGCCGAGCACGCGGCGGCTCGCGCGCCTCGTCGGCGTGCACCGCAACACCGTGGTGACGGCCATGGACGAGCTCAAGGCGCAGGGGTGGATCGAGAGCGTGCGCGCCTCGCACCTGGCCATCGCGGCGAGCTTGCCGAGCGCCGACGCGGTCGCGGGCGCGCGCCGCCCCGACGCGCTCGGCTTCCGCTTACCGATGCGCCCCTTGGGCTCGCGCAGCTTCGAGGCGGCGCCGCGCGGGGTGCTCGAGCTCACCGGCGGCC
>CAZONM010000205.1:8189-10524 GCA_964580865.1 uncultured Myxococcales bacterium | reverse complement strand
GCCGCGCGCGGGGCGCGGTCCGGGCCACGGGGGCCGCCAGGTCCGTCGGGGGCGCTCACGGGTCGGGCGATGGCACCCCGCGTGCCAGCCGGGAGCGGTTTCGTGAGCCGGCGCATATCCCCGGCGGCGCGCGCCGTTTCAGCCCGGCGCCCGCCGACCCGAGGGGGGTAGGCGCGACCCGCGCGGCTCACTATGCAGGGGCATGGCCTCGACCCCCGAGCTGCCGGCCAGGCGCACCGCCGAGCGTCCGACGCTGCGCGTGGGCGACGTCCCCGACGTCGTCGTCCTCGTCGACGCCGTCACCTTGCGCGTGCTCGAGACCAACCGCGCCGGCGGCGAGGTGTTCGGCCACCGCGCCGAGAGCGTGGTGGGTCGCTCGCTGGCGGAGCTGGTGCCCGGGGCCAGCGCCGAGCTGTTCGATCGTGCGCTGCGCGGTCGCCACGATCCCCACGCCGACACTCCGCTGCGCGTCTCGTTCTTGGCGCCGAGCGGCTACGCCTACCCCGTCGACATCCGCGTGGCTCGCGGCGCCGACGGCGGCCTGGTGTGTGCGCTGCACGCCATCTCCGAGAGCGCGCGCGCCGCCGAGCGCGAGATCGTCAGCATCATCGGTGCCGTGCCCGCGGCCATCGTCACCTGGTCGCTCGAGGGCGTCATCACGTCGTGGAACTCAGCGGCCGAGCGCCTGTTCGGCTTCACCGGCGACGAGGCCACCGGGCAGTCCCTCGACCTCATCATCCCCGCCGTCGACCTCGAGGCGCTGCGCGGCAGCTTCGTGCCCGTGGGCGCCGACGCCTCGCCGCCGTCGCGCGAGGGCCTGCGCCGCGCCAAGGACGGCGAGGTGCTGGTGGAAGAGACGCTGTTCTCCGTGCGCGACGTCGCCGGCCGGCTGGTGCGCCTGGGCGCCTTCTACCGCGACCTGTCCGACGTGGCGCGCCTGCGCCGCGCCGCCGAGGCCATGGCGGGCAAGAGCCGGCTTGGCCCCACGGCGGGCGGCGCCCTGTCACCGGGCATGGCCAGCGCGCTCGAGGCCGCGCGCACCGCGGCCAGCGAGGACAAGGCCATCATCTTGCTGCTCGGCGAGACCGGCGTGGGCAAGAGCCACCTCGCCCGCTTCATCCACGAGCACAGCCCGCGCAAGTCCGGGCCCTTCCTCGAGGTGAGCTGCGCGGGCCTCGACGCGCTCACGGCCGAGAGCGAGCTGTTCGGCCACGAGCGCGGCGCCTTCGTGGGCGCCGTGTCGCAAAAGCGCGGGCTCCTCGAGGCCGCCGAGGGCGGCACGCTCTTACTCGACGAGGTCGCCGAGCTGCCGCTCGTCGTGCAGGGCAAGCTCCTGGCGTTCCTCGACACCGGCGAGATCCGGCGCGTGGGCGGCGTCAAGCGCCTGGCGGCCGACGTGCGCATCGTGGCCGCCACCCACGACGACCTCGAGAAGGCCGTGGCCGAGGGCCGCTTCCGCAAGGACCTGTACTTCCGCCTGCGCGTGGTGCCGCTGCAGCTACCGCCGCTGCGCGCGCGCCGAGACGAGCTGCCCGCCCTGGCCGACGCCATGCTCGTCGAGCTGTGCCAGCGGCGCGGCATGACCACGAAGGCGCTCGCGCCCTCGGCGCGCGCGGCGTTGGTGCGCTACGAGTGGCCGGGCAACCTGCGCCAGCTCAAGAACGTGCTCGAGCACGCGCTCATCGTGGGCAAGGGCGACAGCATCGCCGTCGACGACCTGCCGCTCGAGGTGCGCGGCGCCGCGCCGGCGGCGCTCCCCGGCCCATCGTCCAAGCTCGACGACGTCATCCGTCGACATATCGAGGCCGTGCTGGTGGAGGTGGGCGGCAACCGCACGCGCGCGGCGCAGATGCTCGGCATCGATCGCGCGACGCTGCGCCGCCGCCTGGGCGAGTGAGCGTCGCGTCCGAGACACCCTCGAGGTCCGAGCGCGCGGCGGTGCTACCGTCGTGGGGATGACCCTGCGCGCGTGGGCGCCTTCGGGCCTCCCGGTGCTCGTGACCGTCGTCGTGATCGCCGGTGGCACCGGCTGCACGGCGCCGGTCGAGCGCTGCAACGCCGATACCGACTGCGGAAGCGGCCAGCGCTGTCGCGGCGGCGCTTGTGCGTTCGTCGTGGCTGAAGGCGAGGGTGAAGGCGAGGGTGAAGGCGAGGGAGAAGGCGAGGGAGAAGGGGAGGGAGAAGGCGAGGGTGAAGGCGCGGGAGAAGGCGAGGGTGAAGGCGAGGGAGAAGGCGAGGGTGAAGGCGAGGGAGAAGGCGAGGGAGAAGGCGAGGGAGAAGGCGAGGGTGAAGGCGAGGGTGAAGGCGAGGGTGAAGGCGAGGGAGAAGGCGAGGG
>CAZONM010000205.1:0-8089 GCA_964580865.1 uncultured Myxococcales bacterium | reverse complement strand
GCGAGGGTGAAGGCGAGGGTGAAGGCGAGGGTGAAGGCGAGGGAGAAGGCGAGGGTGAAGGCGAGGGTGAAGGCGAGCCGCCCCCCTCGCCCTACGAGCACTGGGGCCTCAACGAACCGAGCGACAGCAGCAGCGGCGAGGACTGCATGACGGTCATCGTCGCCGCGACGCACTACGGCAACGTGCGCGCCGACTGGAACGACGATCAGTGCGATGCCACGCACCCCTTCGCCTGCGAGGTCCCAAGCCCGGCCTCGGACATCGCGTGCACCACGGCGCCCGTCGGCACACGGCTGGTCGCGGCCTGCACGCATGACGTGGTCTACGCGCAGGCGCGCATCCTGTGCGCGTCGTACGGCGGCGTGCTGGTGCGCATCGACAGCGCCGTCGACAACGACCAGCTGCTCGACCTGTTGCTCGACGTCATGCCGGGGGCAATCAACCAGGTCTGGCTCGGCGGCACCGATGAGCAGGAGGAGGGCATCTTCCGCTGGGAGGATGGTGTTCGCGTGCCCGCGCCGTTCTCGAACTGGGGCCTGGATCAGCCCAACGACCTCCCCCCGGGCGAGCACTGCCTCGCCATCAGCCTGCAGAGCATCAACGGCGTCGAGCCCGGCGAGTGGGTCGATCGCGCGTGCGAAACCGAGCTCAAGCCCTTCGTGTGTGACGCGCCCGATGCGCGCGGGTTGCCGCCCCCGTCCTGCAGCGAGGTGGAGGTGGCGGAGCGACGCCGGCTGATCTGCACGAGTAGCGCGAGCTGGCCTCAGGCCGACGATGTCTGCGAGGCGCAGGGCGGCACGCTCGCGCGCGTCGACAGCGCGGCCGAGAACACCGCGCTCCTGGCCGAGCTCATTGACCTCGCCGCGGTCTCGGTGTGGCTCGGCGGCTCGGACCTCGCTGACGAGGGCGCCTGGCGCTGGTCCGACGGGCAACTCTTCGAGGAGCTCCCCTGAGCTACCCGCGCCCGCGGCGTCGAACGCGCGCTACTTCTTGCGTCGCCGCACCAAGGTGCCGCTGACCCGCGCCTCGATGACCACCCCACGCCGCTCGTCCCACGCGGTGTCGATGCCGCCGGTCCAGGTGGCGAAGCCGCGTAGGCAGTCGGGGCACAGGATCTCGTCGGTGAGCTCCACCTTCACGGGCAGCGCGAACGGCTTCTTGCACAACGAGCACGCCGCCGGCCGCGTCTCGACCTTGGCGCGCGTGCCCACCTCGTAGGTGTTGAGCACGTCGGCCGCGCATGCGCGACAGAGCGCGCGCTCGAGCTTGCGCGGCGCATGCGGCACGTGGTCGACGGCGCCGCAGCGCGAGCACGTGATGCGGCGCGCGACCCGGGTGCCGAACTCGTTCTTCGGCCCGCCGAAGAACTGGGGGCCGTCGACGTCGTCCCGCGGGGCGCGTCGATCCGCGTCGTCGCGGCCGCGCCGGGGCTCGGCACGGCTCGGGCGCGCCTTGGTGCGCGCCGGGGCGGCCGCGGCGCCGGGGCGCTTGCCGAGCTTCTCCACCGCGGGGACCGGGCGCTTCTTGGGATCGTTGCGTTTGACGGCGGCCATGGACGCGGCCCTCGTCGACCGCAGCCAAACGCTAGCAGCCGCGAGGCGCACGGCAACCCCTCGTGTCGTGCTAGAGCAGGGCGGTGGCGCCCCCTCGAGTCCTCGTCGCCGACGACGCGCGCGTCATGCGCATGCTCTTGCGCACGTGGCTCGAGCGCTTGGGCTGCACGGTGCTCGAGGCCGCCAGCGGCACCGAGGCGCTGGCGGTGGCCACGCGCGAGCCGCTCGAGGCCGCGCTCTTCGATATCCACATGCCCGGCCTCACGGGGCTGCAGGTGCTCGAGACCCTGCGCGGCGACGCGCGCACCCGCGGGCTGCCGGTGGTCATCATTACCACCCTCGGCCACGCCAGCGACGTCGAGCGCGGTCTCAAGCTTGGCGCCACCGCCTACCTCACGAAGCCCCTCGGCTACGGCGAGTTCTATCGAGCGCTGTTGGTGGTGCTGCCGGAGCTCGCGCGCCGCGGGCGGTGAGGGGCGCGCCCCGTGCGCGGCCTGCGCCCTGTCAGAACGAGAAGTGGAACGAGCCGCTCACGTCGCCCGCATAGGTGTCGGGCGGCGTCGTGCACACGCAGTCCGCGGGCACCGGCTGCCCGAGGCCGGTGTCGCAGCCCGTGCCGGTCCACGCGAGACACAGGTGCTTCCATGAGCCGCTGTGCAGGTCGACGGTCGGGTCGGTGCTCCAGGTGCCCGTGAAGGACCCGGTCACGCTGGCGCCGGGATCGTGGGCCGTGATGGTCACGGTTGCCACCTCGAAGTTCGGGCCGCCATTCGCGAGCTGGCTTGCCGGCGTCCTGGTGACCTGCAAGGTGAGCGAGACGCCGCTGGCCAGGGTGCGGACCTGGGGATCGTCCCAGGTGTAGCTCCCCACCGCGAGGTCAGCGGCCTCGCTCGCCTCGATGATCAGCTGCACGGTGTACGTGCTTCCCAGGCCACCGTTGGGCACGCCGTCGTTGCACACCGCCTGGTAGCCGATGTCATCGGTGAGGATCGGCGAGTCGATCACGATCGGCGCGAAGCCGACCTCGCCGCCGTCGCAGGTGAAGCTGAACGCGGTGCCGTCGTGCGTCCCCTCGGCGTGCAGGCAGCTCGGCGCGGTGCCGTCGCAGTCGCCGGCCTCGCCCTCGCCCTCGCCCTCGCCCTCGCCCTCGCCTTCGCCCTCCCCTTCACCCTCACCCTCACCCTCACCCTCACCCTCGCCGCCCGGCGGGCAGGCGCTGGCGACGACGACAGCGGCCACGAGCGCGCCAAGGGCGGCGAGCCTTTCAATCGAACGCGATGCGAGCATGAGAACCCCCGTCTTGGCCCAATCATGCGTCGGAGGCCGCGTCGGCGTCTACCGCGCCACGTCGCCTCCCTCGCCCCACCGCCCGCCGCGAGCGGAGCGGGCGACGCCCGCGCAGCGCGCCGCAAGCCGCCCCGTCTCGCGGCGCGCGGTGATGAGGAGGGCGCGAACCCTACCCCGGGAGCGCCCGACGACCCGGAGGTTCGGGCATGTCGGGTTCACGCTGGGGGGACGCCAGGCGACGGCGCACCTGAAGCGGGCGCGGGGCGCAGCCCCGCTGGGCACCGGGTTTTTGACCGGCCCGAGGCTCAAAAAGGAACGGGGCAGCCGAAGCTGCCCCGACCCCGCAAACCGTCGTGCCGCTGACGGTCAGAAATCCATGTCGTCGCCGTAGCCACCACCATGGTCATGGTCGTGACCGCCGGCGGCCGCTTCCTTCTTCTCCGGCTTGGTCGCGATCATCGCCTCGGTGGTGAGCAAGAGCCCCGCCACCGACGACGCGTTCTCGAGCGCCGTGCGCGCCACCTTGGTCGGGTCGATGACGCCGGCCTTGACCAGGTCCTCGTACTTCTCG
The DNA here is from genome assembly GCA_964580865.1 of uncultured Myxococcales bacterium. Taxonomy (GTDB): domain Bacteria; phylum Myxococcota; class UBA727; order UBA727; family VGSZ01; genus JACOUT01. Next base: position 4,678 of record CAZONM010000205.1, on the reverse strand, counting down.
GTGCGCGCGTTGAAGCCGTAGGTGTACTCCTTGCTCTCGAGCACCGCGTTCACGACCACCGAGCCCTCGAAGCCCGCGTTCTGCGCGATCTGCCGCATGGGCTCCTCGCACGCGCGCTTGAGCAGCTTGACGCCGAAGTTCTGCTCGGCGTTGCCGGTGTCGAACTTGGTCAGCAGCTGCGACGCGCGCAGGAGCGCGGCGCCGCCGCCGGTGACCACGCCCTCCTCCACGGCCGCGCGGGTGGCGTGCAGCGCGTCCTCCACGCGAGCCTTCTTCTCCTTCATCTCGGCCTCGGTGGCCGCGCCGACGTTGATGACGGCGACGCCGCCCACCAGCTTGGCCAGGCGCTCCTCGAGCTTCTCGCGATCGTAGTCGGAGGTGGTCTCCTCCACCTGCGCGCGGATCTGCTTCACGCGGGCCTGGATGTCGGCCTTCTTGCCGGCGCCGTCGACGATGGTGGTGTTGTCCTTGTCCACCGTGAGCGTCTTGCAGGTGCCGAGGTCCGCCAGCGTGACGTTCTCGAGCTTCTGGCCGAGGTCCTCGGAGATCATCTTGCCGCCGGTCAGGATGGCGATGTCCTCGAGCATGGCCTTGCGGCGATCGCCGAAGCCCGGCGCCTTGACCGCGCACACGTTGAGCGTGCCGCGCAGCTTGTTGACGACGAGCGTGGCCAGCGCCTCACCCTCGACCTCCTCGGCGATGACCAGGAGCGGCCGGTTGGCCGAGCGCACCGCCTCGAGCACGGGCAGGAAGTCCTTCAGCGTCGAGACCTTCTTCTCGAAGATCAGGATGTAGGGGTTCTCGAGCACGGCCTCCATGCGCTCGGCGTTGGTGACGAAGTACGCCGACAGGTACCCGCGATCGAACTGCATGCCCTCGACCACCTCGAGCGTGGTCTCGAGGCTCTTGGCCTCCTCGACGGTGATCACGCCTTCCTTGCCGACCTTCTCCATGGCGGAGGCGATGATCTCGCCGATGGTGTCGTCGCCGTTGGCCGAGATGGTGCCGACCTGCGCGATCTCCTTGTGGTCCTTGGTGGACTTGGAGTGCTTCTTCAGGTCCTTGATGACCTCGATGACGGCCTTGTCGATGCCGCGCTTGATGTCCATCGGGTTGTGACCCGCGGCCACCAGCTTGATGCCCTCGTTGTAGATGGCCTGCGCCAGCACGGTGGCGGTGGTGGTGCCGTCGCCGGCCTTGTCGGAGGTCTTCGAGGCGACCTCCTTCACCATCTGCGCGCCCATGTTCTCGAACTTGTTCGACAGCTCGATCTCCTTGGCCACGGTGACGCCGTCCTTGGTGACCGTGGGCGAGCCGAACGACTTGTTGATGATGACGTTGCGACCCTTGGGGCCGAGGGTCACCTTGACCGCGTTGGCGAGCGTGTTGACGCCGCGGGCGATCTCGTTGCGGGCCATCTGCGAGTAGTGGATTTCCTTGGCGGACATTGCGGTACCTCTTCAGTGGAACATTCGAGAAAACGAGAACCGCCGACTGGAGGGAGGCTCTCGGGAGGGGGACCCGCGTCCCGCTGTGCGGGCGCGGGGGAGGGTCTGGAGGCAGACCCTCGAGACATCAGGCGAACACGCCCAGGACCTCTTCCTCGCGCAGGATGATGTGCTCGACGCCGTCGATGGTGACCTCGTTGCCCGCGTACTTGCGGAAGTAGATGCGGTCGCCCTTCTTGACCTCGAGGGGACGGATCTTGCCGTTCTCCAGGTGGCGGCCCTCGCCCACGGCGATGACCTCGCCCTCCTGGGGCTTCTCCTTGGCGGTGTCGGGGATGATGAGGCCGCCGGCGGTCTTGGTCTCCGACTCGAGGCGCTTGATGAGCACGCGGTCGTTGAGGGGACGGAACTTCATGGGCTCGCTCCTGATCTGGTGATCTGGCGTGGAAAGGCGCTTGGCACTCGCGGATCGAGAGTGCCAACGAACCATAGACGTGTCCTACCTATCGTCTAGGGGGCCCGGGGATCCGCCGCGCGCGGCCGGATCTCCCTGTGTTCTCAGGTTGTTACAGCGGCGCGAAGCGGGCCGTGAAGTGCCGCAGCGAGGCCGGCTGCTCCACGATGCGCATGCCGCGCAGGGCCTCGCGCCGCGCGAACACGTGCAGCACCGCCTCCACCACGAAGTCCACGTGGCTCTGCGTGTACACCCGCCGCGGCATGGCCAGGCGCACGAGCTCCATGGCCGCGGGCTGCTCGCTGCCGTCGGGCCGCTTGCCGAACATGGCGGTGCCGATCTCGCAGCCGCGGATGCCGCCCTCGCGATACAGCTCCACCGCCAGCGCCTGCCCCGGATACTGCAGGGGCGGGATGTGGCGCAGCATGCGCTTGGCGTCGAGATAGACGGCGTGGCCCCCGGGCGGCTCCACCATGGGCACGCCGGCCGCGCACAGCTTCTCCGCCAGGTACTCGACGGCGCGCACGCGGTAGCGCAGGTAGCTCTCGTCCACCACCTCGCGCAGGCCCTGCGCGATGGCGTCGAGGTCGCGCCCGGCGAGCCCGCCGTAGGTGGGGAAGCCCTCGGTGAGGATGAGCAGCTCGCGGCACCTCTGCGCGAGCACGCCGTCGTTCATGGCCAGCCAGCCGCCGATGTTGGCCAGGCCGTCCTTCTTGGCCGACATGGTCATGCCGTCGGCGAGCGCGGCGATGTCCTTCACGATGTCGACGATGGCGCGGCCGCGGTGCGCCTCCTCGCGCTCGCGGATGAACCACGCGTTCTCGGCGAAGCGGCAGCCGTCGAGGAACAAGGGCACCTTGAAGCGGTCGCACACGGCGCGCACAGCGCGCAGGTTCTCCAGGCTCACGGGCTGGCCGCCGCCGGAGTTGTTGGTGATGGTCACCATCACCAGCGGCACGTCGGATTTCCTGGCCTCGAGCAGGCGCGTGAGCGCGCCCACGTCCATGTTGCCCTTGAACGGGTGGCGCAGCGCCGGGTCCTTGCCCTCGGCGATCACCAGGTCCACGGCCTCGGCGCCCGAGTGCTCGACGTTGGCGCGGGTGGTGTCGAAGTGCGTGTTGTTGGGGATGACCTTGCCCTTGCCGCCCACCACCGAGAACAGGATCTTCTCGGCGGCGCGCCCCTGGTGCGTGGGGATCAGGTGCGCGAAGGGGAACAGCGCCTTCACCGCCGCCTCGAAGCGGAACCACGACGGGGAGCCGGCGTAGCTCTCGTCGCCGCGCTGCAGCGCCGCCCACTGCTCGGCGCTCATGGCGCCCGTGCCCGAGTCGGTGAGCAGATCGATGATGACGTCGTCCGACGCGAGCCCGAACAGGTTGTAGCCCGCCTTCTTGAGCAGCTCCTCGCGCTCGGCGCGCGTGGTCAGCCGCAGCGGCTCGACGCTCTTCACGCGAAACGGCTCGATGATGGTCGAAAAGCCTTCCATGGTGCCTCTCCGGGTTGGGGGCATTCGCGGCGATCTGGAGGCGCTCGTCAAGGGTCTCTGGTACGGGCCGGCGCCGACGGTAGACTCGCCCGGTGGACGTCGACCTCGCGGGCCTGACCATCGCCGGCCGCTACCGGCTGACCCGGCCGATCGGCCGCGGCGGCATGGGCACGGTGTGGGTGGCGGTGCAGGAGCAGCTCGGACGCGAGGTGGCGCTCAAGCTCATCCGCCCAGAGCTGGTGCACGAGGCGCGCGTGCGCGAGCGCTTCCGACGCGAGGCGCGCCTGGTGGCCCAGCTCAACAACCCGCACGTGGTGAGCGTCATCGACTTCGGCGAGGCCGAGGCGCCGGGCGGCGGCACCACGCTGTTCATCGCCATGGAGCTGTTGCGCGGGCGCACGCTGCGCCAGCGCCTGCGCGAGGGGCCGGTGTCGCCGCGCGAGTCGGCGGCGCTGGTGGCGCAGATCGCCGACGGGCTCGCGGCCGCGCATCAGGCCGGCGTGGTGCACCGCGACCTCAAGCCCGACAACGTGATGCTCATCCCGAGCGCCGGCCGCCCCGACCTCGTGAAGCTGGTGGACTTCGGCGTGGCCAAGAGCCTGACCCCCGAGGCGGACATGCGCCCCCTCACGCAGACGGGCGTCTTGGTGGGCACGCCCGGCTACCTCGCGCCCGAGGTGGTGCTCGGCGACCCCGCGGGCCCGTCGGCCGACCTCTACTCGGTGGGCGTCCTGTGGTTCGAGATGCTCGCGCGCCGCCAGCCCTTCGCGGCCCAGACGCCCATGGCGCTCGCCATGATGCACCTCTCCGAGCCACCGCCGCGCCTGCGGCGCCTCGTGCCGTCGGTGCCCGACGGCATCGACGCCCTGGTGGACGAGCTCCTGCGCAAGGAGCCGCTGGAGCGGCCGGCCAGCGCCACCGCGCTCGCCGCGCGCGCCGAGGCGCTCGTGGCCGGCGGGCTCGACGAGCATGCGGCGCCCACCTTGGTGGTGGAGCAAGCCGCCGCCTTCGACGCCACGCAGGCGTTCGTCCTGCAGAGCACGGGCGAGCGCGCGCGCACCACGCCCCCGCTGCGACAGCCCGAGGTGCGCACCGCCACGGTGCCGCCGGTGCCGCGCGACACGCGGGCCACCACGCTGCCGCGCACGCTGCCCCTGCCGACGACGGCGCGGGGCGCGCGCCTCTTGGCCTATGCGGCAGGCGGCGCCGTGGTGGCCATCGCTCTCGTGGTGGTGACGCTCTTGGCGCGCGCGGCCCCCGCCGCCGACGAGCCGCCCGCACCGACCGACG
>CAZONM010000204.1:0-10571 GCA_964580865.1 uncultured Myxococcales bacterium | reverse complement strand
GCCGAGCCCGAGCTCGTCGTCGCCGCGGCCGAGCACGGCGCCCACCGCGCGCGCCACGTCACGCACGCTGACGCCGGCGCCGCTGCACACGTTGTAGGCGCGCAGGGCGAGCGGGGCGGTCGCGGCGGCGAGGACGGCGTCGGCCACGTCGTCGACATACACCCAGTCGCGTACCTGCGCACCGGCGGTGAGCGCGGGCCTGTGCCCGGATGCGAGCGCGCGCGCGAGGTAGGGGATCAGGCGGTGCGGGGCCTCGCCGGGGCCATAGACCCCGAACAGGCGCAGGGCCACGAACGGCACCGCGCGCGCGCGCGCTAGCGTGTCGCCCACATGCTCGGCCGCGCACTTGCACGCGCCATACACGTTCGCCGGCTCTTGGGGCGCGTCCTCGTCGAGCAGCGCGGGCGCGGCCAGCGCGCGGTACTGCGCCGACGAGCCCGCAAACACGAAGCGCCGCGGCGGCGCGGCGGCGAGCCCCTGCAGCAACGCGGCCGTGACGCCCACGTTGCCGTCGACCAGCGCCAGCGCGTCGTCCTCGGTGGGCTTGACCCCGTAGGCGCCGAGGTGGATGGCCACGTCGACCCGCAGGGCCGCCACCGCGTCTCGCACCAGCGCCGGCGCATACGAGGGCACGACCACGCGCTCGACGTCGGCGGCACGGGCGACGCCGTGCGCCGCGCCGCGCACCACGGCGAGCACGCGCGCGCCCGCCGCCAGGAGCGCGCGGGTCACGGCGCCGCCCACCAGGCCGCTCGCGCCGGTCACGAGCACGCGCGCCCCCGCGAGCTCGTGCGGCGCCCCGCGCGCCTCGCTGGCGGTGGCGGTCCCGCTCATGACGCGGTCAGGCGCTCCTCGTAGGCCGCGATCTGGCGCGCCATGAGCGCGCGCGCCTGTTGCTCGTCGTCGAGGAAGGCGCGGTACCAGGCGGCGGTCCAGTCGACGGCCTCATCCACCGACAAGAGCGGGCGCCAGCCGAGCTCGGTGCGCGCCTTGGTGGCGTCGACGCGCAACAGCCGCGTCTCTCTGGGCGCCGCGGGGTCGGGCGCCATGAGCTCGAGCGCCTCGTGGGGATCGCGCCCGAGCCCCGCCACGAAGCGCGCGGCGATGCGCGCCACGGGCACGGGCTCGTCGTCCTTCGGCCCGAAATTCCAAGCCTGCGCGCACGCGCCGCGGGGCTCGTCGAGCAGGCGCGCGGCCAGCAGCAGGTAACCGGCCAGGGGCTCGAGCACGTGCTGCCAGGGGCGCACGGCCGCCGGGTTGCGGATGCGCGCGCGCGCCTGCGCCTGCACCGCGCGCACGATGTCGGGCAGGATGCGGTCCTTGGCCCAGTCGCCGCCGCCGATGACGTTGCCGGCGCGCGCCGACGCCACCTGCGCCGACGACGACGACGAAAAAAACGACCCGCGATAGGCGGCGGTCACCAGCTCGGCGCAGGCCTTGCTGGCGCTGTAGGGGTCGTGGCCGCCGAGGGCGTCGTTCTCGCGGTAGGCCCACGGCCACTCGCGGTTCTCGTAGCACTTGTCGGTGGTGACCACGACGACGGCGCGCGGCCCCGACCAGCCGGCGCGCGCGCGACACGCCTCGAGCACGTGCGCCGTGCCCATCACGTTGGTGGCGAAGGTGGCCAGGGGCTCGTCGTACGAGCGCCGCACCAGCGACTGCGCGGCCAGGTGCAACACCACGTCGGGCCGCGCAGCCTCCACGCATGCCGCCAGCGCCGCCGCGTCGCGCACGTCGTTCTCCACGTGCGTGAGGCCCTGCTGCAGCTGCGCGGCCGTGAACAGCGACGGCTCGTCGTGCGGCGGCGGCAGCGCGTAGCCCGTGACGCGCGCGCCCAAGCGCGCGAGCCACGCCACCAGCCACGACCCCTTGAAGCCCGTGTGGCCGGTCACCAGCACGCTGGCGCCGCGGAAGCGCTCGGAGAACGCGGTCACGTCGTCACCCGCACGTCGTCACCAGATCTTCCACGGCGCCGTGCCGCTCTCCCACAGCGCGTGCAGCAGGTTCTTCTCGCGCAGCGTGTCCATGGGCTGCCAGAAGCCGTCGTGCTTGAAGCACATGAGCTGGCCGTCGGCGGCCAGGCGCTCGAGCGGCTCGCGCTCGAGCATGGTGGCGTCGCCGTCGATGTAGTCGAGCACCTTGGGCTCGAACACGAAGAAGCCGCCGTTGATCCAGCCCGTGGAGCTCTGCGGCTTCTCCACGAAGGCGCGCACGCGCTCGCCGTCGAGGTCGAGGGCGCCGAAGCGCGCGGTGGGGTGCACGGCCGTGACCGTGGCGAGGCGCCCGTGGGAACGGTGGAAGGCCATGAGCGCCGTCACGTCGATGTCGGCGACGCCGTCGCCGTAGGTGCACAGGAACGTCGACCCGAGGTGCGGCGCGGCGCGCTTGATGCGGCCGCCGGTCATGGTGTGCAGGCCGGTGTCGAGGCAGGTCACGCGCCAATCGGGCGCGCGGCTCGTGACCACCTCGCGTCGACCGTCGCGCAGCGACACGGTGAAGTCCTCGTTGCGCAGCTGGAAATTGGCGAAGTACTCCTTGACGACCTCGCCCTTGTAGCCGCACAGCACGATGAACTCGTGGAGCCGGTGCGCGCCGTAGATGTTCATGATGTGCCAGAGGATCGGGTGCGGCCCGATCTCCACCATGGGCTTGGGGCGCGTCTCGGTGTGCTCGGAGAGCCGTGTCCCGAGCCCGCCGGCGAGGAGGACGACCTTCATCGGCGCGCACCGTAGCACGGCGCCTCAGGGGCGCCACGCCCGTCGCGCGCCGCCGGAGCGGCCGCCGCGCACGCCGTCATCGTCGACGGCTGTTCCAAGCCCCACGAGCATGCTACCCGCCGAGCCATGCGCCGCCTCGCCCAGGCCCTGCTCGGCCACCCCTCGGCGTACATCCTTTCGCAGCGCGTGCTGATGGCGACGCGCCCGCGCTACCAGTGCGTAGCCGAGCTCGACGTGCGCCCCGGTCACCGCGTGCTCGACGTGGGCTGCGGCCCCGCGTACTACGTGCCGTCGTTGCCCGCGGGCGTCGAGTACCACGGCTTCGACACCGACGCGCGCTACATCGAGTACGCGCGCCGGCGCTTCGGCGCCCGCGGCACCTTCCACCTGGCCGAGTACGCCGACGACGAGCGCGTCAAGCTGCCGCCGTTCGATCGCGTGCTGCTCATGGGGCTGCTGCACCACCTCGACGACGCCGCCGCGCATGCGCTGCTCGCGGTGTTGGTGCGCTCGCTCGCGCCCGGCGGCGTCATCATCACGCTCGACACCTGCTTCGATCGCGAGCTGTCGGCGCTGCAGACCTTCCTCGCGCGGCAAGATCGGGGGCAGTTCGTGCGCGCCACCGACGCGTTCCGCGCGTTGGCCGCGCAGCACTTCGAGCGCGTCGAGGGGCGGCTCATGGACCCGCTGGTGCCCGTGCGCATGTTCCTCATGAAGCTCGCGGCGCCGCGCGCCGCATGACGCGCGCACGCATCGTGGGACACGGCCGCGCGCCGGCACCATCGCGTGTCGCGTTCACCACACCCGCCACAAGAGCGCCACCACCACCACCACCACCATGGCGACGACGATGGCGGGCACGGCCCACCGCGGCGCCTCCACCGGCGCGAGCGGCGCCGGCGGCAGGGGCGCCTCGGGCAGCGTGGGCGCGGCGCTGATCTCGGCGATGCGCTCGATGGCGCTGACGCTCAACACCTGATCGGGCGCCAGCTGCGCGGTGGGGGGCCCGGTGAGCGCCGCGACGTCGTGGCCGCGGGCGCGCGCCAACGCCGCGCGCACCAAGAGCGCGCCGTCACCGAACTCCTTCTCCACCTCGGTCAACATGCACACGGCCGCGCTGGCGTTGGTGAGCCGCTCGCCCGCGGGCGCCACCAGCATGTCGAGCGCCTCCTTCAGGCGCGCGGGCATGCTCGGGTTCGCGTCGGACAGGCGCTCGCCCTCGATGAGCGCGCCCGCCACCGCCAGGTCGGCCAAGAGCACGCCGAGCGCCCACAGGTCGTCGGCCACGGAGCGCCCGCCGCGCAGGCGGCGCTCGGGCGACAGCGTGCGCATGGCCGGCGTGAGCGCGTCGTGGAGCACGAGGTCGCCGCCGGGCAGCACGCGCACGCGGTCGAGGGCGAGCCCACCGTGGGGACCCCGCCGGTCGCGCTCGTGGCGCGCGACCAGGGCCAGCGCCACCTGGCGGCCGATGCGGCACACGGCGGCCGGCGGCAGCGCGCCACAGCAGCGCGCGATCTCGTCGAGCGACGCCGAGGTGTCGTCAACGGCGGTCATACCGGCCCCTGCTCGCGCGCTCACCACGCACCCTCCACGACGACGGGGCGATCAGTAGCGCGCCCGCCGCGACGGGGCGGTGAGCGCCGTCACGGGCTCGCGGGCGGCGGCGGCCCGTCGTCGTGCGGCGGCAGGCTGCCGGGTCGGGTGCGCCACAGCTCGACGATGAAGTCACGGAAGGCCCCCACCACTCCGAACATGCCCGGCGCGCGGTTGTCGTAGTCCGACGCCACCCGATAGGCGATATCAATCACCAGCAGCAAGCACAGCGGGCCGAGCACGGCCCCCGCCAGCGAGAGGAAGCCGCCCGAGAACAGATAGCCGAGCAGCGCGAAGAACAGCAGCAGCCACTCGAGGTTGAGCGACCAGCGCAGGGCCCGGCCGGCGTCGACGCCGTAGCCCGTGAGGCGCCGACGCACGCCCTCGGGCAGCAGGCCGATGACGGGCGTCAGGGGCACCAGCGGGATGAACACGAGCCAGGCGAGCGCCAGGCGGCGCCGCTCGCGCGCCCGCTCGTGGTGTCGCAAGGGGTCGTAGTCGATCAGCTCACCCGCGGGCGCGTACAGGTTCTCCACCTCCAGGGTGAACCGGTAGGTCGGCCTTCGCTGGTCGCGGTCGACCGACACCAGGGTGTAGCGCCGCTCGCCCACGCGCAGCACCGGGTTGCGGAAGCGGGTCGCGCGCAGCCCCTCGATGGGGAAGGCCGCCACGATCACGAGCCCGTCGCCGCGCAGCTCGAGCTCGTCGCCGCACGGGGCGCGCCAGCGCCCGTCGGTCGCCGGGACGCCGCCCGCCGCCATGGCTCCACCTCGTCCGAGGCCCGATTCCCGTTCGCGCACGCCGTCGAAGATGCTAGCCGAACGGCATGCGCTCGATCCGCCTGGCCCTGTCCGTCGCCACCGTCACCCTCTTGGCCGCCGCCTGCCCCGAGCAGGGGGACCGCCCCACCACCGCCGCCCCTGCCGGTGACCCCATCGCCACCGTGGCCGGCACCACGCTCACCGTCCCACAGCTGCAAAAGCGCCTCGACGAGCAGAGCCCGTTCGTGCGCGCGCGCTACGCCGAGCTCGACAAGAAGAAGGAGTTCGTCGACAGCCAGGTGCGCTTCGAGGTGTTGGCCGCCGAGGCCTTCGCGCGCGGCTACGACAAGGACCCCGAGATCCAGGAGCAGGTGAAGAAGATCATCGTGCAGAAGCTGACGCGCGAGGAGTTCGACGGGCGCGTCAAGCTCGCCGACGTCACCGACGCCGAGCTGCAGCGCTACTTCGACGAGCACCAGGCCGAGTACCAGAAGCCCGAGATGGTGCGCGTCAGCGTGGTGTCCATCGCGTTCGGCCCCGACGCCGCCAGCAAGGCGGCGGCCAAGAAGAGCGCCGACGAGGTGCAGCGGCTCGCCGCCGACAAGGACAAGCTGGCCGACCGCAACTGGTTCAAGGCGCTCGCGGAGAAGCACTCGACCGACCAGGCCAGCAAGAGCGCCGGCGGCGACCTGCGCTACCTGTCCAAGGCCGATGTGGAGCAGCAGCTCGGCGCCGCGGCGCGCGACTGGCTGTTCTCGTCGGAGAGCATCAACGACGTGAGCCCCGTGCTCGAGGGCGCCGCCGCCTGGCACGTGGTCAAGCGCACGGGCAAGCGCAAGGAGATCACGCGCACCTTCGAGCAGGTGAAGAACCAGGTGAAGAACGTGGTGTTCCGCGACAAGCGCACCAAGGCGTTCGGCGCGTTCGTCGACGAGCTCAAGCAGAAGCACCGCGTGCAGGTGTACGAGGACAAGATCGGCGCCCTCACGGTCGACGTGAAGACGCCGCCGCCGCCCCCCGGCGGCGATCCCCACGGCGGCGCCCTGGGCGACGACGGCCACGGCCACGGCGGTGACGACGACGACGCGCACGGCGCCGAGGCCGCCGCGCCGGGCGCCCCGACGCCCGACGAAGGGAAGGCGCCGTGAGGCTCGCGGGGCCGCTCGCCCTCGTGCTGGTGCTGGGCGCGCTCGCCTGCCCGGGCGATCCGCGCGATCGCGAGAAGACCCACGTGCTCGCCCGCGTCGGCGACGTCGAGATCAAAGACACCGTGCTGATCACGGCGCTGGCCCAGCGCGGCACGGCGCGCATCACCGACCCCACGCAGCGCCTGGCGGTGGCCGCGACGCTGCTCGACTCCGCCATCGAGGACGAGCTGCTGTTGGCGGCCGCGGCCAAGTCGGGCATCGCCGTTCGTGATGACGAGATCGATCGCGAGCTACGCGCTCGCACCGACGGCTACCCGCCGGGCACCTTCCAGCGCCTGCTCACCGCCGAGCAGCTGACCATCGCCGGCCTGCGCGAGCGCGTGCAGCGCCGCCTGATCCAAGACGCGTTCCTGCGCGCGCGCCTGGCGGAAGAGCCGCCGCTCACGGAGGCCGAGCTGCAGGCGCGCTTCGACGCCACGCTCAAGGAGAAGAAGGTGCCGGAGCAGGTGCACGCGCGCCACATCCTGCTCAAGACCTCGGAGGAGGCCGCGCACGTGCTGGCCGAGCTGCGCGCGCGCAAGATCGGCTTCGAGGCCGCCGCGCACCAGTACTCGGCCGCGCCCGACGCCGAGGACGGCGGCGATCTCGGGTGGTTCGCGCGCGGCGACATGCCCGACGCGTTCGACATCTGCTTCAACCTCGAGAACAACACCATCTCCGACCCGGTGGGCTCGAGCTACGGCTTTCACATCTTCCAGGTGCTCGATCGCCGCGCCGAGCGCGCCGAGACCTTCGATGGCGCGCGCGCGCGGCTCGAGGAAGAGCTGCTGCGCGAACGGCAGACCGAGCGCTACGCCAAGCTGGTGGCCGAGCTGCGCGCCGCCACCACCGTCACCGTCAACCGCGAGGTGCTCGAGCACGTGGTGGCCATGCTGCCCACGGCGCCGGTGGAGCCGAGCGTGGTCATGCCGGAAGACGCCACGGCGCGCGCGCTCGACTCGCACGAGAGCGCCATCGATCCCGTGCCCGAGCTGCCGAAGGCGCCGCGCCTGTCGCCCGCGCCCGCGCCCGCGCCCGAGGTGGTGCCGTGACCCTGGTGCTGATGCTCGCCCTGCCGTTGGCGCTCGCCGAGGCGTCGACGCCCGTGGTCATCGACGGCATCGCCGCGGTGGTCAACAAGAGCGTGGTGCTGCGCTCCGAGGTGGAGGCGGTGCTCGACCAGATGATGCAGGCCGAGCCCGTGCCCCCGGGTGGCGACGTGCCGCTGGCGCGCGCCACGCGCCGCGCCGAGATCCTCGAGACGCTGATCGCCGAGAAGCTGCTCGAGGACGAGGTGCGCAAGCTGCGCATCGACGTCACCGACGCCGAGGTCGAGCGCGTGGTCAAGGGCACCATGCAAGAGCACGGGCTCGACGAGGCCAAGCTGACGCTGGCGCTGCAGCGCCAGGGGCTCACGCTCGACGAGTACAAGGATGGGCTCAAGAAGCAGCTCACCAAGATGAAGATCATCCAGCTCAAGGTGAAGAGCCGGGTGCAGGTGACCGACCAAGACGTCAAGAGCAGCTACGCGCAGCGCAAGGCGCTCGACGCCGGCGAGTTCCGCGTGCGCGCGCGCCACATCCTCTTCCTGGTGCCGCAGGGCGAGAGCGGACGCGCGCAAGAGCAGCGCGCCAAGGACGCGCTCGGGCGGCTGCAAGGCGGCGCCGCGTTCGCCGCGCTCGCCAAGGAGCTCTCCGAGGACCCGGGCAGCAAGGAGCGCGGCGGCGACCTCGGCGAGTTCGGCCGTGGCGAGATGGTCCCCGAGTTCGAGCGCGCGGCCTACACGGCGGCGCCGGGCACGGTGGTGGGCCCGGTGCGCACCGCGTTCGGCTGGCACCTGATCCTCGTGGAGGAGCGCGTACCGCTCAAGAGCAAGCCCGAGGACCAGGCGCTCGACGACATCAGGAAGCGCTTGTTCGAGAACGAGATGGAGGCGCAGTTCCGCCAGTATCTCGACGAGCTCAAGCGCGACGCGTACATCGAGCGCCGCTGAGCGCGGCTTCCCGGCGGCACGACGAACGACGCCGTGGCCGTTCGCGGGGGGACGGGCCTTTCCAGGCGGGAATGTTTTCGGCATCGCGCTCTTTGCATGGGCGTGACGCCGCAGCCGAACCAGCTCACCGCCGACCTCCCGTCGTGGCGCGAGGTGAGCCACGAGGCCCTGCGCCACAACGTCGCCACGCTGCGCGCGCTCGCCGGCACCGCCAAGCTCGGCGTGGTGGTCAAGGCCGACGCCTACGGCCACGGGCTCGGCCCCACGTGCGCCGGCTTCGTCGAGGCCGGCGCCGACTGGCTGGTGGTCAACTTCGCGCACGAGGCCACGGCGGTGCGCGCCGCCACGCCGCGCGACGTGCCGCTCTACGTGTGCGGCACCGTGTTCCCGCACGACGCGCCCGCGCTCGTCGACGCCCGCGCGCGCGTGGTGCTGTACGACCCGCTGGTGGCGGCGGCGCTGTCAGCGGCGTCGACGGCGCGCGGCATGATCACGCCCGTGCACCTCAAGATCGAGACCGGCACCCACCGGCAGGGCCTGGCGCTCGCCGACGCGCTCGCGCTGGCCGAGCGCGTGCGCGCGCTCGGCGGGCTGGCGCTCGAGGGCGTGACCACCCACTTCGCCGACATCGAGGACTCCACCGATCACCGCTTCGCGCACGGGCAGCTCACCGCGCTCCACGAGGCGCGGCGCGCGCTGGCCGCCGCCGGCCACGCCGTGCCCATGGTGCACGCGGCCAACTCCGCCGCCACCATCCTCGACGAGCGCACGCGCGGCGACCTGGTGCGCGTGGGCATCGCGGCCTACGGGCTGTGGCCGTCGAAGGAGACGCTGGCCGCCTTCAGCGAGCGCCACGGACGTGCGCCGCCCACGTTGCGCCCGGTGCTGTCGTGGCGCGCGCGCCTGGCGCAGGTGAAGGACGTGCCCGCCGGCGCGTTCGTGGGCTACGGCCGCACCTTCCGCGCCACGCGGCCCTCGCGCATCGGCATCCTGCCCGTGGGCTACCACGAGGGCTACGACCGACGTCTCTCGAACGTGGCGCACGTGTTGGTGCGCGGGCAGCGCGCGCCGGTGCGCGGGCGCGTGTGCATGAACATGACCATGGTCGACGTCACCGACGTGCCCGACGCCGCCGTGGGCGACGTGGCCACGCTGCTCGGCGCCGACGGCGACGAGCGCGTCAGCGCCGAGCAGCTCGCGTCATGGATGGGCACCATCCACTACGAGGTGGTGGCCCGCATCCACGCCGGCCAGCGCGCGCTCATGGTCCCGTAGTCGCTCAGGACAGGCGCATCTGCACGAAACCGCGAGGGACTTGGCGGCGTACGTATCGAACGCTGAGCAGCCTGACGACGGAGAACAGGGGGCTTGTAGTTGCGCCGCTCTGGTCGATCGCTGCTCTCGCGAGAGCACGCGGCGGTGCCCTCGTGAGGGGCGGCGTGGTGGCGATTCGGAGGTCGGGGGTGGTGGCGCGGTCCCCCTCCTAGATCCTCCCCCGTCTACGGGGGAGGATCTAGGAGGGGGACCGCGTCCATCCCCCCCCCGACGATCCGAACCCGCCTCAGCCCCCACCCCCGCCCTCCATCAAGGCACCACGGTCTGCTCTCGCGAGAGCAGCGGTCGTCACTGACGGCATCGCGACAAGCCCCAGCTCCTCGCGGATCAGTGCAGACGCACCTGCACTCAGGGCCTCATCTGCGCGAGCACCCACGCCACGCTCTCGGCGCGCGCGCGATCGAGGCTGGCCAAGAAGCCGAACGCCGTGTCGAGGTGGCCGGCGTCGGGCACCGCCGTCAGCTCCACGTCGAGGCCGCCGGCGCGCAGCGCAGCCACCAGCTCGACGGTGTCGTCGGGCAGCACGGTCTGGTCGGCGTCGCCCTGCCAGATGCGCACGGCCGCGCTCGTGGTGAAGGCCGGCAGGCGCCGCGCCGCGAAGCCGTCGTCGGCCCAGGGGGCGGGCACCTCGCCGCGAAACGCGGCGCGCGCGTCGTCGCGGTAGAGGGCGCGCGGGTCGGTCGGCAGCGTGTCGGCGAGCAGCGGCTCGTCGGCGTCGAAGCGCGGCGACCACGCGCAGCGCATGGCGAACAGCTCGTCGACGTCCGCGGCTACGGCGGGCGCGAACACCTCGGCGGCGTCGAGCCCGGCCTCCCGAGCGAACGCGTAGCTCAGCATGGCGTAGTAGAGCTGGTGCGGGCCCGACAAACCGATCGCGCTCCAGTGCTCGCGAAAGCCGCTGGCGGGGGCCGCCGCGCCCACGGCGCGCAGCTCGAGCTCGGGGGCGTAGGCCGCGTGCACGGCGCCCGCCGCCAGCGCCGCGTGC
>CAZONM010000203.1:0-10586 GCA_964580865.1 uncultured Myxococcales bacterium | reverse complement strand
CAGGCGAACGAAGGCGCGGGCACCACGCCGAGCGAGCGCCGCGCGCTCGATCCCGTCACGGGCGCCAGCACCAGCGCCACGACCTCGACGAGGACCACGGGGGCGCGGCCGTTGCGCGTGCGCCTCGAGGCGGGCCACGGCGCCACGCCCATGGGGCGCCATGAGCTGCGCGCGCACGTGCGCGTGGGCGGCAAGCTGCGCCAGGTGAGCTTCGAGCACGCGCTGCCGTCGGCGCCGGCCAAGGCACCCGGGCCGTACGGCGCGGTGACCGCCGCGGCCGTCGACAAGGCGTGGAAGAAGGCGCTCGACGTGCGCGCCAAGCAGGTGGAGTTGCTGCTCACGAACCCGAGCGCCATCCCGTCGGCCGCGCCGGTGACGCCCGAGGACGGCTCGACGCGCGTGGCCGCGTATCACATGGGCTTCGGCGCCATGGACCAGGCGGTGGAGCGCTTCATCGAACAGATGGCCGACATCGGCCGCGTCGAGGGCTTTCGCGCCGTGGTGCGCCTGCACGCCGGCAGCGAGGAGTACCTGCGAAAAATGCTCGGTCGCGAGGAAGAGAACAACACGACGCTGGTGAAGATCGACACCTACCACGACATCTGGAGCGAGGACGCCGCCGAGGTGCACCGCGACCGCAGCATCGGTGTGCCACCGCCCATGCCGCAGGGCATGAACCCGAGCGCCGAGATCCTCAAGGGGCGCATCGAGCGCTACTGCCCCGGCGTGGCGGTGCCCGACACCGACGACAGCGCCAAGCTCTACGCGGTGCTGAAGCAGCACGCACCGGAGGCGTGCTACGGCGTGCTCGGCCAGGTGTTCGCGCGCGACGCGCAGCTCACCTTCGTTGGCCTCGCGCTGGCCGCGGGCAAGCCCGTGCGCGCGAACCTGTGCGCCGTGGAGGGCGGCAACATGCTCGTGGGTACCGCCAAGGACGGCGGCACCCACGCCTTCGTGGGGCGCGACTCGTTCGAGCTCTCGAAGCGCCTGCTGAAGCGTGAGGTGGGCGCAGCGCGTTCGGCGCAGGTGACCGACGCGCTGGTGATGACCGCGCTGTCGAAGGACCTCGGCCTACCCGTGGACCAGATCCACGTCGTCGAGCAGCCGGCCGACTACCACCTCGACGTGAAGATGATCCCCATCGCGCCCGGCGAGGTCCTGGTCAACGACTCGGTCACGGCGGTCAAGCGCCAGGTGCAGTGGGCGCTGGCCGACCATGCGCGCAAGGAGCCGAAGGCGCCGAAGCGGCCCACGGCGCGCGCCAACGAGAGCTACCGCCTCGATCGCGAGGCGTGGGTCGATCGCGGCAAGGACCTGCACGAGCGCATCAAGGGCCTCGAGGAGTCTGCCAAGCGCTCGGCCGACGGCGAGGCGCGCGCCCAGGCCGACCTCGAGAAGGCGGGCTTCAAGGTGCACCGAGTGGCCGCCGTGTATCCGTGGGGCGCCATGCTGCCCATGAGCTTCCTGAACGCCGAGCAGGGGCGCGGCAAGGACGGGCAGCGCTTCTACATCGCCCTCGGCGGCGACGCGCGCGGCGAGAAGGCGTTCCTGCACGACCTGCAGGCCCTCGGCGTCGACGTGGCGCGCTGGTACTTCCTCGACCGCGAGCTGACCTTCAACACGCTGCAGGCGGGCGGCGGCATCAACTGCCGCTGCAAGCCCGAGGCGGTGGTGGGGTAGGGCGGGTCGAAGGGAGCGGTCGCCCAGGGAGCGTGGCGCGGTCTTCGCCGCGCGCGGAGCGCGCAGCGCGAAGGCCGTGCCACGCGAATCCAGGGGCTGGGCGTTCCGGGGGAAGGTGGCCTCGAGAGCGCCGAACGGCTTGGCTCCCGTCGCCATGCGCTGCCTCGCCGCCGATAGCGGCGTTGCGCCTCTCGTCACTTGGGGTGCACCAAGCTCGGTCGGCGCGCCTTGCTCTCGGCGGCGACGTTGCGCCGGGCTCGGTCCGCCAAACCGCTCGGCGCTCTGGACCCGTCCCCCGCGCGACGGGCGCGCGAAGCGCGCCCGTCGCTGGAGGTGGTGACCCCAAGGGGAATCGAACCCCTGTCTGCAACGTGAGAGGCTGCCGTCCTAGACCGCTAGACGATGGGGCCTCGCGGGCGGATCGGTAGCAGACCCGGCCTCCCTGTCAACAGCCCGCGCCCGCTCACGGGAATTGCACCTCTACCCGCGCGACGTCGCCGGGCTTGACCGTGACCGTGCGCTTCTCCTCGCGACCGCGGTTCTTGAGCGTCAGCGTGTATTCGCCTGCCACCACCTCGACGTCGTGGTAGGGCGTCGAGCCCCGGTGCTCGGCGCCGAGGTAGATCTCGGCGTACGGCGTGGCGCGCACCTTGATGCGGCCCCGCGGCAGCGCCGCGTAGTCGGCGACGCCGTGCAGGATGGGCACGCGCGAGCGCACGCCGCGCTTGCCGTCGACGGCGCTGACGAAGCGCGTGGTGCGCCCGAGCTTGACGCTCCGATTGCCCGACCCGAGCGCGGCGTCGCCGTCGAGCCAGCGCACGGCGGCGGGTGCGCGCAGCTCCACGGTGGCCCAGCCCGCGGCGACCTTGGCGCGCTTGCCGGGGGCGGGATCGTCGTCGTCGCCGTCGTCCACGGGCTCGATCTCGGGCTCGCGCTCCGGCGCGCGCTCGCGCACCGCGGGTTCCGGCGCGCCGTCCTCGTAGACCTCGGGTCGCACCACGAGCGGCGTTCCGCGCGGCATGGTCGCGGCGTTGCGCGCGGGCTCCGCCGGTACGCGTAGCGCGAGCCAGGCCACGCCGACGCCGAGCGCCAGCGCGGCCACGGTGGCGGCGGCTACGAGCGGCGCGCGTCGACGCGGGGCCGTGGGCTGCGCCGCGAGGCTCCCCTTATGGGGCGTGGGCGCCGCCGTCAGGTCCACGGCCTTGCCCACGTCGAGCGACGGCACCGAGGGCACGAAGCCCGACGTGTCGGGATCGTCATCGACGCGGGGGCCGTCGTCCACCGCCAGCATCTCGGCGACGAAGGGCTCGACGACGTTGTGGCGCGCCACCAGCGCCCAGCGCAGCGCCTCGTGCACGGCGGTGGCGTCTTGCGGCCGCTGGGCCGGATCGCGGGCAATCATGGCGCGGATGAGCACGTCGACCCGCTCGGGCAGGCTCCGGTTGATCGAGCGCGGCGTCGGCGGCGTCTGCTCGACGATGGCCTGCAGCGTGACGATGTCGTTGGCGCCCGTGAACGGGCGCTTCCCCGTGACGAGCCAGTAGAACGTGACGCCAAGCGCGTAGATGTCCGTGAGCGGCGTCGCTTCGGCGCCCCGCACCAGCTCCGGCGCCATGAACGGCACCTTGCCCTTGAGCTCGCCGGTGCGCGTGACGCTCTCTGAGTCGACGCCCTTGGCGATGCCGAAGTCGAGCACCTTGGTGATGGCACCGTGGCGCGTGATCATCAGGTTGTCGGGGCTGACGTCGCGGTGGACCAGCCCCTCCCGGTGCGCGTGGGCCAAGCCGAGCGCGGCGTCGGCGATGGCGCCCGCGCACAGCTCCAAGGGCAGCGCGCGCTGCTGCGTCCACGCGCGACGCGCCAACTTGTGCAGGCTGATGCCGTCGACGAGCTCCATGGCGATGAACGGCGGTCCGTCGTCGCTGCCGAGCTCGAGCACTTGCACGACGTTGGTGTGCGACAGGCGCGCCGCCAGCGAGGCCTCACGCTGGAACATCTTGCGGTACCGCACGCTGCGCGCCAGGTGCGGGAACAGCACCTTGACGACGACGACGCGCTCGAAGCCCCCCGGGCCCTGCTGCTTGGCGCGGAACACCTCGGCCATGCCACCGGCGCCGAGCTGCTCCACCAAGAGGTAGCGGCCGAGCTGCGCGGGTAGCTTGCGCGAGAACGACGAGTGTGCCGCCGCGCCGTCGGGTGGCTCGGCGTCCCCCAGGCCGAGATCGTCGTCGCGCGCGCCCGCCATGGGCGCGATGGTAGCGAGCCCGGGCCGGCGCGCGCCATCCGGTCGGCGCCCGACGTCAGGCGCGCAGGCGCGCCCTCGGCGTGGCCGCGCGCGCGGCCACGGCCGCTACTTCTTGCGCTTCTTCTTGGTCGCCGTGGGCGCCTTCTTGGCGGCTGGCTTCTTGGCGGTCCGTTTGGCCGTCTGCGTCTTGCTCGCGACCTGGCGGCTCGCGACCTTCTTCGTGGGCGCACGGGTCGGCGCGCGCGCGGGCGCCTTGGTAGCCGTGCGCTTAGCAGCCTTGGCGGTCGGCGCTGCCTTGGCCGGGGCCGGGGCTCGCGTGGCGCCTCCGAAGCGTCGGCGACCGCCGGCTCTGCCGGCCTTGCCGGGCGCGCGCGGATCGATGCCTTGCTCCCGCAGGCGCGACTCGCGGGCCGCGATGAGCTCGAGCGCGTCGTCGAGGGTGAGGCGCGCCGGGTCGCGTCCCGAGGGGATGGTGGCGTTCACCTGTCCATCGGTGACGTAGGCGCCGAAGCGCCCGGTCTTGATGACGATGGCCTGGCCCGTCACCGGGCTCGGTCCGAGGGTGGCCAGGGGCGGTTGGCTCATGACCTGGCGCCCGCGGATCTGTCGTGGTTGCTTGAGCAGCTCCACGGCCGCGGCGAGGTCGAGGACGCGCATGGCGTCGCGATCCGTCAGGCTGCGTGTCTCCTTGAGGTAGGTGCCGTCCTTCGCCTTGCCCTCCATGCGCACGTAGGGGCCGAACTTGCCGTCGTTGACCAGCACGTCGACGCCGGTGTCGGGGTGGGGCCCGAGGTTCTTCGGGAACGACAAGAGCAAGAGCGCCTGCTCGAGCGAGAGGTCCTTCACCGTCATGCCCGGCCACAGGCTCGCCATGCGCGGCTTCTCGCCGATGGGCTTGCCCTTGTCGTTGAGCTGCAGCTCGCCGAGCATCACGTACGGGCCGTAGCGGCCGGACTTCACGAAGATGGGCTTCCCCGACGCCGGATCGTTGCCGATGGCGCGGTTGGCCTCGCTGGCCTGCTGCAAGAGCTCGATGGCGCGCGGCAGCGTGAGCTCGTCGGGCGCGATGTCCTCGGGGATGTTGGCGCGGCGATCGCTGTCGCCGATCTGCACGTAGGGCCCGTAGCGGCCCACGCGCGCGGCCACGAGCTGCCCTTGCTCGTTCGTGCCGAGCGGGATCTCGGAGATGCCGCGCGGATCGATGTCGCCGCTGCCGCCGTGCACCTTCACGTGCAGCCCCACCTCGTCGAGCGTCTTGTGCTTCACGCTCTCGGGCGGCAGCGTCTCGGCCATCTTGCCGCTCTCACCGAAGTAGAAGCGCTTGAGCCACGGCGTAGCCTTCTTCTCGCCCTCGGAGATCGCGTCGAGGTCGGCCTCCATGGAGGCGGTGAAGGTGTAGTCCACCAGCTCCTTGAAGTGCTGCTCGAGCAGGTTGATGACCGCGAAGGCGGTGAAGGTGGGCACCAGCGCCGTGCCCTTCTTGAAGACGTAGCCGCGGTCTTGAATGGTGCCGATGATGCTGGCGTACGTCGACGGCCGGCCGATGCCCTTCTCCTCGAGCTCCTTCACCAGGCTCGCTTCGGTGTAGCGGGCCGGCGGCTGCGTGGTGTGCTTCTCGGCCTCGATCTTCTCGGGGTCGAGCCGCTCACCCTCGGCGAGGGGCGGCAAGATGCGCTCTTGATCCTCGAGCTCGGCCTCGGGGTCGTCGGTGCCCTCGACGTAGGCGCGCAGGTACCCCGGGAAAAGGATGACCTTGCCCGTGGTCTGCAGCGTGCAGGCGCCCGCCGCCACCTTGGCGTGGATGCGCACCGTGGTGCGCTCGCCCTGCGCGTCCTTCATCTGGCTCGCCACGGTGCGCTTCCAGATGAGGTCGTAGAGGCGGAAGCCGTCGTCGTCGAGCTCGCTCTTGAGCTGCTCGGGCGTCTTCCACGCCTCGCCCGCCGGCCGGATGGCCTCGTGGGCCTCCTGTGCGCCCTTCGCCTTGGTGGCGTACTGGCGCGGGCTCGGCGGCAGGAAGCTGTCGCCGTAGAGCTCGCCGATCTGCTTGCGCGCGGCGTCGACCGCTTGCGTCGACAGCGTGGTCGAGTCCGTGCGCATGTACGTGATGAAGCCCGACTCGTAGAGCCGCTGCGCCGTGCGCATGGTGCGCTGCGCGGTGAAGCGAAGCTTGCGCGCTGCCTCCTGCTGGATGGTCGAGGTGATGAAGGGCGGGTGCGGGCGGTCCGTGAACGGCTTCTTCTGGACCTCGCCCACCGTGAAGGTGGTGTGCGCGAGCTGCGCCTCGAGGGCCGTGGCCTTCCCCTCGTCGAGGAGCACCACGCGCTCGCGCGCGGCGTCGGTGAGCTTGCCGCTGTTGGGGTCGAAGTCCTTGCCCACGGCCACGCGCTTGCCATCGACCTCGATGAGCTCGCTCTTGACCCGCTGCGGGGCGCCGATGTCTGCCTGCTGCTTGACCAGCTCGGCCGCCACGCTCCAGTAGTCGCCGCTCCGGAAGGCGATGCGCGCGCGCTCGCGCTCGACGATGAGGCGCACGGCCACCGACTGCACGCGCCCGGCCGACAGCCCCTGCGCGATCTTGCGCCACAAGACGGGCGACACCTCGTAGCCGTAGAGCCGGTCGAGGATGCGGCGGGCCTCTTGGGCGTCCACCAGCTTGTCGTCGATCTGCCGCGGGCTCTGCAGCGCGTGCTTGATGGCGCTCTCGGTGATCTCGTGGAACACCATGCGCTTGACCGGCACCTTGGGGTTCAGGACCTCCTTCAGGTGCCAGGCGATGGCCTCCCCTTCGCGGTCTTCGTCGGTGGCGAGGAAGAGCGCGCTGGCGTCGGCCAAGAGCGTCTTGAGCTTCTGGACCTGCGCCTTCTTCTCGGCTGGGACCACGTACAGAGGCGCGAAGTCGTTCTCCACGTCCACGCCGGTGCGCGCCCACGGCTTCTTGCGCATGTGGGCCGGGATCTCGGCGGCCGAGCCCGGCAGGTCGCGGATGTGGCCGATGGACGACTCGACCACGTAGTCCTTGCCGAGGTACTTGGCGATCGTCTTGGCCTTGGCTGGCGACTCGACGATGACAAGAGCCTTGCCCACGATGCGCTCCATCGGCCCAACCGCGATTGGCGCCGCGATACCATGCAACCGGCGCGCCCGCGTTCGCCCGGTCGGGCGTGGGTCGTAACGAAAGTCGGCCGGGATTGCGAGCCCTTTTTTTCCGGGCGGCAGCCGCCGCCATCGTCTCGGGAGCCACGGCATGACCGCACTCGCGCTGATCCTCGTCGTCACCGCGGCCCAGATCGACGCACCGCCCGAGGCGCCTCCAGCGGTCGAGGCTGCGCCCGCGGCCGAGGCGCCACCTCCCGCACCGGCGGTCGAGGCTCCGACGACCGCACCCTTGCCGGCTGCCGCGCCGCCCACCGACAAGCCCCACGAGCGCCTATGGGACGACCTCGAGCGCGAGCTCGAGATGACGGCCGAGGGCGGCATCGACGTGTGCGAAGCGCTGAGCCTGCCGCTCTCGCTCATCCCCGGCGTGGGCGACGCCGTGGGCACCATCTCCGAGTGGTTGTGCTTGGTGCCCGCGGCGCTGGCCGTGGACTACGTGGCCGTCCACCACGGCGGCCGCGACGCGTTCTTGTGGCAAGCGGCGGTGTCGATGCTGGCCGGCAAGCTCGTGGGTGACGCGCTCGACACACCGTTCTACATCGTGGTCGGCGCCGCGGTCCTCGCGGGCGTTGGCGTGCCGGTCTTGGCCGCCGTGATCGCGCCCGGCACGTCGCTGCTCTTGCCCACGCTCTTGGCGGTGGGCGGCGCCGCGCTGTTGGTGGCGCCCCTGGCGTGGGTCAAGGACAAGATCGGCGAGTGGATCTTCACGTCCTCGTTCTTCTTCCTGACCGACCAGGTGCACGGCGACGACCTGCAGAAGGCGCGCGACGGCACGTGGCTGCGCCCGGGCCTCGGCGGCTCGTGGTGGGCGCGGCCCTTCGTGCTCATGGGCACCGCCGCGGGCACGCGCGCCGAGCGCGACCTCGTCGATCTCATCCCGGTCTGGGGCCGGTGGACCAAGGCCACGCGCCAGGGTGACCTGCTGAAAGAGCGCATGCGCCGCGTGGGCACCGACGTGCTCCTCGATCCCCCGGGCCGCGACCTCGCGGCCATGGACGTCACCATCGACGTGCTCTCGTACGGCAAGGCCGCCGTGGGCTCGATCGGCCAGGCCACGGCCGTCGTCGGCTTGGGCGTGGGTCTCACCGGCGTGGTGTTGCCAGCCACGGGCGCCACCGATCAGCAGACCGGCGATCTCATCGGGTTCACGGGCTTCGGGCTCGCGCTCGCGGGGCTCGGCATCTACGCGCTCGGCTCCACGCTCGACACCGTGCGCACCATCGCCGTGCCGTGCGCCTACGGCTGCTTCGCGCCCGAGCCCGACATCGTGGAGGCACCGGCGGCGAAGAAGGCGAGCCCTGCGCCGAAGGCGGCAGCGCCAGCGCCGGGCGCGGGCTCGTGAAGCAGCGGCGCGGGCGTTGACATCGCGCGCGAGATGACTCAAAGGGTGGCACCCTCTGCGCCCGTAGCTCAGCTGGATAGAGCATCAGACTACGAATCTGAGGGTCGGGCGTTCGAATCGCTCCGGGCGCGCCAGTGTTGTCTTGCGCTCGCCGAAGGCGAGCGGGAGGAAACTCCGTTTCCTCCCCCACGGCGGGCACCGCCCGCCGTGGGCCCCCCTCCTTCCCCCGTCGCTGCTGCCGCTGCCTCGCTCCGCTCGGCCTCGTGCAGGGGCGGCGCGCCCGCCGTGGGCCCTCCTCCTTCTCCCCTCGCGGCCGCTCCCGCCCCGTAGCGACAGAGGAACCGACGCGACCCGCGCGTTGTCGAACGGGCATGGCCCACATCGACGCGCCGGTACGCGGGCGCCGCCACGACGCGGCGATCAACCTCGTCCCCTACATCGACCTGCTCATGGTCCTGATGGCGTTCCTGGTCGCGTGCGCCGCATGGACCGCGATGACGGCGCTGCCCGCGCTCGCGACCGGGGGCGGCGAGGCCTGCCTGGGCGACGCCTGCGAGGCCGGCCCCGAGCTGCGCGTGCACGTCAGCGCGACGTCGTTCTCGGTCGGGGTCCCGCCTGCCCCAGAGAACGTCGTCGACCGCGGTGCGCTCGAGCGCACGCTGCGCGAGCAGCGCGCGCTCCTCGGCGATCGCGCAGACATCGCGACGGTCATTCGCGTCGACGACGACGCCGCGTTTCAGCACGTCGCCGTGGCGGTGGACGCCGTGCGCGCCGTTGGCCTTGCACCACCGCAGGTCCTGGTGGCGCAGTAGCGCACTCCCCGCCGACGGCGCTCCTCCCGCTGCGCATGGACACGCTGCGCGCTCGCCATAAGCGCGCAGCAGCACCTCGCGCCCTCACACGTCGCGGCCGTCCATGGTCACCTGCGCCCACTGCGTGCGGAAGCGGCCCTCTTGCTTCTGCACCCAGAACGAGTTGATCTCGTTCACGTTGCGCAGCCCGCGCGCCGGCAGCCCGGGGAGATCCACGCCGCGCACCATCAGCGCCGACAGCTTGGTGACGCCGTCACGCAGCTCTTGGCTCGAGAGCACGGTGCCGCGCGCGAAGTCGGGCGGCGAGTTGATCCACGTGAGCTGGCCGTTGCGCTCGAGCTTCTCGATCTTCGCGAGGATCTGCGCCTTGCGCTCGGGCGTGAGCTTGTCGGCTGGCGGCTGCGGCTTCGTCGACGCCGACAGCGCGATGGGGCCGTAGAACACGCGCCCCTCGGCCTCCACCGCCGAGAAGTAGAAGACCTGCTTCGCCACGTCGAGGAACGCCTTCTTGCCGTCGGGCGACGGCGGGCTCGACAGGTCGAGCTCCACCAGGCTGCCCTTCTTCGGCAGCGACGTGCGGCGGGACTCGAGCGGCAGCGGCACGGCGCGCAGCGTGCCATCGATGGCGTCGATCATGCCCTGCTTGTTCTTGCCGAAGGGCAGGCCGCGCGCGAGGAAGAACGCGTCGAGGGTGGTGAGGGCCGCCTGCTCCGCCGTGGGCCGGAAGCAGATGACCACGCCGGGCGGCGGGCGGGAGGGCGCCGTGACCATCTGGTACAGGTCGCCGATGGCCTTCGCCTCGGCGTTCGAGACCGTGGGCTTGGCGGCGGCCACGATGGCGCTGGCCTCCGTGCCCTCGAGGCGAAGGTCGGAGATGGCCCTGGAGATCTGCTGACGGACGGCTGCGACGGACATGAGGCACCCCGCGGGTAGTTGGTTCGGGGGCAGTTTCGGCGCGGTGTGTCAGGCGGTTGCCTACATTGTGGTGAAAGGTGTGCCCTCGGTCATAACGTGACGGGCGCCGTTCGCCCCGTGGGCGCGCGGCCGGCGACCGTGTTGACGCGATTGCCAATGCCGGGGAGCACGCGCGCCGGACGCTCGGCGATACACGAACGGCACGGAGGGCAGTGGTGTCGGCGCTGGCGCTCGCGCTCACGCTGTGGGGGGCGGCCGACCCGCCGGCGGTCGCCGTGGAGGCGCCCACCCCGCTCCTGCGCGGCGCCCTGGCCATCGCCCTCGTCGACGACGGCGCCGTGGTGGTCCCTGCCGGCGCCGACGCCGGCGTCACGCTGCGCGCGGTAGCCGACGGCGCGGGCCTGCAGCTCGCCACCGTCGGCGCGTCCGAGCGAGC
>CAZONM010000202.1:0-10598 GCA_964580865.1 uncultured Myxococcales bacterium | reverse complement strand
GCCGAAGCCCGCGCCGGTGCCGCCGCCGCCGCCGTGCCCGATGGTGCCGAGCCCCCCGAGCCCCGCGGTCCCGACGCCGATGGACGCGCCGCCGCCCTCGACGCCGCCGGCCACGCCCACGCCCTTGAGCCCGAGCCCGCCGTAGCCGAAGGCGTCGCCGATCTGATCGCCCACCAGCGCACCCAGGACCGCGTCGTCGTCGCCCGCCGACAGCGTGCCAAACACGTCGCTCGACGACGACGAGGAGCCGAGGAGCGCCAACACGCCGGCGTTCTTCGCCACGAGGAACTGCTCGAGGTTCGGGGCCTTCTTGGCCTTCGGCGCCACCACCTTGACCTCGGACGCGAGCGCTTCCACCGGCGGCGGCGGGATCTCCTCGAGTGGCGGCGGGGGCTCGACCTCGACGATGCTCATCTCCACCCGGTCGGGCGGTCGAAAGGACACGTGCTTCACCTGACCGCATGCCACGGGCAGGAAGGGCAACGGCAAGAGCGTCACGACGAGCGCGAAGCCGACCGCCATCGCGTGCAGGACCCCCGAGAGGCCGCCGATGGACACGAGGAAGGTCGCGGCGAGGGCCCGCTCCCTGGCGCCGCGCGCCCCGATCCACGGGGCCAACGGGTCCATCCCCGTCGACACGGCGGCGATCTCGAGGGGAGCAGCGGCGAGCACGGGCGCGGAGCATGCGCGATGCCGGTGCCGGCTCCCATGAGAGGGATCACGTCGGCCCCGATTGCCGACGCCGCCGTCGCCGGCCGTGACCACCTCACCCCCGCAGCAGAACGTCGGTTCCGCGCCCCCAGAAGGGGTAGCGAGCCCACGCGAAACAGAATACTCGTGCCGTGCGACGTCGGTGCTCGCCCTGCTCGCCAGGATGCTCGCGCTCGATATCGCTAGAGTCCGCTGCGGGGGCACGCGTGTCATCGGGCATTCGCCAGGCCGAGCTCGTTCGCCGTCAGCGCGCCGTGGTCGGCGCGGCCGCGGTCTGCCTGGTGGTCGCCGGCGTGTTCCTGCTGCTCTCCCTGGTCCGGGGAGCGCACAGCGTGATCCCGGTGCTGCTCGTGGGGATCGCCGTCATCGCCGGCGCGCTCGTGGCTGGGCGCCGCGGCCACGTGACCGCCGCCGGCTACACGCTCTCGCTGCTCATGGTCGCAGGCGTGACCGGGGGCGCGCTCGCGCGTGGGAGCACGGGCTACGCCCCCTTCTTCTTGCCGCTCGGCGTGGTGCTCGCCACGGCCATGCTCGGACCGCGCGACGTGCTGGTCGTCGCCGTGGCGGCCCTCGTCGGCGACGGCGTGTTGGCGGTGTGGTCGAACCCGAGCCTCGGCTTGCCGACCCTTGCCAGCGTCTTCGTCGAGGCCGCGCTGGTATCGGCGTGCGTGGGCGGCTTCGCCGTGCTGACCAGCGCGAGCATCGTGCGCCTCGTCGACGATCTGCGCCGGCGCGACGCCGCGGCGCGCCAGGCCGAGGAGCGCACCGACCTGCTCGCCGCCGAGCTCGAGCGCGCCCAGCGCATGGAGGCGCTGGCGCGGCTCGCGGGCAGCGTGGCGCACGACTTCAACAACCTGCTCACCGTCATGCGCGGCTGCGCCAGCTTGCTCGAGGGCGAGGTCAAGCCCGGCACCCAAGCGGCCACCGACCTGCGCGACCTGAGCGACGCCGTGGACCGTGGCGCGCAGCTCACGCGGCAGCTCCTGTCGTTCAGCAAGCGCGACGTCGTGCAGCCCGCGGTGCACGACCTTCAGGGCGCGCTCGAGGGCATGCGCGCGCTGCTCCAGCGCATGGTGGGCGGCGAGGTGCGCATCACCATCGAGGCCGTCGACGGACCGTGGCCTGTGTGGGCCGCGCTCTCGCAGCTCGAGCAGGTGGTGATGAACCTGGCGGTCAACGCGCGCGACGCCATGAAGGGCAAGGGCGAGCTCGTCCTGCGCATCGAGCGCGGCCCCGACGCGCAGCTCGGCACCGCCGTCCGGCTCATCGTCCGCGACGACGGCGAGGGCATGGGCGACGAGGTCAAGGCGCGCTTGTTCGAGCCCTTCTTCACCACCAAGGGCCCGCACAAGGGCACGGGCCTCGGCCTCGCTACGGTCCAGGTGATCATGAACCGCCTGGGAGGGCGCGTCGGCGTCGAGAGCAGCCCGGGCAAGGGCGCCACCTTCACGCTGACCCTGCCGCTCGCCGCCGCGCCCGAGCTACCGGTGCCGCCGGCGAGCGCACCGCCGGCGCGCGCGCCCACAGCGCTCGTGGTGTGCGTCGTCGACGACGAGGCGCCGCTGCGCAACCAGATGGCGCGCGTCCTCGGCAGCGCGGGCATGACGGTGCGCACCTTCTCGTCGGCGGAGGCGCTGCTCGACGCCGGCGATCACGCCTGCGACGTCCTGGTCACCGACGTCAACCTGCCGGGCAAGAGCGGCGTGCAGCTCGCCGAGCAGGCGGTGGCGCGGCGCCCCGGCTTGCACGTGGTGCTGGTCTCGGGCTTCACCGCCGATCCCTCGGCCACCGCCGGCCTGTTGTCACAAGGCGTGCGCTTCGTGGCCAAGCCCTTCGAGCCCGCGGCGCTGGTCGCAGCCGTGCTCGGCGTGCCGGCACCCACGCCTGAGGCGCGCGGCGAGCTCGCGGCGCCGTCGCCCTCATAGGGCGCGCTCGAACCACCGATCGCACGAATGATGGCCCGTGCAGCCGCGCGGGGCGTCGAGCGGCACGAAGCCGAACGCGCGGTAGAGGTGCTGGGCCGCGTCCATGCCCGTGAGCGTCTCGAGGTAGCAGCGCGCGAACCCGCGCGCCTTGGCCTCGTCGAGGAGGCGCGCCAGCAACAAGCGGCCGGCGCCGCGCCCGCGCGCCGCGCCCGTGAAGTACATCTTGCGCAGCTCGCACGTGCTCGCGTCGCCGCCCGCGAGCGGCGCGATGCCACCGCCGCCCACCACCGCGCCGCGCTCGTCAGCCACCACCAGGTACAGGCTGCGCGCGTCACCGTAGGCGCCGCTCATCCCGTCGACCTCCGCGTCGTGGATGGCGAAGCCTGCGCCGCTGGCTCCGAACTCCGTCATCACCGTGCGGATGATGCCGGCCACCACGGGATCGTCCGCGGGCGCGATGGGGCGGAGGGTCAGCGGCACGTTCATAGGGCACCCGCGGCGATCAGCGGCGATGTGCGCCCACGTCCCCGTGGAGCGCCCGACGACATCAGCGCTTCGATCGGACGAACGCGAACTCCGGCTTGGCGCGCACCACCTTGCCACCCACCTCGAGCACCGGGTACGCGAGCATGTTGATGGGCCCCGACGCCGGGCTCGGCTCCACGCGCAGGTCGCGGCCGCGGCTCAATTCCACGCGGTTGGCGGGGTGGTGGCCGAAGTAGTAGGTCGCGAGGTTCGAGTACTTGTCGCCCTCGCTGATGTCCACCGGCCACCACTTGCCCTCGGCGTAGAACTCGGCCCAGCAGTGATAGCCGTCGATGCCGCCGTCGTTGCGGTCCGACGGGATGGCGGCGCCGATGGCGAAGCGCGCCGGGATGCCCGACGCGCGCGCGAGCGCGATGAAGTACGAGTGGAAGTCGGAGCAGTTGCCGGTCTTGACGTCGCACGCGTAGCTCGCGTCGCCCACGCCCCAGCCCTGGCCGTACTTCATGTAGCGCATGTTATCGATGACGTGATCGTAGAGCGCCCGCGCGCGCACCATCTCGCCCTTCTTGCCCTCGAGCACCTTGGCCGAGATCTCGGCGAACTTGCCGTCGGTGGGCACCTTGGCCTCGGGCGCCAGGAAGCGCGCCAGATCGACGCCCGCCTCCTCGTACGCCGCCTTCTCGCGCCGCCGCACGGTGAAGCGCATCTCCACGGGCTTGTTGCCGTCGGCGGGTGCGAGCTCGAGGAAGAGCACGCGGTTGCCGTGCGCGCTGTCGGTGAGCGTCTGCTGCTTGCCCGGCGCTGCGATCGACTGCACCGCCACGGTCTGGAAGGCGTCGGACGACGGCATCGGCAGCCACAGGTGCGCGGGCTCGGTGAGCGCGGGGATCTGCAGGCGATACACGAACGTGAACTCGTCCTCGCCGTGCACGAGCCCGAGGTGCTTGGGATCGGCGGCGTCCACCGGGATGCGGTGCCACGTGCCGTCGTCGGCCTGGTTCCAGGCGTAGAACGGCTGGCCGTTGCGCTTGTGCACGGTGGTCTCGGTGACCTCCATGCTGCCGGGGTCGCCCTTCATGAAGAAGTCGACGTCGAAGACGTCGCCGCTGACGTCGACCAGGTCGACGCATGCGAAGTGCTCCCGCGGGCCGAGGTTCGACAGGTACTCGAGGTGCACGCGCACCAGGTGCAGCTGGAGGGTGCGCCCCTCGTACGGGAGCATGAAGTAGCCGCCGCCCTTCTCGACCTCGCGATCGACGTGCGCCTCGATACCCTCGGCGATGTCGGCGGTGACGACGTTGGGGATGGGGTCGATGGCGCAGCCCGCGGCGTCACCGCCAGTGGCGACGGCGTTGGCTGCCGGGGTCGGCGCGGTGGCACAGCTCGAGGCGGCGAGGGCCGCGACGGCGAGGGCGGCAGAGGACAGTGACGAGGTGTTCATGGTGGTCCCTGATGGCGCCAGACGTGCGCCGGCAGGGACGCATAGCGTGCGCCGTGCGGCGCGGCCAGCCCGGCCAGGATCTGCGGGGCGGCGGACGCGGGCGCAAGGCCGGCCGCGTGATCGGGGCCACGGTGTTTCCCCGACAATACGCGCGAGGTCGTTGACCGCGTTGGCGTGGCGCGGGAAGCGCCGGCCGGGGAGTGACGCATGACCAAGTGGCACGCTGGGCTGTGGTGTCTCCTTGTGCTCGCGAGCGCGTGCGATCCGCTGGAGCCGCTGGTGCGGCCCGGCGCCACCATCGCTGGCGTCGTGTGCGACTCGGTGACGGGGCGGCCCCGCCAGGGCGTCGAGGTGTCGTGCCGCGTGGGCGAGCACCGGCTCGACGTCGAGAGCGACGCCACCGGCAACTTCGTATGCCCGAACATCGCCGCCGCCGAGCATGAGGCCACCGTGCGCATCGACGAGGGCGGCGAGCGCAAGGCGCGTCGCTACGTGGTCGAGATCGCGCCCGGCGAGCAGTCGGAGATCCACGACACCGCGTGCCGCGCCGGCCCCGGTGAGCCCGGCCTCGGCGACATCGACGGCCGCGTCTGCAACCGCCACACGGGCGAGCTCATCGTGCACGCCGACGTGTCGCTGTTGCTGAGCGTGGGCGGCGAGGAGGAGGTGCGCACCCAGCAGTCGTCGGGCGAGCCCGACCCCGGCCGCTTCTACTTCCCCGGGGTGCCGGTGGGCGACTGGGTGATCGTCATCGAGGCCGAGGGCTTCCATCGCACCGTGGGGGTGACGGTGGAGGAGGGCCAGGTCGCCGAGATCGATCTCGGCGTGTGCGAGGACGAGGACCTGACGGGCGAAGGCGAAGGCGAGGGCGAGGGTGAGGGCGACACCGGGGGTGTCAGCGGGCACGTGTGCACGTTCGACGGCACCAGCCTCGGTGGCGCCACCATCAGCACCACAATGCCCGACGGCTCGGTGCGCAACGTGACGTCCAACGACGTGGGCGACTGGCTCATGCTCGACCTCCCGCCCGGCGAGTACACGTTCCGCGTGCAGGCGGGCAGCTACAGCGCCGAGCGCACGGTCACGGTGACGGCGGGCTCGGTGGTCGATCTCCCCGACGACGAGTGCGAGCTCGATCAAGACGACGTGAAGATCGCCGTCATCGAGGGCTCATGGGACGACGTGTACAGCGTGCTCATCAACGTCGGTGTCGAGCCCGGCATCGTCGACGTGTACCCGTCGTACGGCGGCGCCCAGACCGTGCTCGGCGATCCCGCGCTGCTCGCCACCTACGACGTGCTGATGATCAACTGCGGCGCGGAGGAGTACGACTTCCAGAACGACCCGGTGCTGCGCCAGAACCTCGAGGACTACGTGCTCGCGGGCGGCAACCTGTACGCGTCCGACCTGGCCTACGACTTCGTCGAGCAGACCTTCCCGAGCTACCTCGAGTTCTACGGCGCGGATCCGACGTTCGGCTCGGCCGAGGTGGGCATCGCCGGCGACGTGCCCGGCACCATCCTCGACTCGTTCCTGGCCACGGCCATCGGGCGCAGCTCCATCACGCTGCACTACCCCTATGGCACGTGGGCCATCGTCACCGGCAACGCCACCGGGGTGCGCGTGCTCATCCGCGGCCGCGCGCCCTACGACGACTGGAGCGGCTCGGGCGGCACCGGCGCCGTCGAGAACAACCCGCACACCGTGCTGTTCCACCCCGGCGGCGCGTCCGGCGGCAAGGTGGTGTTCTCGTCGTTCCACCAAGAGCCGGGCATCAACGTCGATCAAGAGCGCATCCTGCAGCTGTTGATGTTCCAGCTCTGACGCCAGCGCGGCGCCCTCGGCGCGTCACGCCGCCTCCTTCGACAGGTCGCGCAGGGCGCGCTCCACCTGGTGCTCGGCCACGCGCGTGGTGAGCTTGTTCGCCTCGTGGCGGTCGCGCTCGCTCTTGGCCAGGGCGAAGCACGACGACACGGTGAACCACAGGCCGAGGCCCACGAAGCCCTTCTCCCAGATGCCCACGGGCAGCCACCAGATGCCCAGGCTGGTGGCGAAGAGCGAGAGCACGAAGGCGGCCCAGGTCTGAAAGCGCCAGGCGGGGGTGTCGGCGGTGAGCGGGATGGTGGAGCTCATGGGACCTCTCTTTCTGCCCCCGGCATCGCAGGGTTCGTGCCCGCTCGGACGCGCGTCCAACTGCCCGAAAAACCGTGGGTCCATGCGGCGCGGGCGCGCCAGGATGATCATCTGATGTACACTCGCTGTACAACCAATGCCGCCGCTTCCTCCCGAGGTCCGCCGCCGCGCCCACGCGCTCGCCCGCTTGGCGAGCACCAACCCGTTCGCCGATGGTTGGACCGCGCTGGAGGCCGACGCGCTCGGCGCCAAGTTCGCGCGCCGCGATCGCCCCTGGAGCCTGGGCGCCGACGCCGCGGCGCGCGCGCACAACCTCGCCGCGCTCGAAGCGCAGACGGCCGAGCTCTCGTCGCGCCTCGGCCGCCACGTCGAGCGCGGGGGCGCCGCTGCCGACGACGTGGCGCTCTACCGCGAGCTCGTGCTGTTCCACCTCTACAACCGGGCCATCGCGCCGCTCGACGAGCTCATGGTCGGCGACGCCACGCGCCCCGTTCCCGCCTATCGCGAGCTCGCGCGTGCCTTCGACGCGGCCTTCGCCATCGACCCGCGCGCGCACCCCGGCTTCGACGCGGCCCACTGGTTCGCCGGCTGCTTCCAGCTGCGGCGCGCCTTCTTTCACATCTTCCGCTTCATCGTGGGGTCGAGCCGCGCCAGCGCGCGCCTGCGCGGCGCCGTGTGGGAGGCCATCTTCACCGCTGACGCCGGCCGCTACCGCCGCGCCCTCGTCGATCGCATGCGCGACGTGCCCACGCTGGTGCTCGGCGAGACCGGTACCGGCAAGGAGCTGGTGGCGCGCGCCATCGGGCTGTCGGGCTTCGTGCCGTTCGTCGAGGAGCGCCAGCGCTTCGCCGGCGACCCGAACGCGGCGCTCCTGCCGATCCACCTCGCGGCCCAGGCGCCCACCCTCGTCGAGAGCGCGCTCTTCGGGCACAAGAAGGGCGCGTTCACGGGCGCGCTCGAGGATCGCGAGGGCGTGTTCGCCGCCTGCCCGCCGTGGGGCGCCGTGTTCCTCGACGAGGTGGGTGAGCTCGACCTGGCCCTGCAGACCAAGCTGCTGCGCGTGCTCGAGACGCGCGACTTCGCGCCACTCGGACTGCACCACGGCGGGCGGTTCCGGGGGCGCCTGATCGCGGCCACCAACCGCGACCTGCCGCGCGAGGTCGCGGCTGGGCGCTTCCGCGACGACATGTACTTCCGCCTGGCCGGCGTGCTCGTGCGCACGCCGCCCCTGCGCGCGCGCCTCCACGACGACGCCGACGAGCTGCCGCTGTTGGTGCGCTTCCTGGCGCGCCAGATCGCGGGGCCCGCGGAGGGCGAGGCGTTGGCCGAGGCTGCGCTCGCGGCGCTGGCGCGCCTCCCTGCCGACTACTCGTGGCCCGGCAACGTGCGCGAGCTGGCGCAGCAGGTGCGCGCCGTGCTGGTGCACGGCGCCCTCGACGTCACCGCGGCGGCGGCGCCCGCGGCCGCCGCGTGGCTCGAGCGCGCGCGCGCCGGGGAGCTCGCCGTCGACGAGCTCATCACGCGCTACGTGCAGCACGTGCACGCGCAGGTGGGCAGCTACGAGGGGACCGCGCGCCGCATCGGCCTCGATCGGCGCACGGTCAAGGCGCGCGTGCACAGCGACGGCGCGTGAGCCGCTCAAGATGTGGCAGTGAGGCTGCTGCGCGACCCGCTGGCTGCGTTGCGGGACCCTCCGCTTCGGCGTCACCTACGGCGGTACGCGCGCCTCGCGGCCCCTCCCGCGCCTTGCCATCGGGCCGCTCCCGACGATTTCCTGCCACATCTTCAGCGCACGTAGAGCTCGACGCGCGTGAGCGCGAGGTCCTCGTTGCCCTGGTCCTCGTCGTGCAGAAGGCGCACCTCGAGGTCGTCGGTGCGATCGACGGTTCCCAAGGACGAGGTGAAGTAGCCGTCGACGAAGTCGACCAGCGCGCACTCGTTGAGCGCGGCGTCCCACAGCGGCGTGGGGTCGTACGTCGTGCTCGGGCTCGCCGCCGGGCGGTCGCACACCCAGCGATCCGACACGAACGCGTTGGCCGCCGGCCCGTTGCCGGGCGCGCACGGGCAGTCGTTGTTCGTGTCGTCGTGGCTCGACGCCAGCGTGAACACGTGGGTGCGCGTGGAGCCCATGGCGCTCACGCTCACGCCGTCGACGTAGTTGGCGTCGATGGTGGAGCCGCTCGGGCCGAAGGCGTCGGGGCTGTCCATGGCGCGGCCCTCGATGGCGCCCAGGGCCTCGCGCCAGGCGACGATGGTGGGAAAGACCGCCGCGGACTGCGCCTGGTTGCCCGGGCGGTGGCACGCCGGCGTGCCGCCGGCGCTCACCTGCGCCCACGGGCTCGGGCACGCCTCCGCGGGATCGACGAGGGCGACGCGCGTCCAGCCGCCGCCCTGGCGCGTCATCTCGCAGTACACCTGCACGGGGCCGCTGCCGGGGTCGACCCATTGCAGGCCCGAGGTCGTGCCGGGGTGCGCCTGAAGGAGCGCGCGGCAGCTGACGGGCAGGGGCTCACCCTCGCCTTCGCCTTCGCCTTCACCCTCGCCTTCACCTTCACCCTCGCCTTCGCCTTCTCCTTCACCTTCACCCTCGCCTTCACCTTCACCCTCGCCTTCACCTTCACCTTCACCTTCACCCTCGCCCTCGCCCTCGCCTTCACCCTCGCCCTCGCCTTCACCTTCACCTTCACCTTCACCCTCACCATCGCTCGCGGGCCGGCAGAACCCGTCGACACAGCGCTCGCCGGTCACGCACGGCGAGCGCTCGTCGCACGGCATAGCGGTCGAGAAGACGCACGTGGCGAGCGCGGCGCACACCGCGACGGCGACCAGGAGCAGAGCGGCGACACGTCCGCGCACAAACGCGGGATAGCGTGGCGAAGCGCCGCGCCCAACGACGGCGCCGTCATCGCACCCGACGTCAGTGGATCTTCGCGGGCAGCTCGACGTCCGCGGGCAGCTCCGCGTCCCGCGCCGCGCCGTCCTCGGCGCCGAGCTGCTCGAGCGCGCGACGGCCGGCGCGCTCGAGGTCGGCGAGCACGCGGCGATCGGAGAGCGACTCGGCCTCGGCGATGGCCGCTGACAGGCTCTCGAGATCGTCCGACAGCCGCGCCACCTGATCCGCCACGGCGCTCACCTCGACGGCGAAGCGCTCGCGATCGGACACGCGGTGCTGCGCCACCGCCAGGCGCAGGCGCTCGAGCAGCGCCACCTGGGCGTCGAGCGCGGCCTCGGCGCGGCCGGTGCCCACCTTCAGGCCATCGATGGCCGACTTCTGCGCGCGCAAGGCCTGCGCCGCGCGCAGCAGGTGACCCTTGGTGACCTCGTCGGTGGTCTCGTCGATGCGCTTCTCGAAGTCCGCGAGCTTCTCGGCGATGCCCGAGAGGCGCGGGCTCGAGAGGTCATGGTGGATCTGCTTCCACGTGTGCGCGGTCTCGAGCATCGACTCCACCAGCTTGCGCGCTTGCCGCTGCGCCTCGGTGGCGGTCTCGGGCGACATCTGGCCGTCCTTGGCGATGCCCTCGCCGATCTCGGCCCAGGTGGACAGGCCGTCCTTCACCTTGGCGCGCGCGGGCTCGGCCAGGTCCTCCAAGACGGCGGCGCTGCGCTCGACGAGGGGATCGCGCACGGTCTCCACGCGGCGCAGGCCGCTTGCCGCCGCCACCCACAGGCCGAGCACGCCGGCCATGGTGGCCGCGGTGAAGCCCACCGGCGCCGACTCCGAGGCCGCGAACGACGCGATGCGCTCGAGCGCGAAGGCGCCGACGGCGCCGGTGACGGCGGCCGCCGCCAGGCCCGCCACTTGCGACCCCGCGCGCTTGCGATCCTCGGCCGACAAAAGCGCGCCGAGCGCCAGGCCGCCGAGGGCGCCGCCCACGAGCGAGCCCGCCACGCCGAGGCCGAAC
>CAZONM010000201.1:0-10601 GCA_964580865.1 uncultured Myxococcales bacterium | reverse complement strand
TGACCACCGTGGGCGGGCGCGCGGGGGCCGCCGCGGGCAGGCCGGGGGCGCGCGGGATCGGGCTCGTGGGCTCGTCGATGGCGGCCACGGTGGGCGGCAGCGTGAAGGGGTCGTCGCCCTCGGCGTCGTGGCCCGGAGGCCCCTTGCCCTGGGGCTCGTCGTCGAACGGCGAGGCCGGCGAGCGCACCAAGGTGCGCGCATCGGGGCTGACGATGAAGCGCGGCGGCCCCGGGGCGTTCGCGGGCGCCACCTCGGCGGTCTCCTCGGCGGCCACGAGCTGCCCGCGCCGCGCCTCGAGGAGCCGCTGCAGCGTCACGCGCGGGCTCTTCGACAGGCGGCTGTCGAGCCAGCGATCGAGCGCCTCCTCGAAGAGGCGCGCGGTGGCCACGCGGTCCTTGGTGGCGGGCTCGAGCGCGCTCTGCACGATGGCGTCGAGCTCGGCGTCGACGCCCTTGGCCAGCGACGACGGCGGCGGCGCGCCGTCGCGCTCGATGCGGCGGCGGCGCTCGCGGTCGGCGAACAGCGCGGTGCCCGTGAGCATCTCCCACAGCACCACGCCGAGCGCGAACACGTCGGTGCGCCGGTCGACGGGCAGGGCGCGCGCCTGCTCGGGCGACATGTAGGCGGGCTTGCCCTTGGCGATGCCCATCTGCGTGGGCGCGCGGTGCTCGAGCTCGGCCTTGGCGATGCCGAAGTCCGCGAGCTTCACGTCGCCGCTCAGGCCGAGCAGGATGTTCTGCGGGCTGACGTCGCGGTGCACGATCTGCAAGGGCTTGCGCGTGGCCGGATCGATGAGCTCGTGGGCGAAGTGCAGGCCCTCGCCCACGCGGGCCGCGATGTACACGGCGACGTCGACCGGCAGGCGCTCGCCGGCTTGGTGCACCGCCTCGAGCAGGCGCGAGAGCGGCGGGCCGTCCACGCGCTCCATGGCGATGAAGTACTGGCCGTCGGCCTCGCCGAGATCGAAGACCTGCACCAGGTTCGGGTGCTGCAGCTGCGCCATCAGGCGCGCTTCCTCGAGGAAATGGCCCACCTGCTCGCGCACGTTCACCAGCTCGGGGCGCAGGCGCTTGATGACGCAGTGGCGCGAGAACTGCTGCGGTCCCTCGAGGCGCGCCTCGAAGACCTCGGCCATTCCCCCCTGGCCGAGCATGTTGAGGAGCAGGTAGCGTCCCAGGCGTTGGGGCAGAGCGACCTCAGAGGTCGTTATGCTACGGCAGCGATGCAACGGTCCAGCAACCCCCAGCCCGCACCCGCCGCGCGCCGCCTGCGCCTGGCGCGCTACGCGGCGCCCGACCTCGACGCGCGCCTGGTGCAGCTGCGTCGACAGGTGGGCGCCACCATGGTGGCCGGCATGTTCGCGCGCGCCTCGGCGCTCGGGCGGCGCTTCGCCAAAGACGCCGACCCCGCGCGCCACGGCGTCGAGCTGATCAAGGACGTCCCCTACCTGAAGAGCGGCCTGGCCGCCCACGACCTCGACGTCTACCGCCCCCTCGAGCGCGACGGGCCGCGCCCCCTGGTGCTCTACGTGCACGGCGGCGCCTTCCGCTCGCTGTCGAAAGACACGCACTGGATCATGGGGCTCGCGTTCGCGCGCCGCGGCTTCGTGGTCGCCAACGTCAACTACCGCCTGGCGCCCGAGCACCGCTTCCCCGCGGGGCTCGAGGACGTGGCCGAGGCCTTCCGCTTCGCCGTCGACCACGCGGCCTCGTGGGGCGCCGACCCCACGCGCGTGATCTTCGCCGGCGAGAGCGCGGGCGCGAACCTGATCACGGCGTTGACCTGCGCGCTCGCCTACGACCGCGACGAGCCCGTGGCGCGCGTGGCCAAGAGCGTGGGTGTCATGCCGGCGGCGGTGCTGGCCGCGTGCGGCGCCTTCCAGGTGTCGAACGGCGAGCGCTTCCAGGAGAAGTACCGCTTCGGCTGGTTCTTCGACGACCGCTTCCGCGAGCTCGCCGACCTCTACCTGCCGCTCGTGGGCGGCAAGCCCACGCCGCACGACCTGGCAGATCCGTTGTGCCTGCTTGAGCGCGAGGCGCCGGCGCGCGCGCTGCCGCCGTTCTTCCTCCCCGTGGGCACCTACGATCACCTCAAGGACGACCACGCGCGCATGGAGGTGGCGCTGCGCCGCCACGGCGTCGACGTGGAGGCGCCGCGCTACCACAGGGGCGTGCACGCCTTCCACGCCTTCGTCACGTGGGAGACGGCCAAGCGCTGCTGGCGCGACCACTTCGAGTTCTTGCGGCGCCGCGGCGTGCCGGTGGCGGAGCGGGCGGACTACTGACCCGCGCCCGCGCTCACGTCGGCACCTCGAGCGCCAGCAGCGGTTCGCCCCGCTCGACGACGTCGGCCTTGTGCCGCCAGGTGGCCGTGTGCTGGTCCATGGTGTAGTCGCCCGCCCACTCGGGGTAGCGCTCGGCCAGCTCGGGCAACGCGTCGAGCAGCACGCCGAAGTCCTCCTCGGTGGTGGCGGGCGAGAAGCTGATTCTCAGCCAGCCGGGCTTTTGCGCCTCGTCGCCGCGGTCGAGCGAGCAGCGGATCTCGAAGCTGCGCGCGGCGCCGATGCCGAGCAGCTCGTGGCCGTAGGTGCCCGCGCACATGCAGCCGCCGCGCGTCTGGATGCCCCAGCGGTCCGACAGCATGCGCGCCGCCAGGTTGTGGTGCAGGCGCCCCTCGTCGACGATGAGGGAGACGATGGCCAGGCGCTCGGCGTCGAGGTCGCCGAGGATGTGCAGCTTCGGGTGTGTGCGCCAGCGCGCGATGGCGCGGCGCACGAAGTCGTGCTCCACGCGCCACATGCGCTCGGTGCCCACCTTCTCCTTGAGCTCGATGGCGAGCCCGGCGCGGATCACGCCCACCACGTTCGGCGTGCCGCCCTCTTCGCGGTGCGACAGCTCCTCGGTGTAGCGCCAGTCCCACGGCGAGGTGTAGATGACGGTGCCGCCGCCCGGCTCCACGGGCACGCGGCTGCGAAAGAGCGCCTGGTTCGCCACCAACAGCCCCGGCGCCTGCGGCCCGCCCAAGAACTTGTGCATGGAGATGAACACCGCGTCTTTGCGGAGCGCCGGATCGCCCTGCGGGTGCAGGTCGATGTCGACGTAGGGCGCGGCGGCGGCGTAGTCGAAGCACGCGAAGCCGCCGTGCTTGTGCATGGCGCGGGCCAGCGCGTCGACGTCGTTCGTGATCCCCGTGACGTTCGACGCTGCGCAGAACGAGCCGATCTTGAGCGGCCGCCTGGCGTAGCGCGGGTCGGACAAGAGCGCGTCGAGCTCGGCGGCGTTGACGCGGCCGTGGGCATCGAAGCCCACCATGACGACGTCGGCGACGCTCTCGCGCCAGGGCAAGTCGTTGCTGTGGTGCTCCATCTTCGAGATGAACACCACCGCGCGCTCGTCATCCTTGATCTGGCGCCGCACCTGCACGATGCGCTCGATGGGCTCGGGCACCAGGAGGCCGATGGCGCGCACCAGCTTGTTGATGGCGCCGGTGGCGCCGCTGCCGCACAAGACCACCACGTCGTCGGCCGCGGCGCGCACGTGGCGCGCGATGGTGGCGTGCGCCTCGTCGTACAGGCGCGTCATGTAGCCGCCCACGGCGCTGGCGTCGGTGTGCGTGTTGGCCATCCAGG
Source organism: uncultured Myxococcales bacterium (assembly GCA_964580865.1). Classification (GTDB taxonomy): domain Bacteria; phylum Myxococcota; class UBA727; order UBA727; family VGSZ01; genus JACOUT01. The sequence continues at coordinate 6,973 of CAZONM010000201.1, read as the reverse complement.
GCAAGACGCGCGTGAGCACGGCCTGCTCGATGGGGCCGAAGGGCAGGCCCGAGGCGGTGTAGTCGAAGTAGCGCTTGGGCAGGGTGCCGAACGGGGTGCGGATGGTGGCGTCGCGTCCCACCACCTGTTGGCGCAGCCAGTGCAGCACGGGGTCGAAGCGGGGATCGCGCGTCGTCGGTGCGCCGTTCGAGTCGTCGGCAGTGCCCATGGCGGAACCCTACGCGACCGCCCCATCGCGGCAAGGCGGGTGTCGCGCGCCGGGCCTGCGCCTAGAGCACCGATCAGGTTCGCTCCCGTCGCCGGACGCAGGCTCGTGTCCGATGGCTGCGTCGCGTCCTCGCCGGGTAGCGCTGCTACCCGGCTGCGGGGCTCCTTGCCCTCGGCCACGAGGACAGCGCCTGGCTCGGTCCGCCAACCTGTTCGGTGCTCTAGGGGCGGATTGGCGCTAGGCTCCCGCCCCATGACCGACGCAAAGAAGCTCTTCGCGCTCCTCGGTGACGACGACCTCGAGCACCGCCTGGCCGCGGCCGTGGTGGTGGGGGCGCTCGGCCTCAAGGACGCGGCCGCCCAACAGGCGCTGCTCAAGCTCGCCGAGCGCACGCCCGACGAGCAGCGCGTGGCCCTCGACGCGCTCGCGCGCACGGCGCCGAAGAAGGGCGTGGCGCGCGCGTTGGCGCTGTTGGCCCACGGCGCGCCGCCGGTGCGTGAGGCGGCCTTTCGCCTGTTGGTGGCCGCGGGGCCCGACGTGGTCGGCGAGATCCGCGCGCGCCGCGCCGCCGCCGGCGAGGCCGAGAAGCGCGAGCTCGACCGCGTGCTCGCCGAGCTCGGCGGCAGCGACGCGTTCAAGGCGCTGCTCGACGGCCTGGCGGCGGCCGACGAGACCACGGCGCGCTCGGCGGCGCTGGCGGTGCGCGAGCGCGTGCTCGGCGCCGACAAGCGCACGCGCAAGAGCTTCGCATCGACGACCATGAAGGTGCTCTCCAAGAAGGAGGCGCGCGCGCCGCAGCACGACGCCGCGCTCCTCAAGATCCTCGGCTGGTGCGAGGACGAGGCGGCTTTGCCCCTGCTCGTCGACGTGGCCAAGGACGACCAGCGGCCGAGCCTGGTGCGGCAAGAGGCCGTCATCGCGCTGCGCTTCGCGCTGCAGGCCGACGCCGCCAGCAAGGCCGTCGTCGACGCGCTGTTGGTGGCGGCCACGGGCGTCGATCAGGGCATGGCGCGGGCCGCGCTCGGCACGCTCGCCTTGGCCAAGATCGGCGACGCCAACCTGCCGAAGCTCAAGGTGCTGGCCACGCACCGGGATCACGAGCGCGCGCTCCTCGCCGTCGACAAGCTGCAAGCGCACGGCGGCGCGGGCGCCGCGGCCACGCTGGTCGATGTGGTGCTGCACGCCGATCGCGCGGTGGCCGAGCGCGCGGCCACCGCGCTCGCCACCTGCAAGGAGGCCACCGAGCCCGCGCTCGCCGCCATGCTGGCGGCCAAGGACGTCGATCGCGCGCGCCTGCTGGCGGAGCTGGTGGTGCCGCGCGTGAACGAGCTGAAGAAGCCGCAGGTGAAGAAGGTGCAGGACGCGCTGGTGGCGCGCCTGGCCGACGACGGGCGCGGCTACGAGGCAGCCCTGTCGGTGGCGCGCGCCGCCGACGCCGAGGGCACGGCCGAGGCGCTGCGCGAGCTGGCGGCCAAGCTCAAGAAGCAGAAGAAGGAAGAGCGCGCGCAGCACGCGCTCATCCTGCTGTCGCACACCGACGGCGCCACCGCCGACGATCGCCTGCGCCTGGCGCTGGCGGCGCTCAAGAAGAGCCGCCTCGACCCGAGCCCGCCCGCGCGCGCGCGCGACGAGGCCATCAAGCTCTTCAACGACATCTCCGCCGACGTCGACGTGGCGCGCGAGCTCAAGCGCGACAAGAGCGTCACCGACGAGCAGCTCTTCTACCTGGGCTTTCACTTCACCGAAGACGGCGACCCGCTCGGCGAGGAGCTCCTGCAAGAGGTGATCGCGCGCAGCCCGCGCAGCAAGCTCGGCAAGGCCGCCAAGAACAAGCTCAAGCTCGAGGCGTGAGGCGCCGCCTGCCTCAATAGACGACGGAGTCGCAGCCCTCGGTGGGTCGCACGCCGAGCACGGTGACGCCGGTGGCCTCGCTCACGAGCCACGCGCCCTCGTCGAGCTCGCGCTCGAGCTGGCCCGGGCCCCAACCGGCGTAGCCCACGAAGACCTTGCCGAAGGCGTCGCCGTGGATGACCGCCTCGATGAGCGCGGGGTCGGCGGCCGCGTAGATGCCGGGCTCCACCTCCACGCCGCGGCTGGCGTCGTCGTGCAGCACCACCACGCGGTCCCTGCCCACGGGCCCGCCGTCGAACACGGGCACCTCGAGGTTGGCGATGTCGCGCGGGCGGTTCAGCACGACGCCGAAGGCCCCCTGCTCGTCGTGGGCCACGAGGTAGACGGCGGTGTTGGCGAAGGAGGGATCGTCGAGGCCCGGCGCCGCGAACAGCACGTCGCCGGCCAGGAATTCGCGGTCGCCCTCGAGCTCGCCGTCGGCGCCCACCTCGCCGAACGCGTCGTCGAGCCCGTCGTCGGCCAGAGCGAACGCGTCCGCGGGGGCGGGCGGCGCCACCTGCAGCCGCGCGAGCGTGCCGGTGACCATCAAGACGGCGGCGCCGCACAGCATGACGATGAGGGTGGGGGAGCTTTGCTGCATGGCTCGATGGTAGCCAAGCGCATGCAGATCCCGCCACTCGCGGTCAGGTGCGACACCCGGCCGCAGCCGAATTCAACCCTCGTCGTCGAGGATGGCCAGGCCGCCGCCGCGCGCCACCACCGCCCCCGTCATGCGCCGCGGGGCGCCGGGCCCGGCGGCGACGGCGGGGGCGTTCGCGCGCGCGCGCCAGGCGTCGCGCACCTCGACGTCGAGGAGGTGGGTGGGGCGCACGTTGCCCACCGCGTGGTGCATGACGCTGCGCACGTTGGGGATCGACTGCTCGAGCGTGGCCAAGAGCGCGGCCATCTGCTCGCGCTTGAGCCCGTCTTGGGAGCCGCACAGGTTGCACGGCAGGATGGGGTAGGCGCGCTCGGCGGCGAAGGCGCGCAGGTCGGCCTCGGCCACGTCGATGAGCGGGCGGATGACGTCGAGCGTGCCGTCGTCGGTGGTGTAGCGCGCGGGCATCGCCTGCAGCTTGCCCGCGTAACACAGGTTCATGAGCAGGGTCTCGAGCCCGTCGTCACGGTGGTGGCCGAGCGCGAGCTTGTTGCAGCCGAGGCGCTGCGCCGCCGAGTAGAGGATGCCGCGGCGCAGGCGCGCGCACAGGAAGCAATAGGCTTGGCCCTGCGCGGTCTTGTCGATGACGATGGAGTAGGTGTCTTCGCGCACCACCTCGAAGGGCATGCCGCTCTGCTCGAGCCAGCCCACGAGGGGGCGCCCGTCGTAGCCGGGCTGCGCTTGATCGACGTGCAGCGCCACCAGCTCGAACGAGAACGGCGCGCGCTGTTTGGCCTGCCACAGCAGATCGACGAGGGCGTAGCTGTCCTTGCCGCCCGACACCGCCACCAACAGCCGATCGCCGGGCTCCACCAAGCGCCAGCGATCGATGGTGCGCAGCATGGTGCGCGCGAGCTTCTGGTGCAGGCGCGAGCGGTGCTTGCCGCCATGCGCCAACGCACCCCAGGGGACATCCGTGCGCGTCGTCGTCGTCGTCACCGGCGCGTTGTCGCCCTGGCACCGCGCCTTGTCTACACCCGTCCAAGCGGTGGGGCGCGGCGCTCGCGCGTGGCGGCTTTCGGGCGCCCGCCGAGGGCTCGGGGTACCATGCGGCGTGCGCTCACCTTCGCCTTCACCGCAGGGCGTGTCGTGGCTCGTGGCGGTGCTCGCATGCGCGTCGTCGTGCGGCCTGCTGCCGCCGGGCACGCCCGTGGACTTCTGCATCGAGCACGCGCGCGTGCTCTGCGACCTGCAGTACCGCTGCTGTACCGCTGCCGAGCGCGTGGCCGACCCGCTCGGCGTGTTCCGCGGCCCGGCCACCCAGCGCCACGCGCCGTCGACGGCGGGGGAGTGCGTCGAGGTGCTCACCGAGGTGTGCCGCGCCGGCGCCGAGCAGCTCAATGAGTCGGTGACCGCGGAGCGCATCGAGTACGACGCCGAGGAGGCGGTGGAGTGCCTCGACGACCTGCGGAAGGCCGTGGACGAGTGCGACGCCACCGACTTCTTCGAGGCCAGCGGCACCTGGCTGTCGCAGCTCATCGACAACGGTCAGCCCGGGGTGCTCGGCGGATCCTGCGACAACGCCATCGAGCCCAAGGTCGACACCGGCGACGAGTGCTTCGCGAGCTGGGAGTGCGAGAGCGGCGCGTGCGTGGTGCAAAACAGCGGCAACGACGTCAGCGCCGAGGGCGAGTGCACGGGCGAGGGCACGCCGCAAAACCCGTTCGACGGCACCGTGGACGTCGAGATCTGCGATGGGCTCGAGGACAACCAACCATGAGGTGCGTCATGACCACATCCTTGGCACCGCCGTGCCCGTCGTCATCGAGGGCGCGGGCGCGGCGCCTCGTGCTGGGCGCGGCCACGCTCCTGGTCGTGGCGCTGGCCGGACCCTCGGGGTGCCTGCTCAACTGCCTCGGCGGCCAGGCGCAGAGCTACTGCATCGAGACCGCCAAGGTCTGGTGTCAGCTGCAGTTCCGCTGCTGCACGGCCGTGGAGCGCTCGATGTTCTTCGGCTCCATGACCCAGCAGCTCGGGCCCTATCACGACGAGGGCGGCTGCGTGGAGACCTTCACCGAGCAGTGCCAGGCGAATCAAGCGGCGGTGGACGAGTCCATCGCGGCCGGCCGCACCACCTTCGACGCCGCCAAGGCCGCCGAGTGTCTGACCCTGCGCCGCGCGCAGGTGGACGCGTGCGACGCCTCGGCGCTGTACGACCCGACGGATCGCACGTGCGACGACATCATCGCGGGCGCCGTGGCCGACGGCGACACGTGCCTCACCGACAGCGAGTGCGCCGAGGAGGCCTCGCAGTGCGAGCTCGAGCCGCCGACCGGCACCGGGGGCACCGTCACCATCAGCCTCGAGGGCACGTGCAAGGGGCAAGGGGACGAGGGGGAGGAGTGCCTGCCGGGCAACGTGTGTAACGGCGAGCTGCGCTGTCTCACGGACCCGGAGACCTTCGAGCAGCGCTGCGCGCCCCGCGGCGCCGCCGGCGCCACCTGCGACGTCGACGACGACTGCCAAGCGGGCCTGCGCTGCGTCTATGACGACGTCATCTACGACAACGTCTGTCGCGCGCCGGCCACCGAGGGCCAGCCGTGCGCCCAGGCGGAGGACTGCGCCGAGGGCTTGGCGTGTCTGCAGAACGCGTCGTCGCAGTACGTGTGCACGGTGCGCGGCGGTGCGGGCGTGTCGTGCAGCACCGTCGACGATTGCCTGCCGGGGCTGTTGTGCGCGCAAGACCCCGCCACCTATCGCTACCAGTGCACGGCGCCGTCGGCCTCGGGCGGGCCGTGCCCCATGGGCGATCAGCAGTGCGCGCCGGGCCTGCAGTGCCGCTACGACAGCAGCTCGGGCGACGACGTGTGCCTGGGCGGCGCGTCCGGCGAGCCGTGCACCGTGGGCTCGGAGCCGTGCCAGACGGGCCTCTTGTGCCGCTACCACGACACGCGCGGGCGCGACGAGTGCCAGGCGCCGGCGGTGCTGAACGAGTCGTGCGATCCCTACGACAACGAGTGCGACCCCGCGCTGCGCTGCACCGAGAACGCCTCGTACCAGGAGGTGTGTCAGGCGCCGCTGGCGCGCGACGCCACCTGCGCGGTGCAGTCGGGCGTCGATCCCTGCGGCGCCGACGACCGCTGCATCTTCGACTCGGGCGCCGGCGAGAACCGCTGCCTGGCGCGGCTGACGGTCGGCGTCGCGTGTGTGTCGTCAGCCGAGTGCGCGAGCGGGCTCTATTGCGACACCGTGGGCACCGACACCTGCGTGGCGGTGAAGGCCGAGGACGCCACGTGCGCCACCACCGTCGAGTGCGCCGCGGGGCTCACGTGCCGCGCGAACGACGCGGGCACGCAGAACATCTGCCGCGGCCGATCCTCGGCGGGCGAGGCGTGCGCGACCGTGATCGACTGCGACGCCGGGCTCGACTGCCGCCTCGACGACGCCGGCACGCGCTCGGTGTGCCGCGGCGCGTCCGCCGCGGGCGAGCGCTGCGAGTGGACGGCCGACTGCGCGAGCGGCCAGGACTGCCGCAGCAACGAGGCGGGCACGCAGAACGTCTGCCGCGGCGCCTCGGCGGCCGACGAGCGCTGCGACGGTCCGCTCGACTGCACGGCCGGCCTCGAGTGCCGCTACGACACGGCGGTCGGTCGCGAGCTGTGCAAGGGCCCGGCGGCGGCCGGCGAGCTGTGCGCCGTCGACGGCGACTGCGTGACGGGCCTGGTGTGCCGCTACAGCACCGCCAACGGGCGCAACGAGTGCCGCGCCCTTGCGGCGGTGGGCGAGACCTGCGCGCTCGACACCGACTGCGCCACGGGCCTGCGCTGCCGCGATCTGGCCGAGACCGGCGCGCTCACCTGCACCGATCTCCTCGACGATGGCGCGCCGTGCGCCGAGGACGACGACTGCATCTCGGGCTACTGCGACGGCCTGTGCAGCGACGAGCCCGCGGATGTGGACTACGAGATCTGCGACGGGCTGTGAGCACCCGCGTCGCCCGTGTGCATCTCGACAAGGTGCACGGCGGCGACCTCGCGGTCGCCGCCGTGGCGTTCATGGGGGTGTTCGTGTGGGGCGATTGACGGGGCTCGAACCCGCGACACCCGGAATCACAATCCAGTGCTCTACCAGCTGAGCTACAACCGCCGTGTCGTCGTGCGGCACTATCCGGCGCCGCGGCGGACCCGTCAAGGCCGTGCCGCGCGCGTCCCGGGGACGCACTTGAGGAGCGCGCGCGCCCGCGGCAGCGTCGGCGCATGCAGCACGGGCCGGGAGGC
>CAZONM010000200.1:0-10666 GCA_964580865.1 uncultured Myxococcales bacterium | reverse complement strand
CGAGTCGCCGTCGCCGCTCGAGTCCACGACCGGGGGCGCGGTGCGCGGCGCCGCCGGCCCCGGCGCCTCGTCGATGGCGCGCACCTCGCGCGCCAGGCCCGACGCCGTGACTGCGGTGCCGCTGCGCGCGATGACCGTGCGCAGCTCTTCCTCGAACTCGGCCGCGGTTTGGAAGCGCTGGTCGACGTCCTGCGTCAGCGCGCGCATGATCACCGCGTCGACGTCTTTCGACACGTGGCGCGCGATGCTCGAGGGCAGGGGGATCGGGCCCGCCTCGAAGACCGCGCGCATCTCGTTGACGTCCCAGACGGGGAACAGCCGGCGCAGCGTCAAGAGCTCGTACACCAAGATGCCGAGGCAGTAGATGTCGGAGCGCGCGTCGACGGCGTGGCCGTACATCTGCTCGGGCGACATGTAGCCGGGCGTGCCCTTGATGACCCCCGATGCCGTTTGGTGGCGCTTGGTGGACGCGCGCGCGATGCCGAAGTCGAGGATCTTCACCTCGCCCGCGGGCGTGATCACGATGTTGCGCGGGTTGATGTCGCGGTGCACCAGCCCGAGGGGGCGGCCGTCGGGGCCCGTGCGCGAGTGCGCGTACGCCAGGCCCTTGGCGACCTCGGCGCCCACGCCCAGGCAGTAGGCCCACGGCACGGGGTGGCGCTTGCTGTGCGCGTCACGCAGCACGTCGAGGACCGTGCGGCCCTCCACGAACTCCATGGCGATGTAGTAGCTGCCCTCGAACTCGCCGAGCTCGTAGATGGGGACGATGTTGCCGTGCGAGAACGAGACCGCGATCTTGGCCTCGTCGATGAGCATCTGCACGAAGTTCGGGTTGCGCGCATACCGGGGCAGGATGCGCTTGACGACCATCTCCTTCTCGAAGCCCGACGCGCCGAAGATCTTCGCGCGGTAGACCTCGGCCATGCCGCCGACCGCGATCATCTGCGTCAGCAGGTACTTGCCGAACGGCGCCGGCAGGCGTTGCGAGGACCCCTCTGCCATCGAAGCGCAGACTAGCCGAATTCCGGTCGGCCCGCGCCGCCAACGCGCACCTACGGCCGCGGCGGCGGCGGCGTCCAGGCCTTCGGCTCCTTCTTCGACATGCCGGGCGGCTCCTTGGGGCGCTCGCCCGGGGCTGGCTCGATGGGGATCGCCGCGATGTCGGGGATCTGCATGCAGAAGCGCGGCATCGCCGCGTTTAGCTCGTCGCGCGCGAGCACGAAGGTGTCGCCCTCGACGCGCACCCGATCGACCACGCTGTCGCTGCCCTTCTTGCGGCACGTCACCTCGATCCAGTGTTTCTTGGGCTTTCCCTTGCCCTTGGCGGGCGCGCCGAAGCTCGCCTTCACGCGCCAGGGCGCGGCGTCGCGGCAGGCCTCGTAGTGCTTGCGCGTCGTCTCCTGCGGGGTGCCGCCCTCCACGGTCGAGCCCAGGATCCGGCGCATGCTCTGCGCCGACGTGAGCACGCCCTCAAAGAATGCGGCCTGCGCACCCACGCGCTTCTTGAGCGGCGACACCACGCTCTCGGCAACGGCCTGGGCGTCGCTGATGCGGAAACCCACGTTGCCCATGTCCTCCACCATGACCACGCACTTCGCCGGATCGCCGAGCGCGGCGTTGGTGGGGCCGATGGACTGGGCCATCGCCGGCCCGGTGGCCACGAGCACCCCGAGCAGGCCGGCCGACGAGGCACGCATGGAGGGCAGACGCACGAGCGTCCGCTCGCGTTCAGCCCGGGCAGATCTCGACGGACACGGTCGCGGCGCCAACGGTGCCCCCGTTCACGGCGGCGTCGCAGGCGGCGCCGAACAGCTCGAGGGTATCCGAGTCAACCAGGTCCCAGCCATTGACGCGGCCCGGGTCGCGACTCACGGGCGTGCCGCCCACGGTCACGGTCAGATCGTTGTTGCCCACGGGCTGCGGCAGGTCGAAGCGGCACGCGCCCACCCGGATCGCGATCTCCTCGAGCGCGCTCGCGAGCTCCGTGGTGGAGGACGCATCGTAGAACGAGGTGCCGCCCGCCTGCGCCGTGCCGCCCGCCTGCGCCATGCCGTTGAGCACGTCGCGGAAGTTCTCGGCGCCGGGGATGCCGATGACGAAGACCGGGTAGCCGGCAGCGTTGACGGCGGCCGCGGCGCCGATGGCGTTGCCGTCGTCGAGGCAGTTCTCGGGGAAGTCGGCGCAGTCGGACTGGTTCGGCGCCACGCAGCGGCACGAGTCGCCGTTGAGCGACGCGTTGCAGTTGGGGCCGCCGTCGGTCGCCAGCACCACGGCGCGGTTGCCGCCCGTGTCGCCCATGCCGTCGAGCGCGCGCCGCGCCTCGCCGAGCGTGGTGGCGGTAGGGGTGCCGCCGCCGGGGGAGGTGAGGCCGAGGGTCGCGACGATCTGCGCCGCGCTGTTAGTGCCGACGTTGACGCGCACGTTTCCCTCGTTGCACACGTTGTTGTCGGCGGTGCCGTTCGGATACAGCATCAGCCCGAAGCTCACGTCGCCCGACAGCCCCGTGACGACGTCGCTGATGGTGTCGCGCGCCGCGTCCCACTTGCTGCCCGGGTAGCCGTCGGCGTCCTCGTTCATGGAGCCCGACTTGTCGACCACCAGCAGGATGCGCGGCGGCGTGATGCTGCCGGCGCTCAGATCGAAGTCCTCCGTGGTGCACTCGCCGGGGGGCGTGTCGACGGGGTCCGGCGGGGTCTCGCCGCCCGGGTTGTTGTCGTCGTCGTCGGGGATGCCGTCGCCGTCGTCGTCGGGATCGAGGGTGTCGGGCACGCCGTCGCCGTCGCTGTCGGGGACGCCGGAGCCGGGCACGCCGCCGTCGTCGCAGGGCTGGTAACCGCCCTCGGCGCCCAGGAAGCAGTAGCCGTCGCAGTCTTGATCCTCGGGCTCGGCCTGGCCGTCTCCGTCGCAGTCGTTGTCGCCCTCCACGCCGTCGGGGATGCCGTTGCCGTCGTCGTCGTTGTCGACGGCGTTGGGGATGCCGTCGCCGTCGACGTCGCCTTGGGCGCCCTCATTGTCCTCTTGCCCGCCCAGCGGCGTGTCGTCGATGAGCTCGCCGTCCTCGCCGCGCGTGGGAATACCGTCGCCGTCGGCGTCGTCGTCGGCGGCGTTGGGCGTGCCGTCGCCGTCCATGTCCTCGTCGAGGTTGTTGGGCACGTCATCGCCGTCGATGTCGTCATCGAGGTCGTTGGGCGTGCCATCGCGGTCGATGTCGTTCTCGAACGCGTCGACATCGTCGGGCGGGGGCGCGCAGCCATCGCACCCAGCGACCACCGAGAGCGCCACAGCGAGACCGGCGACCGGAATCAGGCGGAGCATCGAAACCTCCCACGAGTGCCCAACGGCAACCACCCGCTCGAGAAGTGTTGCTGATCGAATCGTCGGCCCCCATCCTCCGATCTGCGGGGGGGAGATGTGAGGCCATGTAGGACCCGGAGGGATGGTACTGTCGCCCGAGCCCTTCCGCCGGAGCCTCCGCACGTGGCCCTGACCGACCCGTCCATGCCGCTCGTGACACCCCCAGCGGGCACCGCGCCCGCGCCGCCTCCACCACCCTCCGTCGCGCCCCCACCGCCGGCCCTGGCCGGTCTCGACGACGTCGAGCTGGCGCGCCGGTTGCGCGAGCGCGCGGCCGCGCTCACGGCCGAGCTGCACAAGCGCATCGTGGGCCAAGGGCGCGTCATCGAGCTGCTCCTCATCTCGCTGTTTGCGCGCGGTCATGGCCTCTTCGTCGGAGTCCCAGGCCTCGCCAAGACGCTCTTGATCCAGACCCTCGCCGAGGGGTTGGGCCTCACGTTCAACCGCATCCAGTTCACGCCCGACCTCATGCCATCGGACATCTCGGGCACCGACGTGCTCGAGGAGGACCGGACCACCGGGCGCCGCGCCTTCCGCTTCGTGCCTGGACCGGTGTTCGCCAACGTGCTCTTGGCCGACGAGATCAACCGCACGCCGCCGAAGACCCAGGCGGCGCTCCTGCAAGCCATGCAGGAACACAAGGTGACGGCTGGTGGGCGCACGTTCCCGCTGCCGCCGCCGTTCCTGGTGTTCGCGACGCAGAACCCTATCGAGCAGGAGGGCACCTACCCGCTGCCCGAGGCGCAGCTCGATCGCTTCATGTTCCTCATCGAGGTCGGCTACCCGAGCGAGGCCGAGGAGCAGGAGATCGTGCGCCAGACCACCGCGGGGCCGCCGCCGGCCATCGCGCCGGTGCTGTCGCAGGAAGAGGTGCTCGCGTTCTCCGATCTGGTGCGGCGGGTGCCCGTGCCCGATCACGTGGTCGCCTACGCCGTGAAGCTCGCGCGCGCCACGCGCGCCGACGGGCCGCCCACGGCCGCTACGACCGCACGCCACGACGAGCAGCGGTGGGCGCGCCAGCTCACCTGGGGCGCCGGCCCGCGCGCCTCGCAGTACCTGGTGCTGGCCGCCAAGGCGCGCGCCGTGCTCCAGGGGCGCTTCGCCGCCTCCGTCGACGACGTGAGGGACATCGCGGTCCCGGTGCTGGCGCACCGCGTGGTGGTCACGTTCCAGGCGCAGGCCAGCGGCGCGCGCGCGGCCGACATCATCGGCGACCTCATCGCGCACCTGCCGCCCGATGGAGCGACCGGATGACCGACGCGGCGCCCGCCGCCCCCGCCGCGGCCGCGCTCCTTCCCGCCGCCACCGTGTACGGCATTGCGCCCTTGGAGCTGCGCGCGCGCGTGGTCGCCGACGGCGTGCTCGCGGGCGGGCACCGCTCCAAGCGCTTCGGATCGTCGTCGGAGTTCGCCGAGCACAAGCCGTACGCGCCGGGCGACGACCTGCGCCGGCTCGACTGGCGCGCGTTCGCGCGCCTCGACCGCTACTTCGTGCGCCGCCACCTCGACGAGACCACCATCGAGGTAGCGCTGGTGGTCGACACCTCGGGGTCCATGGCCTACGCGGGCGGCGCGCGCGGCACCTTCTCGGTGTCGAAGCTCGAGGCGGCCAAGACGTGGGCGGCGGCGCTGACCTGGCTCGCCGTGCACCATGGAGACGCGGTGGGCGTGTCGCTGTTCGCCGGCGACGAGCGCGTGCACCTGGCGCCACGCGCTCGCCGCGACCAGCTCGGGACCGTGCTCGAGGCGCTGGCGAGCGCACAGCCCCGCGGCACCACCGCGCTCGCCGAGACCCTCGAGACCGTGGCCGAGCGCCTCACCAGGCGCGCGCTCATCGTGGTGATCTCCGATCTGTTCGACTGCGGCGCGGATGACGGCTTCAGCGCCCTCGAGCCGCTCGGCGTGCTGCGCCGCATGGGGTGCGACGCCTTGCTGTTGCACACCCTCGATCGCGACGAGCTCGAGCTGCCGTTCGACGGCGTGGTGCGCTTCGAAGACCTCGAGGGCGATCGCGTGGTCCAGGTGGAGGCGCCGCTGGTGCGCGACAGCTACCTCGAGGAGCTGCGCGCCTTCCTCGATGCCGCGCGCCTCGCCGCCGCGCGCCTCGATGTGCGCTGGCACCTGGCGCCCACCGACGAGCCGCCCGTGCGCGTGCTGGCCGAGGCGCTGCACGGTGCGGCGCTGTTGCGCGGGGGGCGGTGATCGTGGGCCAGCTCGCGCTTCTCGACGGCGCGCTGGCCTGGGGCCTGGCGGCGGCCGCAGTGCCGTTCATCGTGCACCTCATCTCGAAGCGCCGCGCGCGCCGCGTACCTTTCGGCGCGCTCGAGCTGCTGCTCAAGAGCCAGCGGCGCACCGCGCGCAGCATTCGCCTGCGCCAGCTGCTGCTCCTGCTGGTCCGCACGTTGGTCGTCGTGGCGCTGGCCCTGGCGCTCACCCGGCCGGTGCTGCGCGCCGAGCAGGTCGACGGCCAGCGCGCGGCGCCGCTGGTGGTGGTGGTGGCGCTCGACGTCAGCGCGTCGATGCACACGCGCATCGACGGACGAACGCTGCTGGAGCGCGCGCGCGCCGCGGCGCTCGAGCGCGTGCGCGCCGAGCCCGACGACGTGCGCGTGGGCGTGGTGGCATGCGATGGCGCGCCCCGCGACCTAGCGGCCCCGTCGTTCGACCGGGGGCGCGCGGTGGCTGCGCTCGAGGCACAGCGTGGCGGACATGCGTTCGCGGATCTGGCGGCGTGCGCGGCGCACGGGGCCGCCTTGGCGCGCGCCGTAGAGGGCGCCGGCGAGCGCCGGGTGGTGCTGCTCTCGGATCTCGCGGCGCACGGCTTCTCGGGCAGCGCGTCCACGGTGGATGGCGCCGGTGTCACGATCGAGTGGTCCCGCGTCATCGACGAGGAGCCGCCGCCCAACCACGCGCTCCTCGACGTCCAGGTGCGCCGCACCACCGGTCGATCCGGCGAGGCGCTCGTCGTCGGCATCACCGCGCAGCGGTGGCTTGGCCCGTCGGTGGACGTGCCGGCGGACCTGCGGGTGGGTGAGCGGCGCGCGGCGCGCCTGCTGCTGCCGATGCCGCCGGGGCGAGTGGTCGAGCGGTCGTTTCATCATTCCCTCAGCGGCGACGACGAGGCGTCGCCCACGCCGGACGCGGACGCGCACGTGGCCGTGTCGCTCGAGCGTGACGCGTTCGAGCTCGACGATCAGGTGGAGCTGCCCTTCGAGCTGCCGCCGCCGCTCAAGGTCGTGGTCGTCGACGGCGCGCCGCAGGCGTTGCCGTTCAAGGACGAGGTCTTCTACCTGGAGACCGCCCTGCGCGGCGGCGGCGGGCCGAGCGGGATGACGCTCGAGATCATCGGCCCCGATCAGGTGCGCGCCTCCACCTTCGCCGGTGCGCGCGTGGTGGTGCTGGCGAATGTGGCGCGCATCGACGACGCCGCCGCGGCCGCGCTGGTGGAGCACACGCGCGCCGGCGGCGGCGTGTTGATGACCGTGGGTGATCAGGTCGACGTCGAGTGGGCCAACCGCGCGCTCGGCGAGCTGTTGTACGCACCGCTGCGCGGCAGCAAGGGGCAGGCGCTGCTCGACGACGCCAGCGTGGCCGACGTGCTCACCCTCACGCGCTTTCGCGCCGAGCACCCGGTGCTGCGCGGGCTGGCCCAGGGCGAGGACTTGCCGGGGCTCGGGCGCGTGCGCACGCACACGTTCATGCTGCTGGAGCCGGGCGGCACGCCGAACGGCGATGTGCTCGTGCGCTTCTCGAACGGCGCGCCCGCCCTGGTCGAGCGCGACGTCGGCGACGGCCGCGTCGCCGTGTTGCTCACCAGCGTCGACCGCGACTGGAGCGACCTCGCGATCCGCCCGGGCTTCCTCCCGCTCATGCGCCAGCTGGTGCTCTACCTCGGCGGCGCGCTCGACGACGGCGCCGCGCGCCTGGTGCACGTCGGCGAGCGCGCAACGGTGCGCGTGCCTCGCGGCGCCGACGAGCTCGTGGTGCGCGCGCCCAGCGGACGCGAGACCACCTTGCGCGTGGAGGGCGCCGCCACCGTCACCTACGCCGCCACCGACGAGGTCGGCCGGTACCGCGTGCTCGCCCGCGCCGACGGGAGCGAGCCGCGCGAGGTCGCCGCCGAGCGCTTCACCGTGTTGCTCGACCCCCGCGAGAGCGATCCGACGCCCGCCGACGCCGACGCGCTGGCGCGCGCCACGCCCACGGGCGCGCGCAGCAGCGGCGCCGGCGGTCGCGACGACGATCTCCACCTGTGGCCCTTCCTGTTCCTGGCGGCCGTCGCCCTGGTCCTCGTCGAGGCCGGGCTGGTGCGCCGCACCGCGTGATGCGCGCGCGCGAGCTGGCGGTGCCAGTGGCGATCGCGGCCTGCGTGGCGGTGGCGTCGCCGCTGCACACGCCGCTCAACAACCCGAACGAGGGTGTGCGCGTGTTCGCCGCCAAGGCGGTGGTGGAGCACGGCACGTTCGCCATCGACGCCGTCGTGGCCGAGTGGGGCTACATCGACGACAAGGCGCAGCGCGCGGGGCGGCTCTACTCGTCGAAGGCGCCGCTCACGAGCCTGCTCGCGGCCGCAGGGTACGCGCTCGTGCATCCGTTTACCGGCGACCTGACGCGCGAGACGCTCACGCGCGTCGCGCGCGTCTTCGGCTCGGCCGTCCCTTGCCTCGCGCTCATGGTGGTGGTGTGGCTCGGGCTGCGGCGACGCGTCGCCGACCCCGTGATCGCCGACCTGAGCCTGGTGGGCATGGTCGTCGGCAGCGGCGTGTTGGCGTCGATCAACGTCCTCTCGGGGCACGGCATCGCCGCGCTGGCGCCCGCCGCGGCCCTCTTGTATGCGCGCGGCGCGCCCGACGAGGCGCCGCGCTCGCGTCGTGCGCGGCTCGGGGGCATCGGGCTCGCGCTGGCGGCGGCCGTGGGCGCCGAGTACCCGGCGCTCGTCGCGGCCGCGCCCATGGCCGCGCTGGTCTGGTGGTGCGATCGACGACGCGACACGGTGCTGTGGCTCGCGCTCGGCGCGCTCCCGGTGGCGCTGGCGGTGTGCGTCGCCCACACGGCGATGTTCGGCGCGCCGTGGCGCACCGGCTACAGCTTCCTCGAGAACCGCCAGTACCAGGAGGTCGTGGCCGGCACGCTCTTCGGTATCGGCGCGCCGGATCCGTCGGTGTGGCGCGCGGTGCTCGTGTCGCCGGCCGTGGGGCTGTGGTTCTTCTCGCCGGTGCTGGCGGTGGGCGCGGCTGCGCTGATCGGCAACTTGCGCCGACGCGACGAGCGCGCGCAGGCGGTGGCCGTGGCGGCGGCGAGCGTGCTCTTGCTGCTCTTCATCGCGGGCTTTCGCGGCTGGCGCGGTGGCTGGAGCGTGGGCCCGCGCTACGTCAGCGAGCTCATCGGCCTGTGGGCGGTGCCCGCGGCGCTGTATTTCGATCGCAGCGCGCGCGCGCGACCCGCGCTGTCGATCGCGACGCTGTCGGCCCTGGTTGCCGTGGGCGTGGTGCACTCGGGCATCGCGGGGATGTTCTTCCCGCACCTGAGCGACGCCCTCGCCAACCCGGTGTACGAGATGATGCTGCCGCTGGTAGCGCGCGGCTTCGCACCCACGTCGGTGCCGCTGGCCCTCGGCGCCTCGCCCGCGGTGGCGTCGCTCTCGTGCGTGCTCGTGCTGAGCGCCCCGCTCGTTTTCGCGGTGCTCGTGCGCTGGCGCGCCGACGCCGCGCGCGCGCTCGGGGCAGCGCTGGCGGCGGTGCTCGTAGCGGTGCTCGCGGCCTTGGTCGTCGGCCCGCTGCTCCCCGGTACGGCCGAGGGCGGCGGCGCGCTCGAGGCGCGGCGCATGATGGACAACTGGCGGCCCGAGGAGGGTAACCCCGTGATCGCTGCCGACCCGGGGCTCGCGCCGCGCACGCTCATCGCCATCGACCGCGCGCGCGTGGCCTTGCCCATGTTGGTGCGCGACGGGTGCGCGCGCGCGACGACGAGCACAGCGGCGGTGGTCGCGCGCACGAGGCCGGTGGAAGCGGCGCTGCGCGCGGCGCCGCCGGGCTCGCTCGTCGTGCTCGACGACGAGGAGGCGCTCGCCCTGGCGGACCTCGTCGACGCCGCGCCGGTCGTGTTGGTGCGCGCCGACCTCGATCGCTGGCGCGGGCCGCTGCCGTGCACGGGCGACGTGCGCGTCGTGACCCGCGGCGGTTCGCCGCTGGCGCGCGGGTTGGCGCGGTTGGAGGTCGTGTCGCGCATGCCGATCGACGACGGGCGTGAGCTAGTGGTGCTGCGCCGCGCGCCGCCGACACCCCCGGGACCGAGGGGCGAGTAGACTGCGCCCGTGGTGTTGGTGCTCGTCGTGGCGGTGGCGTCGGTGTTCCTGGCGGTGCGCTGGGCGCTGGCATGCGCGGACGAGCGGCGCGCCAGCGTGGCGCTGGCGACGACGCTGGCGGTGCTCGCGGCCCTCCCCGAGCTCCTCGGCCGGCCGTTCGACAGCATCGCCGTGGGCCTCATGCTCACCGCGCTCGTCGGCCTCGTGCCTGCGCTGCTCGAGGTGCGCGCGCGCCGAGCGCGCGTGAGGTCGCCCGAGGGCCGGGCGCGCTCGCGAGCGGAGTGGGCGGCGCTGGCCGCGCTCGTCGGGTTCGGGACGTGGACGACGCTGACCACGTTCCTGTGGGACGAAGGCTCGACGCACTTCGGTGTCAGCGCCGCCATGGCGCGCGGCGTGCTGCCGCCCGAGCACCCGCTCTTTCCGGGCGCGCCGTTCGCATATCACTACGGCTACGACGTGCTGGTGGCGCTGGTGGCGCGCTCGACCGCGCTGCCACTCGCGTGGTCTTGCGACGTCATCACCATCGCATGCCTCGCGACGCTCGCGCTGGTGCTGGCCGACATGGGGCGCGTGCTCGGCGGCGCGCGCGGCGCGTGGCTGGCGGTGCTGGTGGTGCCGCTCGGCTACGGGCCCGCGGCGGCGCTGCTCGCCGACGGGTGGGGCGCGCCCATGCCGGGGGTGGCGCTCCTGCCGTCGTCGTGGGTGAGCGCGCAAGCGCTGCCGCCGCCCGTCATCGCGAGCTTCTTTCAGCATCCCCAGGGGCTCGGCATGCCCATCGCGCTCGCGGCCCTGCTGCTCGTCACGAGCCCCGGCGACGTCGCGCCGAGCGCGCGGCGTGCGCGCTGGGCGGGTGCGGCCGTGCTCCTCGCGCTGCTCGCGCCCGCGCAGACCGTGCTCTTCCTCGTCACCGGGCTGGCCCTCGGCGTCGTCGTAGTGGTGCACGCGAGTCGCCGGCGCGACGTGCGCGTGTTGTCGCCGCTGGCCGCGTTGGCGCCGGCGGCCGCGGTGG
>CAZONM010000199.1:5317-10675 GCA_964580865.1 uncultured Myxococcales bacterium | reverse complement strand
TGGTGCCGGCGCCGTGCTGCTGCGCGGGGCGGCCGGGTGCGCCGCGCTCCGGGGCTCGGCGGCGGCGCCGGTCGAGTGCCAATAGCGCGGGGCGCCCGGACGACCGTGCACCCGACGGTCCCGATATGGGACGATGGTCCCGATGACCGACGAGTCCGAGACCGTGGGCCTGTCCACGCGCACCGTCGGCACCGACGGCGCCGGCGACCTGGCCACCGGTAGCGGTGCGTCGGGCGGTACCTCGGGCACCGGCGATGCCGTCGACGAGCCGCTCAAGATCGGCGACGTCGTCGGCTCCTATCGAATCGTCGAGCTCCTCGGCAAGGGCGGCATGGGGCGCGTGTTTCGTGCCGAGCACGTGAAGCTCGGCCGCGCTGTCGCGCTCAAGGCGCTCAACGCGAAGTACTCGACCAACCGGGAGGCCGTGCGTCGGCTGTTCGGCGAGGCGCGCGCGGTCAACCAGCTGCGCCACCAGAACCTCATCGAGATCACCGATTTCCTCGAGCCTCCCGACGGCGCCGCCTGCTACGTGATGGAGCTCCTGCAGGGCGAGAACGTGCGCGCTGCGATCAAACGCGGCCCCATGGCGCCCGATCGGGTGGCCGACATCGGCGCGCAGGTGGCGAGCGCGCTGGCGGCCGTGCACGCGAAGGACATCATCCATCGCGACCTCAAGCCCGAGAACATCTTCCTCACCACGCGCGGCGACAGCAGTGACTTCGTCAAGCTGCTCGACTTCGGCGTGGCCAAGCTGAGCCCCGAGGCGGCGGGCGACCCCTCGCGGCCCGTCGACGACAGCGCCATGTTGGGCACGCCCCTCTACATGTCGCCCGAGCAGCTCACCAAGGGGCAGGCCGCCGCCTCGGCCGACGTGTACTCGCTCGGCGTCACGCTCTACGAGATGGTGGCCGGTGCGCGGCCGTTCTCGGCCACCAATTGGGGCGACATCGTCATCAAGCACACCCTCGAGTCACCCCCGGCCATGGAGCGCGCCGGCGTTCCCGCGCCGCCGATGGAGCTCGAGCGCCTCATCCTCGCGTGCCTCGAGAAGGAGCCCGCGGCACGCCCCACGGCGGCTGCCCTCGCCGACGCGCTGCGCGCGCTGGCCGCCGAGCTGCGCGGTGTCGCGGTGTCCTCGGTGGCGGCGCCACGACGGCGCGCGACGGCGCCGCGCGTGGCCGCTGCCCTGGTCATCGGCGGTGCGGCGCTCGCCGTCTTGGCGTGGCAGCTCGTGGGAGGTGTGTCGCCACCGCCACCGCCGCCGCCGATCACGCTGCGCTTCGAGTCGACGCCGCCCGGCGCTACGGTGACACGCGCGGGCCACGAGGCGCCGCTCGGGCAGACGCCGCTGGCGATCGCGCTGCCGCCGAGGGACGAGGAGGGCGTGTTCCTGTTCTCCCTCCCGGGCCGCCCCTCGGTCGAGTCGCGCACCTCGCTGGCGTCGTCGGCCACGCTCAGCGTCGTCATCCCCGATCCGCCGGCCCCGCCGCCGCCGGCCGAGGTCAAGCCCGATCCGGCGCCCGGCACCAAGCCCCCCGACAAGCCGGGCGGCAAGGGCGTTGACAAGCCCGGTACCAAGCGCGGCAACGACGACACGGTGATCCTCGACCCATTCGCCGGGTAGCGCGTCTCAGAGCGGGACGACGCAGGGCGCGCGCTGGCCGCGAGGGCCTGCGCGCGCGATGTTTCGTCGGTGCGCTCATTCCTGCTTCGTTCGATGATCGCGCTCCTGGCGTCGCTCGCGGTGGCGCCGCCCGCGCAAGCGGGCCCATCGCTGGCCGCGGCGTCGGCCGACGACCTCGCCGCGGCCCGCGCCGCGTTCGCCCGTGGCAGCGACGCGTTCAAGCGTGGAGCGTTCGACGAGGCGCTCGCGGCCTACGATCAAGCCTATCGGCTAAAGCCGCTGCCCGAGATCTTGTTCAACATCGGGCAGTGCCACTTCCAGCTCGGCGCGTTCGACCGCGCCGCGTTCTTCTACCAACGCTTCCTGGCTGAGGTGGGTGAGAGCCCGAACCGTGAGGTCGCCACGCGCCGCCTCAGCGAGGCCGAGCTGCGGCTCGCCGAGCAGCACCGTCTCGAGGCTGCGCGGCTCGAGGCCGAGCGCCTGGCGGCCGAGGCGGCGGCGCGCGACTCCGCCGCCGCCGAAGCGGATGCTGCCGTGGCGCGCCTCATGGAAGAGGAGCGCCTGGCGGCGGCACGACAGGAGGCGGCCGAGGCGGCCCGGGTGGCCGCCGAGGCGCAGGCACGCGTGCAGGCAGACGAGGACGAGCGCGCCGCTGCGCTGCAATGGGCCATCTGGGGCAGCGTGGGCGCCGGCGTCGCGGTGCTCGCGACCGCGGTCGCGGTCACCGCGGTCGCGCTGCAGCCGGCGCCCACGCCCGTGCTGCCATCGGGCACGCTCGGCACGCTCGACCGCCGCAGCGGGCCGTAAGCACTATCTCGACGACAGCGAGCGACCGAGCGCCAGCAGGTCGTCGAGCACCAGGTACGTCAGCGCCACCGAGCCCAAGCGCAATGACTGGCTCGAGCGCAGCGGCGTGGGCGGCCCGTCGCCGCGGTTGCCCACCTTCATGCCCTCGACGAAGGTGCCGTTGTGCGACTGCGCGTCGGAGATGGCGGTGTCGGCGCTCTTGGCGTCGCGGTGCAAGAATGCGTGCACCTTGGAGATGGTGTTGTCGATGAGCACCACGTCGTTGTTGGTGGTGCGCCCGATGGAGATGGTGCTGACCCCCGGCGCCTTGGGGATCAGGCGGGCGACGTAGAACCCGGTGTCGAGGGTGGGCGCCGTGCCGTCGTCCCACGTGACCGTGCGCTGCATGGGCACGGGGCGCGCGAGCTCGCCCGAGACCAGCACGAGGAAGCCCGTGCCCAAGCGCTCGAGGAGCTCGGCCCGCGACACCGACGCTGCAAGGTCCGTCACCTGCTGCAGGGGCAGCCACCCGGGGAGCTGGTCATTCATGGGCCCAACGTAGAACAGGGCCGCGGCCGCGCGCGCCGCGCCCTTCACCCTGTCTCACGTCGAGGCGTGTGGCCGCTGCTACCACTCGCCGCCGAAGGTCACGGTCGTCTGGCCCTTTGCCTCCTGCATGGCCACGCCCAGCTTGTGGCCTCCGCCCTCGCCGCTGAGCGCCAGCATGACCACGCCGCCGAGGTTGGTCTCGCTGCGCGTGACCGTGAGCCCGGCCTTCTTCAGCTCGGGCTCGTAGTAGGCGGCGACGTCCTTGGCCGACTTGGCGGTGGTGCCCATGACGGCGTAGCTCTTCTTGCCGCCCTTGTCGCTGACGGCGCCTTGCACCACGTTGAGCCCGTCCATCATCGGCAGCGGGAAGCCGTCGGGCGCCTTGGCGGCCGCGCCGAACGCCGCGTTGAACTTCGCGCCGTCGGGCCCGGTGCCGGTGACCGTGGCGATGCCCTTGTCGCCCGAGAGCTCGATCTTGGCCGTCCCCTCGTCGGTCTTGACCTCGATGTTGCCGTCCTTGGTGAGCGTGGCCTTGCCGCCCGACGCTGCGGCCAAAGCCGCGCTCTCGGCGGACTCCACCGCCTTCTTGCAAGCGATGGTGGTGACGAGCGCGAGCGCGAGCGCGGCGAGGGCGAACGACGAGCGGTGTGACATGAAACCTCCAGGTTCGCGCGCACGCTGGCTCGATTGGGGCGCCAAGCGCAAGGCTCGCGCCCCGAGCGGGCGGCACCTTGCCCGGCTACGCGACGAGCCCGAAGATCACGCGCCAGGGCATGCGGTGCAGATGCGCGTAGCTGTCGTGCAGCTCCCACACGACGGCGCCCGCGGGCTCGCGCCCCGTGAGGCGGCGCAGCTTGTCACCGAGCCCGTCGCCCTCGGCGTGGCGCGTGAGGCGCCCGGCGAGCCCCGAGACCAGGCGGCGGCCGGGCACCGGGTGGCGCGCGGCGATGGCGCACAGCTCGTCGGCGAAGGCGGCGCTCGTCTGCACGCGCTTGCTCGCGTCGAGCGCCAGACAGCGGCGCAAGAAGCCGCGCCACGCCGCGATGGCGGCGTCGTCGAAGGGGATGAGCGCGGGATCGAGATAGACGTCGGGCTCGGGCAGCAGGCGCTCGCGCAGGCGCTGCCCGTTGCCGATGGGCACCACGTAGGAACGCTCGTCGCCAAACACCGCCGCCTCGAGCACGGCCACCACGAGCTGCGCCAGCGCGAACACATCGGTGGCCGGGCTCACCTCGCGAGCGATGACCTGCTCGGGCGCGTTCCAGCCCTTGGTGCCCGCGGCGCTCATGGAGCCCACGGCGACGTCGAGGGAGTCGTGCGGGACGGCGCCGTGCTCGGTGAGCAGGATGTTGGCCGGCTTGAGGTCGCCGTGCACCAGGCCCTCCTTGTGCAGCGACGTGAGGGCGCGCGCCACCTCGGCGATGGCCTGCAAGAGGTCCATGCGGCTCACGGACCAGCCCACGCCGTGCGCGCGACGGATGGCGGCGCGGTACTCCTCGTTGTCGCCGAGGGCACCCTCGAAGTGCGCCAGGCGATTGGCGCCGTCTTCCCTGCGGTAGGTGTGGAACATCGCCGACGGCAGGTGGCGCAGGTCCTCGAACACCAGGGGCCGCCCCTCGGCCACGTTGACGGACTTGTGATCGCGCAGCCGCACCACCTGCGTGGGCCCGTCGTCGAGCGGGATCGCCAGGTGCTGCTGCAGGGAGAGCTGATCGGCGAGGTGCACGCGCTCGGCCGCCGATTTGAGCACGCCGCACGAGGTGCGCGCCGCCAGGTCGTCGACGCCGCCGGCGAGGGACGCGCGGTCCTCGGGCAGGAGCAGGGGGCTCGCGGCGCCGAGCAGCCGGCACAGGAGCGTCTCGCCCAACAGCGAGGGCACGGCCTGCATCGACAGGTAGTGCGGCGCGGTGCTGGCAGGTCCGCGCGGGGCGATCCCGAGCGAGCGCCGTTCGTGTTGCAGGCGCTTGTTGAGGTCGAGCAGCAGCTTCTTGGCCTCGGGTGACAGGTCGCCGATCTCGCCGGCATGCACCGCGCGCAGCACGGGCTCGATGATCGAGGCCGAGCGGCTCACCTGCATCACCAGGGGCAAGCCGTCGGGGGCGGCGCCCACGGGAATGCAGGCATCGGGCCGCTCGAGCAGCCGGGCGCGGTCGACGACGTCGAGCGGTTCGTGGTTCAGGGTGATCGACTGCCAGATGATGTTGATGGTCGTGTCGGACATGGGCACCTCCACGGGACGACAGAGCACGGGGCGTGCCCCGCGCTCGGGCGCGTTCGCGCGCCGCGCGAACGCGCCGCGGCCGTCTGTTCCCGGGATCGCTGCGTGGCAAATTGCCAGTCGAGTATCCTCATCGACCGTGCGTGACCGCCCGACCCGCAAGCAGCGCCCCGGCGAGCCC
>CAZONM010000199.1:0-5217 GCA_964580865.1 uncultured Myxococcales bacterium | reverse complement strand
CCCGGCGAGCCCTACGTTCTCGCCGTCGACGACGTGGTGTTCCTCGGTGACGTCCACGCGTCGGTGCAGGCGGCAGAGCGCGCGCTCGTGCCCGCACCCGTCGCCGACGGCGGGAGCGCGCGTAGCGCGCGCTATGCGCACGACCTGGCGCGCGCCGCGCGCGCACGCGCGCCGGTGCTCTTGCTCGGCGCCTCGGGGAGCGGCAAGACCTGGGCCGCGCGGCGCATCCACGACGACAGCGGACGCACCGGTGCGTTCGTGGCGCTGAACGCGGCGGCCTTGCCGCACGACCCGGCGCAGCTGCGCAGCACGCTGTTGGGCCACAAGAAGGGCGCGTTCACGGGCGCCACGCACGATCTGCCGGGCGCGTTCCGCTCGGCGGTGGGCGGCACCTTGTTCCTCGACGAGATCGACTCGCTGGCCGCGCCGGGGCAGGCGTTCTTGCTCACGCTGCTCGAACAGTCTGGCGACCTGGTGCCGCTCGGCGGCGGCCTCGGCGACGAGCTCGGGCGCATCGACGTGCGCGTCGTCGCTGCCACCAAAACGTCCCTAGCCGAGACCGGGCTGCGCCATGACCTCGCGTTTCGCCTCACCGACGGTGTCATCGTGGAGATCCCGTCGCTGGCCGAGCGGCGCGACGACATCCCCGCCGTGGTGCGCGCGGTCCTCGAGGAGCTGCGCCGCGAGGACGGCGCCGCTGCGCCCTTCGCCGACGACGCGCTCGAGGCCTGCGCGGTCGCGCAGTGGCCGGGCGAGATCCGCCAGCTGCGCGGCTTGGTGCGACTGTTGTCGCGCGAGGCGCTCGAGGAGGGGCGCCCCGTGGTGCGCGCCGCCGACATGAAAGCGCACCTCGCCGCGCAGGCGCGCGCGCTCGGCCGCCCGCGTACGCTGGCGCGCGAGGAGCAGACGCTCCCCCGCAAGAAGCCGCGCGCCCTCACCCGTGACGACGTGCTCGGTGCGCTCGCCGCCGCCGGCGGCAACCTGCAGCACGCGGCGCAGGCGCTCGGGGTCGCGCGCAACACGCTGGTGGCCAAGATGGACGCGTTCGGCATCGATCGGCCGGGCAAGCGCTGAAGGCGTGGCAGAAAACCTGCTGCGCGACCCGCTGGCTGCGTTGCGGGTCCCTCCGCTTCGGCGTCACGTACATGAGTACGCTCGCCTCGCGGCGCCCCCCGCGCCTTGCCATCGGGCCGCTCGCGACGGTTTTCTGCCACACCTTGAGCACCGTCGGCGCGCTGGTCACGCGTCGCGCGCGCAGCGAAAGCCCACGTCGAGCGCCGGCCGATCTTCCCAGCTGCGGTTCGACAGCACCGGCGGCACGGAGCGATCCCGCCAGGGGCCGCCGCGCACGAGGTTGCCCGCGCTCTGGTAGGGCGCCACCACCCACTCCCAGAGCTGCAGGAGGTCGCTGACGCCGAAGGGGCTGTCGCCCTGCGGCGCGTACAGGCCGATGGGGCCGGGCGCGCGCCGCGCGAACGGCACCTCGTACGTGGGGTGCGAGAGCCCGGTCTGCCACTCCTGGCCCCAGGGGTGCAGGCGCCGATCGAGGCCGCGCGCGCACAGCTCCCACTCGGCCTCGGTGGGCAGGCGCCGGCCGGCCCAGGCGGCGTACGCGGCGGCGTCGGCGAACGACACGTCGACGACGGGCAACGACAGGCGCGCCCGCTCGGGCTTGGTGCGGGGCCACGAGGACGGGGCGGCCGCGCCCGTCTCCTGCATGAACGCGAGCCAGTCGCCGCAGGTGACCAGGTGCTTGTCGATGGTGAAGGGCCGCACGCGCACCTCGACGGTGCGCCCGTTGCCGAGGTCGAGCTGCACCAGGCCGCCGGGCACCGACACCATGGGGCGCGTGGTGCGGTCGACGCCCGTCACGGCCTGCGGCCGCGTGGGCGTCATGGGCGTGGGCGCGCCGACGCGCAACAACGCGTCGTGCAGCGCCGCGAGCGCGCGGCGCGGATCCGCGAGGCGGCGCGCGGGGTCGTGCTCGATGAGGCCGAGCACGAGGTCGCGCAGGTCCGGCGGCGTGCTCGGCGCGCGCGCGGTCAACAGCTCGCGGGCGGCGCGCATGCGATCGTTGGACTGCTCGGCGAACGGGTGCGCGCCCGTGAGCAGCTCGAAGAGCACCACGCCGAGCGCGTAGTGATCGGCCGGCGGCCCCACGGCGCCGCTCCACACGTACTCGGGCGCCACGTACCCCGGCGTGCCCATCACGTAGGCCGATTCGGTGAGCGGCGCGCCGCCGGCCACGTCGGACAGGCGCGCGAGCCCGAAGTCGATGAGCTTCACCGGCGACGACGTCGCGGTCGCGAGCATGACGTTCGCGGGCTTGAGATCCCGGTGCAGCACGCCCTGCGCGTGCGCGTAGGCGAGCGCGTCGGCGATGCGCACCCCCACGTCGAGCACGTCGCGCCACGGCATCGGGCCCGCGCGCTCGAGGCGATGCTGCAGGCTCTCGCCGCGCACGAGCTCGAGCACCAGGAACCACGTGCCGTCGTCGGCGCGATCGAAGTCGTGCACCGTGACGATGGCGGGGTGCTCGAGGCGGGCCAACAGGCGCGCCTCGCGCTCGAAGCGCGCGCGCTGCTCTTCGGTGGCCGCGCGCCCGTGGCCGATGAGCTTGACCGCCACCTCGCGCTGCAGCTCGAGCTGGAGCGCCCGGTAGACGGTGCCCATGCCGCCCGCGCCGATCGGTTCGATGACCGAGAAGCGCCCGGCGAGCACGGTTCCGGCGCGCACGCCGCGTGGAGGCGTCGGGTCGCTCACGAGGCCACGATACTGCGCCGCAGGGCGCGTGCGCGCGCCGTTTGCCCAGCAGCGCGGTGGCGCGCGCGGGTCGTCGTCGCGCCTCCGTCGGACACACGACCGACGAACGAATACATCGGCGCCCTACCTCCCATCCGTCGCTCGCGCGGAGGACCGCGGTCAGCGCCGCGCGATAACGCCCGCAGGAGGACACGATGCGCGCCGCCTCGCTCGTCGCTGCGCTGATCGCGTTGGTCGCGGGTTGCGCCCCGCCCCCGCCCGCGGATCTCGTGGTCACGCTCTCGCAGCCAAGCGCGCCGGCCGACGGGCTCTCGCGCGTGGCCGTGACCGCTAGCGCGCCGTGGCTCGGCTCCGCCTCGGTGGTGAGCTTCGCGCTGGCCGGGCCGGGGCTGCTGTCGTCGACGCAGGTGCGCGTGCAGGACGGCGTGGCCGCCGCCGCGGTGTTCGCGCCCTTCGAGAGCGAGCTGTCGGCGGGCGCCGCCGCGGGCGCCGTCAGCGCTACCGTCAGCGCCACCGTGCTGGTGGACGCGCAGCCCGTCAGCGCCAGCGCCGCCATCGAGTTCACCGTCCCCGAGGATGGCGCGCCGGTGCTGCTCGCGCGAGCCACGCCCGACCGCGTTCGCGCCGGCAGCGCCGACAGGATCACGCTCGTCATCGAGGGTCGGCGGCTCACCGACGCCGTGGTGGCGCTCGACGACGACAGCGACGCGGTGGAGCTGCCGCAGTCGCTGCCGTTGGAGCAGCGCGGCGCCCTGTTCGTGGGCGAGGTGACCATCGCGGCGCCGCCGACGCCCGCCACGGTCGAGGTGCGCGTGAGCGGAGGCGGTGCGCCGCCGGCGGTGGTGGCGTTGCGCTTCTTCGGCGATGGCGAGGCGGGCTTCGATCTCAATGGAACGTTCGCGCAGGTCAGCTACAGCGTCGTCGAGATCGGCGGGCTCATCTTCCTCAACCCCGATCCCCAGTGCGTGCAGGCGCCGTCGCTCGCGCTGGTGCGCGTCGAGCAGTCGGGGATGGACCTGATCACCACGGCCGAGATCTGCGACATGAAGATGCCCGACGTGCAGGTGCACATCCTCGGCACCAGCCGTAGCCACGTGGACCCGTCGTTCATCCGCGCCATGAACGACGCCGGTAGCGAGGTGCTCGAAGCTACCCTCGCGCCCGACGGTTCGTTCTCGCCCGATGTGGCCGCGTTCGCGCCGTCGGTGCTCGGCGCCGAGCTCGACGATCCCAGCGGGCCGCTGCCCACGGCGCCCGACGATCCCCGCGTGCGTGACGCCGACGGCGACGGCCACCCTGGCGTCACGGTGCACAACTCCACGCAAGGGGATCAGTACACGGTGAGCCGCTCGCGCCTGGTCGCCCTCGATGGTCACGTGCGCGACTCCGACGCCATCGACGCCGTGCAGTCGGCGCAGACCGACAGCGTGATCCTAAACGGCGACAACGGCGGGCTCAGCCCCGTGATCACACCTATGCCGTCGCCGTCGCACCTCCGCCGCGTCGACGGCCGCAACGGCGCCCCCGACATCGCCCAGCGCGACGGCGACGCGACGAGCATCTCCTGCGCCGACGTCCGCGCCTATGCCGCCGAGCTGATGGCCGCGGCGCCGCCCCCGAACACCGCCACCGCCTGCCAGTGAGGTCACCATGCGCGCGTGCATCGCCTCATCCCTGCTTTTCCTCGCGGGCTGCGCCACCGAGGTCGCGCCCGCCGACGTGGGCCCGAGCTTGCCCTCGGCGTTGCTGACGTGCCCGGCGACGGTGGCCGTGGGCGAGCCCTTCGTCGTTGACGGAAGCGCGTCGCGCGACGCCGACGGGCCGTTCGCCGAGGTGACGCTCCGCGTGCTGCCCGGCGACCTGGTGCTGCACGATCTGTCGGGCACCTTCATGGTGACGTCGTCGGGCGTGGCCACGGCCACGCTCGTGGTCGTCGATGGCGAGGGCAACACCGCCGAGGCGCGCTGTCGCATCGGCGTGTCCGGCGACGGCGACGGCACCGAGCCTGGCTGGCCCAGCGATCCCGCCGGGGCGGTCGACCTGAGCGGCGACTTCGCCATCCTCACCTACGACCGCCCGGAGCTGACCGGGATGCTCCTCGACCCCGCGCGCCAATGCTCCATCGCCACGGAGCTCGATCTCGTGCACCTTGAGCAGACCGGCACGCAGCTGTCGATGACCATCCGCCCCTGCGCCATCGAGCTGCCGAGCGTCAACGTGTTCCTGGTGGGCCTGCAGACCAGCTCGGTGCCCACGACCACCATCGATCGGCTGCCGGTGTTCGGCCCGGTGACGTGGCAGCTCGAGCGCGCCGAGGTGGGCGCACCGTTCGCACCACCGTCCGAGGTTATCGGCGTCGCCCAGGTGTTCGGCGCCGCGCTCGATGATCCCTACGGCGCGCTCCCCACCGACGCCGCGGACCCCCGCGTCACCGACGACGACCAGGACGGCGAG
>CAZONM010000198.1:0-10688 GCA_964580865.1 uncultured Myxococcales bacterium | reverse complement strand
CCACCAGGACCTCGAGCGCCGCGCTCGAGGCCGGCGCCGGCCCGCCGCGCAACACCACGTCCGCCAGC
Organism: uncultured Myxococcales bacterium; assembly: GCA_964580865.1. GTDB lineage: Bacteria > Myxococcota > UBA727 > UBA727 > VGSZ01 > JACOUT01. Next base: position 10,620 of record CAZONM010000198.1, on the reverse strand, counting down.
ACGCGGCGCGCAAAGAGCGCGCGCCCGTCGTCGACCGGCATGGCCTCGACGCGCACGCGATCCCACTCGGCGCGAGCACGAGCGCGCGCGCCCGCGCGCCACAGCGCGTCGCCCACGATCTCGCCGCGCTGGGCCGAGAGCGCCGCTGCGTCCTTGCGCGTGGGCGTGGGCAGCGCGGCGATGCGCTCGGCGAACGCCACCGCGGCGTCGTCGTCGTCGACCCGGATGGCGTCGGCCAACAGGTCCTCGAGCGTGCGCTGCGACGCTGGGCCGAGCGCCTCGACCTCGCGCAGCGCGCCCTCGACGTCGCCGGCGCGGGCGCGCGTACGGATGGCGCGGGCGCGCGCCGCGCCGTCGCCCTCGCACACCTCGTCGAGCAGGGATGGGCGCTCGAAGCGCATGACGGCGATCGCCGCGGCGTCCTCGGGGAGGGGCAGCTCGTCGAGGTGCTGGTCGTGCGCGGCCACCAACAGCGCCAGCGCCTCGGTGGATCCCGCCGCGTCCTCGAGGGAGCCGGTGGCGTAGAGCGTGGCGAGCGCGCGCGTGGGGTCGGGCAGGGTGCGCGCCACCAGCGACTCGATGAACGCGCCCGCCGCCGTGTAGCCGCGCGCGGGCGCCTCGGCGAAGAACGACAGGCCCGAGAACAGCGCGGCCGTGTCGGGCGCGAAGCCGGCGCGACGCATGGCGGCCGCCTGCTCCTTCACCGTGAGGCCGCCGTGCGTGGCCAGCTCGGGCGTGAGCGCGACCGCGACCCCCTCGGTGATGGCGGCGCGATGGAAGAACACGAAGCGCGAGGGGATGCGCAGCGGCGCCGTCGACAGCTCGCCGGCCACCACGTGTGCCAGCTCGTGGCCGAGCGAGCGGTGCGGCACGTCGGCGCCCTCGACGTGGATCTCGCGCCGCCACGGCAGCGCGAAGTCGACGTGGGCCGCGCCCGTGAAGTAGGCGGCGGTGCCGCGGTCGGCGTGCACCCACAGGTGGATGTCGTCGGCGGGGCGCGTGCCGAGACGCGTGGCCAGGCGATCGAGCCACAGGGTGCCCTCGGCCAAGACCGCGTCGACGTCCTTGGGCCTGAGCGCCAGCGGGTCGGCATGCACCACCAGCGGACCGCGGCGCTTGACGTACGAGTAGCGCTCCTCCATGGCCGCGCGCGGCGGTCGGATGTCGGCGCGCGAGGCGCCGTCGGCGACCAAGCCGAGCACCAACGCCGCGGCGCACAGCCCCCAGAGCGCCACCGTGTTGGTGGCACCGCCCGCCACGCCCACCCGTCGGATGCGCGGCCAGTAGGCGGCGCCGCCAAAGGCGAGGGCCAGCGCGAAGCACAACGTGCCGGCGCGATAGGCCATCACCTCCACGGGCATCGCCGCGCCTCGCAACAGGTCGCCCGCCACCACCACGAACAGGTGGCTCGTGATGATGAAGCTCGGATCCCGGTACCACCGGACGAACAGGAGCAGCGCGGCGACGCACAAGAGCGCGAACGCGGCCACGAACGCGCGCCCCGGACGCGCGAGCGCGCGCCCCACGAGGGTGCCGAGGGCCGCGTGCAGCAGCAAGACCGGCGCCGCCAGCACGAGGAACGCGGCGAAGCCACGCTGCGGCGCGCACGACGGGCGCACCCACCCCGACACGCCGGTGACGACGGCGAACAGCGCGAGCATGGCGCCGGCGATCACGAGCGCCTTGCCGAGCTCGGCGGCGTACCCGTCGGGCGAGGGGCGCGCGGCCCGCACCGCCTGCGCCAGACACAGGGCCACGCCGCCGACGACGCCGAGCACCAGCGCCGCCTCGGGCCCCGGGCTCGACGTGAGCGGGAAGCGCAGGCACGCGAGCGCCGTCACCGCCACGGCGAGCACCGCCATCGTCGCGGCGACCACCGACGCCCTCACGGCCGCGCCTCGGCGCCGCGACCACGGGATCCGTGTGCGGGACGGTTGTTGGCTGCGCGGGGAAAGCCGGGCATAGTGGCGCTCATGACCGACCAGACCGCCGACGGCAAGGGCGCGTCCACGAGCCGCGAGGCGCGCGAGCACCCGCGCGCGCCCATCGAGCTCAAGGTCGAGTACAAGAAGCTCAACACCTTCTTCTCCGACTACACCAAGAACATCTCCAAGGGCGGCACCTTCATCAAGACCGAGAAGCCGCTCAAGGTGGGCACCGAGTTCGTCTTCAAGCTCTTCGTGCCCGCCCAGGACCAGCCCTTCACGCTGCGCGGCCAGGTGGCGTGGACCAACACCGAGCTCGAGCAGCAGCGCCCCGAGATCCCCGACCGCGGCATGGGCATTCGCTTCCTCTACAAGGACGACGACCAGAAGCGTAGCTTCGAGGCCGTCGTCGAGGACATGATGAAGGACGCCCTGGGCGACGTCGTGTATCGCAAGCTCATCGAGCGCGCGACGTAGCAGCGCTTGGCATTGCGACGTCCATGTCGCGATCGCGCAAATTCCGCGCGCACGCGCCGCGTACTGACGCGCCGCGCCGGATGGCACGGCGCCTGCTGTCCTGGGCCTCCTGAGAAGGAGACCTCATGCAGCGCTTCATCCGTATCGCGTCCGTCCTTGGTGCCCTGGTCATCGCCACCGCCGCGCTCACCGCGCTCCCCGCGTGCCCCACGGCCGAGGGCGAAGGCGAGGGCGAGTAGCGAGCGCGCTGGGCGGGCGATGCCGGCGTTGCCGCGTCGGGTCCGCCGACGACACGTCCGGCTGAGCATGCTTGTCGGCGGGCCCGCCCCGGCGCCTTGGCCTCGCCCGCCGATCGCGCTCGCCGCGGCCACCGCTCCTTGAGCGCCGACCCGAGGGAGGCTCGCGGGTGGGGGCACCGCGTCGGGCTGTGCCCGCGTGCGCGGCACGGCCGCCCTGGGCGAGCGAGCGAAGCTCGCGGCCCCGGCGGCCGCGGGGGAGGCGCTGGCGACAGCCCCTCCAACAGCTCAGCGGCGGTTCTTCTTGCGGGCTGCCTTCTCGGCCTTGCGCTTGGCCTTCTTGTCGCGGTCGGCCTTGCTCATGCCGCCCGCGCCCGCGCTCGTCGTGGCGTAGTAGCCCTTGGGCGGCGCGAGGGGGCGGCTCCCCTGGGCGCCGAACGGGTTCACGCCGCCAAAGAGCGCGCTCATGTCGGCGGGCCCGGCGCCGCCGAGCCCCTTGGCGAGGCCGCCGATGTTGCGGAACCCCGGCATGCGGCTGAGCAGGTTCGGCTGCATGCCGATCATCTGCATCATCTGCTTCATCATGCCGAAGCGCTGCAGCAGGTCGTCGACCTCGCGCTCGCTCCTGCCCGAGCCCTTGGCGATGCGCTTCTTGCGCGACTTCTGCTGACCGACCACCTCGGGGCGGCGGCGCTCGTCCATGGTCATGGACTGCACGATGGCCTCGAGCTTGGTGAACTCGCGGTCGTCGACCTGCTTGCCCTGCGTGAGCTCGCCCATGCCCGGGATCTTCTCGAGCACGCTCGAGATGGAGCCCATGGACTTCACCATCTTCAGCTGATCGAGGAAGTCCTGCAGGGTGAAGCGGCCCTGCATCATGCGCAGGGCGTCCTTCTCGGCCTTGTCCTTGTCGACGACCTCCTCGAACTGCTTCACCAGGCCGACGACGTCGCCCATGCCGAGGATGCGCGAGGCCAGGCCCTCGGGCCGGAACTCCTCGAGCTTGTCCATGGTCTCGCCCATGCCGAGGAACTTGATGGGCTTGCTGGTGATGCTCTTGATCGACAGCGCCGCGCCGCCGCGCGCGTCGCCGTCGAGCTTGGTCATGATGAAGCCGTCGATGTCGAGGCGGCGATCGAACTCCACCGCCGTGCGCACCGCGTCCTGGCCGGTCATGGCGTCGACGACGAGGAAGACGTTGTCGGGCTTGGTGAGGGCCTTCACCTGCTCGAGCTCGCCCATGAGCTCGTCGTTGATGGCCAGGCGGCCGGCGGTGTCGAACAGCACCACGTCGCACTGCCACTCGCGCGCCTTCTGCAGGGCGCGGCGGCACAGCTCCGGCGGGGCCACGCCCTCCTCGTGGAAGAAGCGCGCGTCCACGCGCTCGGCCACCTGCCGCAGCTGCTCGACGGCGGCGGGCCGGTAGATATCGGCGCCTACCAGGAGCGGCCGGTGCTTCTGCTTCTTCAGGTGGGCGGCGAGCTTGCCCGTGGTCGTCGTCTTACCGGTACCCTGCAGACCCACCATCATGATGGTGCCCACGGGCTTCGACAGGCGGATGGTGGAGTCCGCCGGGCCCATGAGCGTGACCAGCTCGTCGTAGCAGGACTTGATGAAGTGCTCGGCGGGCCCGAGCTTCACCTTCTGGCCCTTCTTGTCCTTGCCCTCGACCGCCACGGTCTGCCCGAGGGTGGCCTCCTTCACGCGCTGCAAGAAGCTCTTGGTGACGCCGAGCTCGACGTCCGCCTCGAGCAACGACAGGCGCACCTCGCGGAGCGCCTCGTCGGTGTTGCCCTCGGTCAGCTCGGCCTGACCGGAGAGGAAGTTCCTGGCGGAGCGAAAGCCCTTGGAGACCGTCTCGAGCATGGGGTTCGCTTATCGCCTGCTCGACGGGCGAACAAGGGCATGGCCGCGCGCCTTGCGCGCCGCGGGGGGCTTTCCGCATACTGCCTGGCATGTCTGCCTTCGACCGACGAAGCCTGCTGTTGGGCGGCGCCACGCTGCTCGGCGGTGGCGCGCTCATCACCGCCTGTCCCAAGGAGCCCGAGCCCGGCGCCTCGTCCTCGAAGGACGCCGGCACCGCCGACGGCGACGGCGACGGCGACGGGCAGATGTCGCTCGACGACGTGCTGCCGACCCTGGTGGCCATCTGCGAGCGCCTGCTGCCCTCCGACGAGAGCGGCCCGGGCGCACGCGAGGCTGGCGTCGATGCCTACCTGCGCCACGCGCTGGCCGACCCGCGCATGAAGGCCATCAAGTCGATGACCCAGCGGGGCGCCGTGTGGGTGGCGCGCGCCGCCAAGAAGGAGCACGGCGCGTGGTTCGTTGACCTCGACGACGCGAAGAAGGACGCGCTCATCACGCGCCTCGTGAAGGGCGAGGTGAAGCCCAAGGGCTTCACCCCCGTGGCCTTCGTGCGCATCCTCTTGGCGCTCACCCTCGAGGCGTTCCTGGGCGACCCGCGCCACGGCGGCAACAAGGACCAGGTGGGCTGGAAGTTCATCGGCGGCATCAACTGGGCCGGCCGGCAGGGGTCGCCATGAGCGCCTGGGACGTCATCGTCATCGGCTCGGGGGCAGGGGGCGCGCCGGTCGCCGAGCGCTTGGCCGCCGCGGGCATGCGCGTGCTGCTCCTCGAGCGTGGCAAGCGCTTCACCAAGGCGCAGTTCGAGGACCGAGACGAGATCGAGTGGTGCCGCCGCGACCGCTTCGTGCCGTCGATCCTCACCGACCCGCACACGCGCCGCGGCGACGCCGCGGCCAAGGCGAACCCCACCACCGATGGCTGGATCTCGTCGATCCTCGGCGGCGGCACCATCCACATGAGCGGCTTCTTCCTGCGCGCACGCAAGGAAGACACCAAGCTCGGCACGCGGTTGAAGGAGCAGGGCACCACCGATCACAGCGCCATCGACTGGGCCGTGCCCTACGACGACATCGCCAAGTACTACCCCGTGGTCGAGGCCGACGTCGGTGTCTCGGGCGTGGCCGGCGGCAAGCTCCCGGCGCTGGCCGAGCATCCGATGGCCGCTCGCGCCGAGGCCACCGCCAAGAAGCTCGGCCTGCCCATCGAGCGCACGCCCCGCGCCATCCTCACCGAGGCCCGCCCCGACGACGATCGGCAGGCGTGCGCCTATCGCCTGGTGTGCGCCTCCTACGGCTGCCCCAACGACGCGCGCGGCAGCACGCTGGTGACGTACCTGCGCCGCGGCGAGAAGACCGGCAAGCTCACGGTGTGGACCGAGGCGCTGGTCACGAAGATCGAGAAGTCCGCGCCCGATCGGGTCTCCGGCGTGCGCGTGAAGCGCCTCGAGAAGGGCGGCGCCGAGGAGACGGTCACGGCGGGCACGGTGGTGCTGGCCTGCGGCGCCATCGAGAGCGCGCGTCTGCTCCTGTTGTCGGGCGAGGGTTTCAACCCCGGCGGCAACGTGGGCAAGAACCTGTGGTTCTCCCTCTATGTCGACGTCAACGGCTGGTTCCCCAAGGCCACATCGCCCGAGGTGATGACGGGCAGCCCGTTCATCCACCGCTCGCTCATGGTGGGCGGCGCGCTCAAGCCCGACGAGCAGAAGGCGCTGGGCCTCGATCGCGCCGGCATGCTCGATCTCCTGTGGCAGCACGACAACCCCATCCACCGCGCCGAGCGCCTGGCCATCGAGGGCGGCGGCACCCTGTGGGGGCGCGCGCTGAAGGACCGCATCAAGGAGCAGTTCACCCAAGGGCGCACCATGCTGTGCGAGGGGTTCGGCGAGTCGATCCCGCACGCGGGCGCGTACGTCGACCTCGACCCCACCACCAAGGACCAGCACGGCCTGCCCGTGGCGCGCCTCACCTACGCGCACCACGCGCGCGACAAGAAGGTGGCCGAGCACCTGGGCAAGACCGGCCTGGCCATCTTGAAGGACCTCGGCGCCGAGAAGGCGTTCATCCGCGTGGGCATCGGCGAGACGCTCATCCTGCAGGGCGGCACCACGCGCTTCGGCAACGACGCGAAGGACAGCGTCACGGCGCCGGACGGCACGCTGCACGGCATGAAGAACCTCTACGTCACCGACGGCGGGGTCCTGCCGTCGAGCATGACGGCACCGGGCACGCTCACCATCGTGGCCAACGCGCTGCGCGTGGCCGACGGGATTCTGGCGAAGGTCAACGCGGCGAAGGCGCCGTAGTCACCCCTGGGGCGTGCGACCGGCGCCGCCACGAGCCGCGCGCTCTTGAGCTTGGGCACGCCGCAAGGCAGGCGTCGTGGGCGGCGAAGCACACGCTTACGGCGATTGGGTCGCACTCGCCCTCCGCGTTACCGCATCCCGCGATCGTCAGGTCACACTCCTCGACGCAATCCGCGTCCAGGCGCTCTCGGCTGCGGGACACCTCCTGGGCGCCGGGGTCGTCCGCTCTGCACGTGCTCAAAACGTCGAAGGCGCCGCCGGCATCGTCACGCATGCGGGCATCACTGCTGTTGACGTCGAGGAGCACTGCTGCGTCTGCGCGCGCGTCACCTTGCGCGCGGCCCAGCGCTCGAAGATGAGGCGGAGGGACGCCTCGTTGCCGAGCGCAAGCGCGCAACTTGGGCCAATGGCCTCCCCGCGGCACGCACCGAGGATGCGCGCCTCGATGGCCGCCACGTCGTTGACGTGCCAGGCGCCGGACGCGTGCGCGACGCAGAGAACGAGCGAGAGCGATGTGGTCGGGATGCTGGTGTGCAGACGGCCAATTCGCCGCAAGCGCGGTGGTCCGTCAGCTCCCGAACAGCGCGACACCGATCGAGAGGTACACGGCCGGCGTGACGTCGACGTTCAGGTGCCAGGTCACGCCCGCCTCGGCGAGGACGAAGCCAACGCGCCCTCGCACCGCGACCGTGGGCGCGACGTACCAACGGGTGTCGACCGTGGTGCCGGTGCGCGGCTTCAGGCGCGGCGCGCCGTTGTCGCTCGCGTCGGGCACGCACTCCACGTGCTCGAGGCCTTGCGCGGCAACCGTGGTCGTGCCGACGCCAGCGCCAAGAAGCCCGCGCAACGACACCTCGGCGACGTCTGCGACGTGGGTGCGCCATGCCATGCCCGCCGCTACGCCCATGCGCGACTCGATGCCGCCGTACGCCTCGGCGACGGCAATCGCGGTGACGTCGGGCGTGAGGTCCGAGGCGAGGTCGACGCCGCCACGGCCGCCGAGCGGATAGCTGCCGCCCAACGCGAGACCGAGGCGGAAGTCCGCGCACTTCCCTGGCACATCACAGGGCGACCGATCATGCGGCGTCGTCGCCGTGCCCGGATCCGCCGAGCCCTGCGTGCTCGGGTCCGTCGCGGACGGCGCGGCTGTCGGCGACGACGCGCCCTCCTCCCCCGCGACGTCGCTCTCGGGCGCGGCGGCGAGCCGCGCCTGCAGCGCGGCCCGGCGCTGGTTCTGGACCAGGACCGCGACCAGGTCGGCGACGTCCCCGCACTCCCTCGGGCGCAGCGGCACCTCCCGGTGCTGCGGCTCGGCTTGGGCGAGCGCGATGTCGACGACGAGCGCGTACTCATCCAGCCGCGGCGTCACCTGCACACGCACCACCTCGGCCACGTCGATACCGCCGATCTGGTCGAGCGCCGTCGCTACCTCGAGCGGGTCGACGCAGCCGGGCGGGGCGCGCACCTCCAGTGCGCCGCTCGTCAACAGCGCGACGACGAGCGCCGTCACGGCGACGCCACGCCGATGACGCGCGTCTGGCGGTCCTCTTGGCGCGCGCCCTCCTCAACCGGCTGAACCGAGCCGTCCGGCTCCCGGGAGATGACGACGTTGTCGTCGAGCTTCGAGACGGCCTTCACGTCGCGCGGCGGAGACGGTGGCTCGAGCCTCGCGAGGAGCAGGCGCAGCTCGGCGAGCACGGCGCTCTTCTCCGATGCAAAGGGGTGCTGCTCGACGTCGGCGAGCGCGCTGCGGGCCTCATCGAAGCGCTCGAGGGCGCGCAAGGCCCGTACGCCGAGGATGGCGGCATCGACGTCGAGCGGTCCGTTCGGGTAGCGCTCGCGCAGGTGCGCGACGCGCGCGAGGGCGAGCCCTGGGTCGCCGCCATCGAGGGCGCGCTGTCCCTCGTCGTACAGACGCAGCTGAGCGCGCAAGCGCGAGCCCTCGATGAGGACGCGCCCGTCGTCCTCGCGCGCCGCGACGGTTGGCGTGGCGGTCTCGCCGGCGGGTGCACGTCGCACCGGGACGTGGGGGCGAGGCTCCACGACGAGGGCAGGTGCGGCCGCCGCGCCTGGGCTGCACGGTGCGGCGGGCGGTGCCGGCGGGATCGGAATCACCTGGGTTGCGGCGGCTGTCGCTCGCGTCACGGAGGGTGGCGGCGGCAGCCGGTGGCCCTCGCCGTGATGGGCGACGAGCGCGGCGGCGGCGATGGTCGCTGCGCCGACGATCCACGCGGCGGCCACCTGCCGCTGGCCGCGCCGGCGGAGAGCGCCCTCGAGGCGCGTGTGGAGCGACCGGAGATCGTGCGAGCGCAGAAGGCTGGATTCGGCGCTCACGTCCTCGAGTGACAACACGGAGCCGTCGCTGCCGGCGCAGCTGACGTCGGTCTTGGTGGTCATGGTCCACCTCCCTCGGTCCGGGTCCATCGATCGCGAAACAGCCTGCGCGCGGCCGACAGGCGCGAGGAGACCGTACCCTCGGGGAGGCCGAGCAGCGCCGCCACCGCCCTCGTGTCGAGGCCCTCGAGCTCGAACAAGACGAAGACCTCACGATGCAGGAAGGGCAGCTCGAGCACTGCCGTGCGGATGCGCTGGCCACGCTCCCGGTGCGCGACGATCTGGTCGGGGACGGCGGGGCCCGCGCCCACGGGCTCCGCCTCGACGGCGCGCGCGAGGCGGAAACGACGCCACCGTGTGCGGCGGTACTGCATCGCCTTGTTGCTGGTCACGCGGTAGAGCCAGCCGCGCAGCTCGGACCCTTCCCGCAGGTGCTCTCGGCGCCGGTGCGCCACCATGAAGACGTCCTGCACGAGGTCCTCGACGTGGTCGCCGGGGCCGGTGAGGCGCTCGACCACGCGCATCAAGAAGGGCGCATGCAGCACGAAGAGCGTGCCGATGTCCACGAGCGCCGGCTCGGCGGCGCCCTCGCGGGTCGCACCCGCCTCGGCCGCGGCCGATGAGGCGCGCGCGAGCGGGAACGGGCTGGCGAGGGTTGCGTTGCGATCCACATCCCATCATTGCCGGCAGCGGCTCGTTCCTTCACCCCTGGGTTGTTCACGGCGTCACGACCGCGACATCGCGCGGATTGCGGAGGCCCGTGCCTCACGGGGATCCGGACCCGGGTCTGGCGTCGCGCCGGACTACGGTGAAGCAGCGGGTCTCGGGCGGAGGGTGCCGCGCGCTTTTCCAGGGGGACGACGTACTCGGATCCCACCCCCTCGTCATGCCCCTGGGCCGCAGGCCGTTGCGGGAACCAGCCGGACCGACGCCGGGTGCGAACATCGACGCTGCCGAGGCGGGGTCCACGGCCGCGAGAGTCTCGAGGTATCGGACGGCGGCGCGCTGCCGTCGCGCACCAGTGCGCGTGAAACCCTCGCCTCGTCGCAACGCGCCGCGCACGGCAGGCGGCATCGTCAGGCGCGTCGGCGCGCCACGGCCGTGACGGCGCCTGGTTGATTGCCCGCGAAGGCGCTAAGCCGAGCTCATGACCGCCCGCCCGATCACCAAGCTGCGCCTGGTCTTGCCGCCAGGGCGCGCCGCGGCGGAGATCGTGGCTGCGCGCCTGGCGGACGCGCTGGCGCTGCACGGCGTGCAGGTGCGTCAGCAGCTCTTGGGGGCACCACCGGACGGCGCGCCGCGCGCCGACGTCGCGCTCTGGCTCCCCGACGCCGACGGCCTCACCCCCGCGTGCGACCCGCGCGCGGCGCCCGCGCGCGCGCACGTGGCCCTGGTGGTGGACGCGAGCTCGCCCGCGCGCGCGCTGGCGCGCTTCGACGCGCTCTTCGTGCCCCACGAGGCCCTGCTGGCGCCCGTGGAA
>CAZONM010000197.1:0-10711 GCA_964580865.1 uncultured Myxococcales bacterium | reverse complement strand
CGGCCTCGCCATCGACGCGCGCAACGGCCTGCGCGCCGGGCCGCAGTGCCCGCCCGCGCACGTCGTCCTGCGCACGTTCGCGCTCTTGCCGCCGACCTACGCCGCGTGGCAGGCCGAGTCGGGCGGCGCGCCGCCGTCGCGCTACTCGCCGCTGTGCCCCGCCGACGGCGTCATCGCCGACGCGGTCACGGTCACCTACCCGCGCGCCGGCGAGCTCTTCGTCGTCGAGCCGGGCTACGCGCGCGCCACCCAGTCGCTGCGCCTGGCCGCGCACGTCGATCCCCCGGTCGACACGCTCACCTGGCTCGTCGACGGCAAGGTGGTCGCTTCCGTGGGGTTCCCCTACGACGCGCACTGGGCCCTCGCCGCGGGCGCGCACACCATCGAGGCCCGCGCCGGCCCCAAGCGCAGCGCGCGCGTGCCCATCGTCGTCGAGTGACGAGCCGCGACGCCGCGCCGGGCGTGAAGGGCAACCCGCCAGATCTGCTACGCGGCGCGTCGTAGACCGCCGCGGCGGTTGGCGCGTTTGCCGCCAGACCACCCCGGAGCCGCCATGCGCCGCACCCCCCTCCTCCACAGCCGCCTGCTCGCCCTCCTGCTCCTGCCCGCCTGCGCCGTGGCCGAGCGGGCCGCCGCGCCCGTGGTCGAGGCCGAGGCGGCGGGCGCCCCCGCGGCGGCGCAGGACGCGCCCGTGATCGCGGCCACGTCCGCGCCCGACGTGGGCCTGCACGCCATGGCCTCGGTCGGCGACAAGGCGCCGGCCGAGCCCGCGTCGGTCACGCGCCCCGACAGCGTGGCGGGCGAGCGCTATCGACCCGCGCCGCCCAAGCGCACCGAGGTTCGGCAGGAGCTCATGGCCGCTCCCCTCGGCGGCGCCATGGCGATGGCGCAGAGCCCCAAGGCCGACGAGGTCGCGGGGCGCATGGCGGGCCCGCGGCGGCGCAAGGTCGCGAGCAAGGGCGAGCGCGACCGCGCCTTCGACCCGTACGCCGGCAACGACGCCGAGGAGGGCAGCGCCATGCCCCTCGACGTCAAGGAGGCGGTGTCGGCGGGCGTCAACCCGCTGGTCGACGCGCGCGAGGATCGCCTGTCCACCTTCGCCATCGACGTCGACACCGGCAGCTGGACCTTGGCCAAGCGCTTCTTGCAGGGCGGCAGCCTGCCGAACGCGAGCGCCGTGCGCGTAGAGGAGTGGGTCAACGCCTTCTCGTACTCCTACCCGGCCGAGGGCGCGCTGCACCCCTTCACCATCCACCTGGAGGGCGCGCCGCTCGCCAAGCAGAGCATGGTGTTGCGCGTGGGCATCCAGGGCAAGGAGATCGAGAAGCGCGAGCGCGAGCCCGCGCACCTCACGTTCTTGGTCGACGTCTCGGGCTCCATGAGCGGGCCCGATCGCCTGCCGCTGGCCAAGCAGGCGCTCGACCTCTTGGTGGGCGAGCTCAACGCTCACGACAGCGTCTCGCTCGTCACCTACGCGGGCAACACCCGCGTGGTGCTGCCGTCGACGCGCATGGACGGCGCCGGCAAGGCGCGCGTGCGCCAGGCGCTCGGCGAGCTGAGGAACGGCGGCGGCACCGCGATGGGCAGCGGCATGGAGCTCGCGTACCAGGAGGCCACCAAGGCGCTCGGGCACAAGGGCAGCTCGCGCGTCATCGTGCTCTCCGACGGCGACGCCAACATCGGGCGCACGGGCCACGCCGAGATCCTGAGGTCGATCAAGGGCTATGTCTCCGAGGGTGTCACCATGTCGACGGTGGGCTTCGGCACCGGCAACTACCGCGACCACCTGATGGAGCAGCTGGCCGACGCGGGCAACGGCAACTACAGCTACGTCGGCAGCCTCGACGACGCGAAGAAGATCTTCGTCGAGAAGCTCACGGGCACGCTGCAGGTCATCGCCAAGGACACCAAGATCCAGGTGGAGATGAACCCCGACGTGGTCGCGAGCTATCGCCTCATCGGCTACGAGAACCGCGACGTCGCCGACCGTGACTTCCGGAACGACAAGGTGGACGCGGGTGAGATCGGCGCCGGCCACACGGTGACCGCGCTCTACGAGGTGGTGCTGAAGGACGAGCCCACGGGCGACATCGCCACCGTGCGCGTGCGCTACAAGGAGCCCAAGGGCGCGCGCGGCATCGAGACTGCGGCCACCTTCACCGCCGGCGCCCTGCGCCACGACGTGAAGGAGATGACGGCCGACGGCCGCTTCGCCACCGGCATTGGCCTCGTCGCCGAGGCGCTGCGCCACAGCCCGCACATGGATCGCCTGGGCCTGTCGGTCGGTGACGCGCTGCGCCTTATGGAGTCGGGCGTCACGGGACCGCATGCCGCCGAGCGGCGCGAGGCCGTGCGCCTGATCGCGCCGCTGGTGGAGGGCGCGCCGGTGGCGTGGCGCTGACCGGGTAGCGCGCCACCGGCGCGCGACCAACCACGCACCTGCGGTCAGCGCGTACGGGCGCTCTTCCTCGACGAGCGGAGAAAGACGCCCAGCAGAAGGCGGTTGACGCGCCCGCGAGATCCCTCGATGCGCGCGTCATGATGAGCCTCGCGCCGCTCGCGCTCCTGCTCGCCGCCCCGCTCGCCCCCACCTCGTCGTCGCCGGCGGCAGCGGCGCCGGGCTGGTGGCGGGATGACGTGGTCTATGAGGTCTTCGTGCGCAGCTTCGCCGACTCCGACGGCGACGGCGTCGGCGACCTGCGCGGCCTGACGCTGCGCCTCGACCTCTTGAACGACGGCGACCCGTCCACCACGAACGATCTCGGCGTGGACGCGCTGTGGCTCACCCCCATCTACCCGTCGCCGAGCTACCACGGCTACGACGTCGTCGAGTACCGCGCCGTCAACCCGCAGTACGGCACGCTCGCCGACCTCGACGCGCTCATCGCGGCGGCGCATGCGCGCGGCCTGCGCGTGATCCTCGACTTCGTGATGAACCACAGCTCGAGCCAACACCCGTGGTTCAAGGCGGCGCGCGATCCCAACGACCCGCAGCACGCCCGCTATCGCTCCTGGTACCGGTGGCGCACCACGCCGCCCGCCTGGAAGCGGCCGTGGGACGGCGCCGCCGTGTGGCACCCGTCGGGCCTGGGCGACTGGTACTACGCGCTGTTCTGGAGCGAGATGCCCGACCTCGACCTCGAGAACCCCGCGGTCCTCGACGAGCTCGTCGGCGCCATGCGCTTCTGGCTCGCGCGCGGGGTCGACGGCTTCCGCCTCGACGCCGTGCGACACCTGTGCGAGGCGCCCGACGGGACGCTGGCCGACGTGGCGGCAAGCCACGCGGTGCTCCGGCGCGTGCGCGCGGCGCTGGCGCGCGACTACCCGGCGGCCATCCTGGTGGGCGAGGCCTGGAGCGACACCGCCAACATCGCCCGCTACGCGGGGCAGGGCGACGAGCTGCACCTGGCCTTCTCGTTTGGCGTCGCGGACGGGGTGATGAGCGCCGTGAGCAGCGGCGAGCGCGCGCCCCTGGTGGAGGCGCTGCAAGGCGCGGAGGCTGCCTTCGAGGACCGCGGCTTCGAGGCGCCCTTCCTCACGAACCACGACATGTCCCGCGCCATGCGCCGCTTCGGCGGCGACGTGGCGAAGGCGAGGCTCGCGGCCGCGCTCCTGTTCGCGCTGCCGGGCACGCCCTTCGTCTATTACGGCGAGGAGATCGGCATGCAGGGCGGCGCCGGCGCCGCCGACGAGGACAAGCGCACGCCCATGCGCTTCGAGCGCGCGGGGCCCACGCACGGCTTCAGCCGCGGTGCGCGCCCGTGGCACGACGCGCCCGAGGCCGCGGGCGTCGACGTGGAGTCGCAGCGCTCGGCGGGCCTGTGGCGCAGCTACCAAGAGCTCATCGCGCTGCGCCACGCCCACCCCGCGCTCGCGTTCGGCAGCGCCACGCGCCCGGCGCTCACGGGCGGCGGGCGCGGGGCGTTCGCGCTCCTGCGCGCCCACGGCGACGAGCGCGTCCTCGTGGTGGCGAACCTCGACGCGCAGCCGGCGCCGGAGCTCACGGTGGAGGTGAGCGGTCGGCCCGTGATCGTGCACGGCGCGTCGTCGGTGCGCCTGGAGACCGTGGGCGGCCGGTTGGTGGTCCGCGGGCTCGGCGCGCGCGCGGTCGTGTTCGTTCGGCTCGAGCGTTGAGCGGGGGCCGGGCTGTTCGCTGGGGCCATCGGCGCACGGCGCTGGTGTGCTCCGCGGTGTGCATCCAACCTGAGCAGCCATGCCGAAGGAAGGCAGGGACCTGTCGAAGGACGGCAGGGGGCTCGTCGAAGGACGGCAGGGGGCTTGTCGAAGGTAGGCAGGGGGCTTGTCGTCGCGCCGACAGCGACAAGCTCCTTCCGCTCCTTCCGCTCCTTCCGCTCCTTCCGCTTCCCTGGCTCCCTCGGCACCTATTCTGCACGCAGCCGACCTGCCGTCGTCATCATCGTCGTCGCCGTGGATGCCCCCGGGACGCGCGGGCCGCAGGCATCGGACGGCGCCACACCCTCTCGCGCGCGGGCAGAAAATTTCGGGGACGCGCGATCGAGCACTACCTTGGAGCCACACGTCACCCGGCGGCACCGGGCGACGCCAGGAGGCTCCCATGGTTCCCGTCGCCGCACCTACTCGCACCTCGTCCCTGCGCCGCGCCGCCGTCCCCGTCGAGGCTGCGCGCTTTGCGCCGCCGTCCTGGCCTCGCGCTGCGCTGCTCGCGCTGTTGTTGCCCGCGTGCTCCGTGGGCCTGCCGGAGAGCGCCACCCTGGCGGAGCCGTCCTTGCCCATCGCGCCGCTCACCATCGTCGACGATCAGGTGATCTACACCGACGCCGACGACGAGGACCCGGACATCGACGGCCTCCAGGTGACGCTGCGCGTGGACGTGGGCGACGAGGCCATCGATCGCGTGATCTTGCACCTCGCCGGCGACGTCGACCTGAGCGAGCCCGTGCGCCCCGACCTCGACGGCGTGCGCAGCGCGCGCTTCCTGGTGACGCTGCCGCACGCCGAGAACCCCGTGCGCGCGACCGCGCTGGTGGTCCCTGCCGAGGCGCGGGCCGTGGTGCGCGCGGTGCGCGCTGCCGACGTGCGCTGAGGCCGCGGCGCCGCGGCCTGGTAGGCTCTCGTGGTGCTCGCCGGCGTGGCGCTCCTGTCGACGGTGGTGGCGGCCCAGCTCGCGGCGCCGCCCACCGACGCGCCCGTGCACGACGCGGGCCCAGCACCGCTCATCACCGCGGTGGTGGTGGAGGGCGCCAAGGACGACGCCACGCGCGCCGCGGTGGCCGGCGTGTTCGGCGTCAAGGCCGGCGAGCCCTTCGACCTCGCGCGCGTACGCCTCGGCATCAAGCGCGTGCTGCTCACGGGCACGTGGGCCGACGTGCGCGTGTCGCAAGACCTGGCCGACGACGGCCGCGTCGCGCTCTTCGTGCAACTGGTGCCCGATGTGGTGGTGCGCGAGCTGAACGTGCGCGCGGCCGCGCCGCTGCCGCAAGAGGCCGTGCGCGACGCCGTGGGGCTCGAGGTCGGCCAGCGCTACCGACCGGAGCGCCTCAGCGAGGCCAAGGAGCGCATCCACGCGCTCCTCGCCGATCTCGGGTACCCGCGCGCCGCCGTGGCGGTCGCCGTGCAGGAGGTGGGCGACGACGAGCGCATCGTGGAGGTCACGGTCACGCCTGGGCGCCCGGTGGTGCTGCGGCGCTTGATCGTCGACGGCGACGCGCCGCTGTCGCGCGCCGAGATCATGAGCACGCTCCACGTCGAGGAGGGCGCGGCGTTCGATCGCACGCGCGTGGAGGCCGGCCTCGCCAGCGCCAAACAGCTCCTCTTGCGTCGACGCCACCTGGGCGCCAAGGTCGGCGTGCTCTCGGTCGCCAACGACGCGGCCGGCGACAGCGCCGACGTGACCGTGCTGGTGCATGCGGGGCCGCGCTATCGCGTGCGCTACGTGGGCAACGAGCTGCTCTCGAGCGCCACGCTGCGCACGGTGCTCCACGAGGGGAAGATCGAGGGCCTCGATCCCATGGCGCTGGCGCGCGCGCGCGCGCAGGTGGAGGCCGCGTACCGCCTGGCCGGCTACGCGCGCGTGGCGGTCACGGTGGCCGAGGTACCCGCGGCCCCGCCCCACGACGACGACGCCGAGCGCGAGCTGCGCTTCGTCATCCGTGAGGGGCCGCGCGCCGCGGTGTCGGCCGTGGTGGTCAAGGGCGCGCACGCGCGCAAGCCCGAGGAGCTGACGGAGGAGATCTGGCGCACCGTCGACGCCGAGATGCCCGACGTCGACCTGCTGCAGCCCGTGGACCCCGGCGACCTGGCGGACCTCTTGACGCAAGACCCCGCGCAGGTCCGCGCGAGCAAGAAGACGCCTCGCGCCGTTGAGCTGAGTGATCAGCGCTTCGAGCTGTTGCCGCGCCCCATGTTGCGGCGCCAGCCGGTGTACGTCGAGCGCGTGTTCGCCGAGGCGGCGCGGCGCGTGACCGACCTGTACCGCGCCGACGGGTTCCTCGACGCCACCGTGACCGGCCCCACGCCCGAGTTCTCCGACGACGGTACGCAGATCCGCGTGACCTATCAGGTGCGCGAGGGCGCGCGCGTCTCCGTGGCCGGCGTGCGCTTCCTCGACGTACGCCCGTGCGCGGCCGACGCGTCGTGCCCGACGGCGCTGAACCTGGCGACGCTGCTCGAGCAGCTCGCGCTCGAGCCCGGTCACCCGGCGAGCTACGCGTCCATCGCCGAGGCCCGCGCCACCGTCGAGCGCAACCTGCAAGACACGGGGCACCCGTTCGCCCGCGTCACCGAGGAGGTGCAGCGCGTGGAGGGGCGCCCCGAGGTCGACGTGGTGCTGCGCGTGGACCCGGGGCCGCGCGTCACCATCGGCGACATCCGGACTCGTGGGAATCGGGTGACGCAGGACCTGGTGATCCTCGACCGCGTGACGCTGGTGCCCGGCGACCTGTACAGCGCGGCCGAGGTGGAGCGCAGCCGCCAGCGCCTTTCGCGCCTGGGCTTGTTCTCGTCGGTCACGGTGGAGCTGCTCGACGACGATCCGCGCGCCACGCGGCGCGACCTGCTGGTGGTGGTGCGCGAGCGCCCGCAGTTCGCCGTGGAGGTGGGCGCGGGCGCGTCGGTGGAGGACGGGCCGCGCGGCTTCCTTGCCGGCGAGGTGCGCAACATCGCCGGCTTGGGCGTGGCGTTGCATGGTCGCGGGCAGGTCAACTACCCGCGCGCGTTCTACGACGTCCTGTACGACAAGGACGACCCCAACAGCCCGCTCAACCGCTTCCCGCCCGAGGACAACGTGATCCTGGACTGGGGGCGCTTCCTCGAAGGGCAGGCGGTGCTCACGGGCGAGCTGCCCAAGGTCTATGGCATGCCGTTCGACACGCGCCTGCACGTCGACGCGCTCGGCATGCGCGAGATCCGGCCGGCGTTCACGCTCAACCGCGGATCCATCATCGGCGGCCTCGACACGCAGCCGGCGCCATGGCTCAACGTGTCTCCAGCCGTCGACGGCGAGATCTCGGAGTTCGACTGCCCCAACAACCTCTCGTTCGGTGTCAGCTGCGGCGAGGGCAGCATCGGCCTGGTGCGCCGCACCGACGCCGGCTTCATTCGCCAGACCACGTGGCGCATGGCGCTCTCCACCGATCTGCGCGACAGCCCCGTGCGCCCACGCTCCGGCGTGTGGCTCTCGGGCGTCGCCGACCTGGCCTTCGGCTCGGGCACGCTGCGGCGCTCGGGCGACGCCGAGCTCACCGACGTCGCGAGCGACTTCCTCAAGCTCACGGGCTCGGCCGTGGGCTACGTCCCGTTGGCGCCCGGCTTCTTGTGGGCGCTGTCGGGGCGTGGCGGCAACATCTTCCCGTTCGGCGACTCGTACATCCCGCTCTACAAGCGGTTCTACCTGGGCGGCACCACCACCGTGCGCGGCTTCCGGGAGGACGAGATCCTCCCCGCCGACGACGACCGGTGGCCCGCCAGCTCGCGCAACCCGCTCGACCAGGAGGGCGCCAACGCGCTGACGCCGCGCCAGAGCTTGGGCGGCAACTTCTTCCTCGACGTGCGCAACGAGCTGCGCATCGCCGTGGCCGGCGACGTCGAGGTGTCGGCGTTCGTGGATGTGGGCCAGCTGCTCGAGGACGTGCGGCAGTTCGACGCCATCGGCTTCGCGGCCGGCGCTGGGGTGGGCCTGCGCTACAACACGCCCGTGGGTCCGTTCGTCGTCGACCTGGGCTGGAAGGTGGTCGATGGGCGCCGCCGGCTGCCGGCGTTGCAGACCCTCGACCGCCTCAACCTTCACCTTTCCATCGGCTTCTTCTGACGGCCGCGGCGGACGGCCCGGCGCGAGGGGTCTGGGGTACGGGCGCAGGGGCTGCCGGAGGCGAGCCCGGCGCAGCGCGCGATGCGGGCGCCCGGGGGACCGCCCCGTGCCGTGGAAGCCATGGGTGCTCCCGGGGGCCGCGGTCGCACCCCTCGAGGGCCGGCGCGCCGCGTGGGTGGGGGTGGGCGATCGGCGCCCGCGGGGCGCCCGGCCTGCCCTGGGCGCCCGGCCGTCTCACGCGCCCCGCCCCGCGGTGATGAAAGTTGCTGCGCCCGGAGTGGGCGAGAATAATCGGCCAGTGGTAGGGATCGGCCGTCTGGAGGATGGGAGCTTGGGCTACACGATCATGATCACGGAGAAGGGAGGAAAGCCTCGCTCCGAGCAGTTCGAGCAGAACGAGCTGACCATCGGCCGTGTTCAGGGCAACGACATCGTCTTGCCCAAGGGCAACATCTCCAAGCGCCACAGCCGCATCGTCTTGCGCGACGGCAAGTTCATCATCGTCGATCTCAAGTCGACCAACGGCACCTTCGTCAACGGCAAGCGCATCTCGTCGCCCCAGGTGCTGAAGGACTCCGACAAGATCTACATCGGTGACTTCACGCTCCAGCTCGAGCCTAAGCCGGGGGAGAAGCCGGCCTCCGGCAAGAACGGCGCGGCGCAGCACGAACCCGAACCCGAGCCCGAGGTCGCTCACGGCAGCGACGCCGCCGAGAAGCTCTTCGACGACAACGATGATCCCGAGGTGCAGCGCCACTCCAACGCCGCCGACGAGCTGATCCCCGATGACGAGCCGGCCATGGAGCCGGCCATCCCGCCGCGCGTGCCCACGCCGGCGCCAGCGCCCCCGGCCAAGGCGAAGGCGCCGGTGGCCGAGCCGCGCGAGGAGCTGCCACGCCAGAAGGAGCGGCCGCTGCCGGCCGCCAAGAAGTCGTCGCCCAGCGTGAAGCCCGCGCCCGCAGGGTTCAAGGTCGAGCTGCCGCCGCTGGTGGCGCTGCAGGCGCGCGGCGCCGTGTTCCTGTCGGTGTCGAAGGCCCTGGCCGGCGACGCCGGGCTGCCGCCCGACGATGAGGCCAGCGTGGAGAAGGCGCGCGCCGTCGTCGACAAGACGCTCGCGTCGCTCCAGTCGAAGCTCAAGGGCGCCAACACCGATCGCTGGGCCGAGCAGATCGCGGCCGAGCTCACCGGCTACGGCCCGCTCACCGAGCTGCTCGAAGACCCGAACGTGGTCGAGATCTTCATCAATGGCCCGCACCAGATCCTGGTGCGCCGCGCGCCCGAGACCTCGAGCGTGGGCATCCCGCTCACGCCGGTGTCGTCGTACTTCTCGTCGGACGAGGCCGTGGCGTTGGTGGTGCGTCGCATGATGCACGCGGCGGGCCTCAAGTTCGACGCCGAGCACCCCGTGGCCGAGGCGCGTCTGGCCGACGGCACGCGCGTCAACGCCGTGCACCACGCGGCCTGCGTCAAGGGCCCGGTGGTCACCATCTCGCGCACCAGCACGCGCCAGGCCACGTTGGCCGAGCTCGTCGACGAGGGGTGGCTGTCGAAGGGCATGGCCGACTTCCTCACGGTGTGCGTGCGCGCGCGCCGCAACATCTGCGTGTGCGGCGGTCCCGGCGCCGGCACGGGCACGCTGTTGTCGGCGTTGGCCGCGGTCATCGAGCACGACGAGCGCATCGTGCTGGTGGAGCAGGTGGCGCGGCTGAAATTGCCGCAGCCCCACGTGGTCACGCTGGAGCCGCGCCCGGTGCGAGGCGGCCCGTCGGCCACCAACATGCGCGAGCTGGTGGGCAACGCGGTGCGCATGCGGCCGAACCGCGTGGTGGTGCACGAGGTCAACGGCGGCGAGGCGCTGGAGCTGTCGATGGCCATGGCGGGGCGCCAAGACGGCACGCTGTTCTCGTCGTACGCCAGCACGGCGCGCGACTGCCTCGATCGGCTCGAGACCATGATCCGCATGGGCGGTGTCGACGTGCAGGCGAAGGTGGTGCGCGAGCAGATCGCCGCCAGCGTCAACGTGGTGGTGGCGCTCACGCGCTTTGCCGACGGTACCTCGCGCGTCACGCAGATCGCCGAGGTCACCGGCGTCGAGGTCGACCTGGTCACGGCGCAGGACATCTTCACCTTCAAGCGCGAGCGCATGGACGACGACGGCAACGTGCAGGGGCGGTTCCAGGCCACGGGCATGCAGCCGCGCTTCTACGATGAGCTGCAGCGCCGCGGCGACCACGTCGACGTCGGCATCTTCCGCGAGCATTGACCGGGCGATCGCGGATCAGGCGGTCGCGCCCACCAAGCGCCGCAGCGCGGCGCCCGGATCGCGCGCGCCCATCACCGCGCCCAGCACGGCCACCGCGTGGGCGCCGGCATCGAGGCAGGCGCCGGCGTTGTGCTCGTCGACGCCGCCGAGGGCGACCAGCG
>CAZONM010000196.1:263-10752 GCA_964580865.1 uncultured Myxococcales bacterium | reverse complement strand
CACCCTCGCCTTCACCCTCGCCTTCACCCTCGCCTTCGCCCTCGCCTTCACCCTCACCTTCACCTTCACCTTCACCTTCACCTTCACCTTCACCTTCGCCTTCGCCTTCGCCTTCACCCTCACCTTCACCTTCACCTTCACCTTCACCTTCACCTTCACCTTCACCTGTGTCCGGCGGGCAGGCCGCGAAGAGCGAGGCGCAGAGGAGGAGGGCGAACGCGACGGCGGGAGAGGTTCGTGCCATGCGACCATGCGAGCATGCGGCAGGTGCACACGCAACGACGTGACTTCGTTTTGCACGCCCCTTCGCGAATCCGACTTCGTGCGACGCGGCGCGGCGTGCCCGGTCGCCCACGCGGGCGCGAGAGGAGCCCACCACGGCGCGTGAAGAGATTCGTGACGCGCGGCTGTTTCCCTCGAGGAACAGCAGCGCGCGCGTTGACGACGTGCGCGGCGCTCCTTACCTGGCGCCGATGCGCGCGCTCGCTCTCCCTTGTGTCCTGCTCCTTGGCTGCGCACCGCCCGTCGACGGATCGACGGCGGGCGACGCGCCCCGCTCGCGCCCTAGGGGCCGAGCGCGCCGGCCCGGGGGCCCGGCGACGAGGTGGGTCTCGGCGTCGGCGAAGTGCCGGCGCTCCCGTCTCCGCCCCGCTGCGTGGACGACGTCGCCGCGCGCTTTCGCGAGATCCCCGTCGACGTGGCGCCCGCGCACCAGCTCGCTCTCGACAACGACGAGGTCCTGCCGCCGCCGCGCTACACCGACTCGGCGGCCAACCTCTTCGGGCTCACCGAGCACTTCCAGGGGCTGCAGCGCCTCGGGTCGATGCTCGTGCTGAGCGCCGGCGTCGCCAACGGCGATCGCATGTCGCATCTCGTGCTGCTCGACGGCGACGCGCGCCGCGTGATGGGCGCCATCGATCTCGATCCCGTGCTGTGGCACGCCGGCGGCATCCAGCTCGCGGGCACGCTCGCCGCCGTCCCGCTTGCGGGTGACGATTCGTTCGTCGGGGAGGTGCGCTTCATCGATCTCGCGGCCGCCGCCGCGCCCCGCGAGCTCGACCTGCGCATCCACCGCGCGCACAAGATCTATGCCGCGGGGTTCGCGCGCGAGCCCGACGGCCGCGTTGTCGTCCTCCTCTGGGACGACGAGCAGCTCGAGCTCTTCCGCTCCCGCAGCGCGACGCTCGAGGACGGCTTCGGCGACGAGAGCGCGGTGGTGTTCCCCGCCGACGTCATCGGGGGCTTCCAGGGGGGCGGGTGCGGGCTCGGGTGCGGGACGTACCAGTCGGTCAACCTGCTTGTCGGCTGCGGCGGCGCGCTCTTCATTGTCGGCACGCGCAACAGCAACAAGGCGGCGCCGGCGATCCCGGGCGACAACCTCGCGAGCCTGTACGCGCTCACCTGGCCGCGCGATGAGGGCGCAGCGGCCACGCTCGAGCTCGTCGAGCGCCGCTCGTTCACGTGCGCCGACCGGCAGTGCAACGTCGCCGCCGCGGCGGGCATCGCGGTGCTCGACCGCGATCGCCTCGCGCTCTACGCGGCCTATCACTGGCTTCAGGACGATCGTGTGCTGCTGAACGAGTTCGCGGCGCCCTGACGCCGCGTCCCTGACAACCCGGTCACGGCTCGCGGTAGCGGACGATCACCTCGAGCCGGCTCGCGACGACGCGCGCGTCCTGCAAGCCGGGCCCGGTGGGCGCCGACGCCAGCGCGACGAAGAACGGACGATCGAGCACGCGACCGAGCTCGGCGCCGGTGCGCGCCACGGTGAGCGCCGCGGGCGCCGCCGCGCCAGCGGTGTTGCTCGCGAGCTGCTCGAACGAGGCCGCGCCCCACGAGAGGAGGGAGACGCCACCGGAAGGCCAAGCGTTGATCTGGGATGGCGCGTCGTACAGCCCGCCGTTGTTCTCGCTCGGCGCCCCCACGGCCGGCAACGGTGGTGGTGAAGGCGAGGGTGAAGGCGAAGAGGGCGAAGGCGAAGGTGACGGCGGCGAGGGCGAAGGTGACGGCGGCGAGGGCGAAGGTGAGGGCGACGACGACGCTGCCTGCGCCTGTCGCGAGAGCTCCGCTGGCGCCGGTGGACTTGGCGGCGCCGCGGCGTTCGGTGCACTCGGGCTGACGATCCTTGGGCGACGGGGGCGTCGCCGCGCCGACAGCGGCGGTCAGGTGCGTTGACGGTCGCCGGGCTTGGTCCTTGCCACGATCGCTGCGTCGCGTCCTCGGCACGTACCACGAGGTACGCGCCTGCGGAGCTCCTTGGCCTCGCGGCAGGTCCCGTCGCCGGGCTCGATTGACGAAGCTGACCTCCGCTGGAGCGTCACCGATCGAGCCGCACCTCGCCGCGCTTGCGGAGAAACTCGTCGTAGGGCCCCTGGAAGTCGTCGAGCCCGTGCTTGCTCATGGCCAGGATGCGCGTGGCGGCGTCGGCGACCAAGCCGTGATCGTGCGTCAGGGTGCAGGAGGATCAACCGGAGTGTTGGGCTGGGCATGCCGGTGTATGCGCGGCGGCGCCCGAACGCAGAGAAGCCGCGGCGCCCGCATCGAAATGCCCCCGCCTCGGACGATCCGCTCGATCCGCCCATGACGAGCCCAGGCGATACCTCGCCGAGCCCACCCCGCGAGGTGAGCACGCGCGTGAGAAGGCCTAGACCGCCTGTGGCGGTCGCCAGCCGCCGTGGGCGCGAGCTGCGCTCGCTACCCCGGGGGGCGGCCGTGCAGCGCACGCGCCTTGCCGAGCGGCAGCGGCTCAGACGGCAGGCCGAGGTGGTCGAGGATCGCGTTGACGGCCGAGAGCTTCTCGATGAAGTCGAGCAGCACGAGCCGACCGTCGCAGCGCGCGCACTTCAGCACGTCCGCGCCAAACACCCGCTCGAGCGCGGCGGCCCAGTCGAGGCGATAGGGCGACGGAGACGGGCGCGCCCGCGGCTTGTCCGTCGGCGCACCCTCCGTGACCGCCGGCGCGGGTGGCTTTGGCACCACGAGCGACCGCAACTTCGAATTCGGGGCGAACACGCCGTGAAACCGCAGCAGGTGGAAGCGCGGCGGCGGGATCAGCGGGGCCAGCTTCTTGAGCAGCGCCACTCCGGTGAGCACCAGGTGGGTGCGGCCGTCGCAGCCGCCATGGGCGCGAGCTTCGCTCGCTACCCGAGGGCGGCCGTGCAGCACAGGTAGCGGGCGCTTCATTTGGCACGCCACGCGCCCGTCAGGCAGCTCGGAGAGCCGCGAGAGCGCGATGGCGCCACGTGCACCGTATCGGCACAGCTGCTCGAGACCGCGGCGGTCGTTCGCACGCAGGTGCGCGCCGGCAGCGGCAATGGCCGGTCGCTACGCGACCTCGCCGAGCCCGCCGTGCGGGAGCACGTGCAGCGAGAAGCCTTCGAGGAACGCGGTGAGCCGCTTCTTCTTCGGGCCGTCCGCGCTTCCCGTGGAACGGGCCGCGAGTGACGCTGCCTCGAGTGCGGCGAGCGCGTCGGCGGCGTGGGCCCAAGCGGCATGGGCGCCTACCACGGCCATGCAGGCTTCAAGGCCTTCTCGCACGAGAAGAGCGTGTTTCAGCCCGGGCCCGCCGCGCGGTTCTTGCGCCAACCCTTCCCCGCGGTCGTCGAGCGAGGGCTGCGCGCGCTCATCAACGGGGCGCGTCGGCCGAAGCGCTGACCGGCGCCGCGGGCGCAGCCGTGAGCCGTGCCCACGAGGACGCCGTCGGGATGGCCGGGCCGCCAGGGCAGCAACAGCCGGCGGCCCCCGCGAGCGCCAGGATCACGATCAGGACCGCGGCGCCGCGCGCGAGCGGTCGCGCATGTGCGCAAGGCGTGTTGGTGACGTCGTGGGCGATCATTGGCTCAGCTCCTCGCCGTTGACGGTCATGCGCAGCACGCCCTCGGCGTCCTCGTGGGGCGTCTCGCCGACGTCGAAGGAGAAGTTGAACACCGCATACACCACGAAGTCGTCGCCCTCGAAGCGCTGGATCTTGCCGCTGATGCTGGAGCTCGATTCCATGGTGTTGCGCTGGTAGTCGACGCTGGCGTCGGACCCGATCTGCAGCTCGATGGTCTCGCCCGTCCAAGAGCCGGCGTAGTCGGCCTTGTCGTCGGGCAGGGCGTCGAGCCCGCAGCCCGAAAGCGCCGCCGCGCACCCCACCACCGCCGCGAGCTGTGTCCTTCGCATGTCTCCTCCGAGGTCGTGCATGGCGCCACGCGCCCGTGCCAGCCGACCGCCGCGCACGAGAGCAAGTTCCGCGCGGCGGATCAAGGCGTTGAGCGCGCGCGCCGGCGAGCTACCATCGCGCGCCGTGTTGCGCCTGGTCGCGTTCCTCGTCCTCGTCACGCCCGCCTGCGTGTGCGCGCCCGTGGCCACCGAGTCAGACGCGGGCCAGGCTGAGGGCGAAGGCGAAGGCGAAGGCGAAGGTGAAGGCGAAGGTGAAGGCGAGGGCGAGGGCGAAGGCGAGGGCGAAGGTGAGGGCGAAGGCGAAGGTGAAGGCGAAGGTGAAGGCGAAGGCGAAGGTGAAGGCGAAGGTGAAGGCGAAGGTGAAGGCGAGGGCGAAGGCGATCTCGGCTGGCCCCTCGACACCGCGCTCCCAACCCCGTGCGAGCCCTCGAACCTCGACGTGACCGGCGGCGCCTCGTGGAGCGGCTGGGGCAACGTGCAATACCCGTCGACGCTCCAGGGGGCGGTGGGCGCGCAGTCCGACGCCATCTACGGCCAGGTGTACCAAGCAGGCGCCACCGAGGCGCCGGGCCAGGCGCCGGGCATGGAGGCCGAGCTCTTGCATGGGCCCCTCGGCAGCTCGCCGCTCGACGAAGGGCGCTGTTGGCGGAGCGTCGGCGCGGCGTTCAACGTGCAGGTCAACAACAACGACGAGTACCAGGCGCGCGTCACGCCCGACGCGCCCGGCCTCTTCGCCTACGCCTACCGCTACCGCCCGAGCGGCGGCGCGTGGCGCTACGCCGACCTCGGCGGCTCCGACGACGGCTTCTCGCCCAGCGATCTCGGCGTGCTCACGGTGGCCGACACCGCGGCTGCGCCGCTCGTCATCGCCACGCTCAACCTGCGCTGCCGCACCGACGACTGGGACGCGCGGCGGCCGCTGGTGATCGACGCGCTCCTGCGCGTGCGCCCCGACCTGGTGGCGCTGCAAGAGGAGTGCGCGTCGTCGACGCCGCAGCTGGATGAGCTCGTGCCCGCCCTGGCGACGGCGCTCGGCCGCGGCTTCACGAGCCGGCGCGTGGGCACCCATGCGGCCACCTGGCCCGAGGGCACCTTCGACGAGGGCGTCGCGATCTTGAGCGCCCACCCCGTGGAGCAGAGCGGTACCCTCGACCTGCCGTGGGTCAACCTCGCGCGCAAGGCCGTGTGGGTCGACGTGACGGTGCGCGGCACCGCGCTGCGCTTCGTGGCCACCCACCTCGACGTGGGCGACAACGCCGCGGGTGCGCGCGCCGACGCCGCCGCTGACCTGCTCGAGCTGGCGCCAGGCGATCGCGCCCTGGTCGTGGCCGGCGATATGAACGACGTCCCCGGCAGCGCAGCCATCGCCGCGTTCACCGCCGAGCTCGTGGACCTGTGGGCGCGCGCGAACCCGTCGCAGCCGGGCCTCACCTTCCCGGCGGTGAGCCCGAGCGAGCGTATCGACTTCGTGCTGGCGTCGCCGTCGCTGGCGTCGTCGCTCCTGGGGGCGCGCTTGCTCGACGAGCGCGCGGGCGGCACGACGGCGTCGGATCACCTCGGCGTGGCTGTGGTGTTCGCGCCGTGAGCCGCGCGCTCGACGTCGCGGCTTGCGTCCCCGCCCGCAACCGCGTTACCGCACGGCCATGTCGCTCGCGGACGCGATGAGCAAGCTGCCGTCGGTGGGCTGGGTGCGGGAGCCCTCCCCGCTCACCGCGCTGCCGGCGCTGGCCGCGCACCTCGGCCTCGGCGCCCTCACGGTCAAGCGCGACGATCTGCTGCCCGGCCTGCACGGCGGCAACAAGCTGCGGAAGCTCGACGTGCTCTTGGCCACCGCGCCCTTCGTCGACGCGCCGCGCATCGCGTCGCTCGGCGCCATCGGCAGCGGGCATTTGGCCGCGTGCACGGCGGCGGCCACGGCGCTCGGCAAGCGGCTCGACGCCTTCATGTTCGACGAGGCGCTCTCCGAGGGCGTGCTCGAGAACCTCGCCTTCGTCGCGTCGGGGCCGAGCGCCATCACGTACTTCGGCAGCCGCCTCGAGATCGCGGCGCGCAAGCCGGCGCTGGTGCTCTCGCCGGTGGTCGACGGCGCGCCCATGATCCCGCCCGGCGGCACGCTGCCCGCGGCGGTGGCCGGGTTCGCGCGCGCCGGCTTCGAGCTGCGCGCGCAGATCGACGCCGGGCTGCTCGAGGCCCCCGACGTCGTCTATTGCGCGCTCGGCACGGCGGGCACCGCCGCGGGTCTGGCGCTCGGCCTCGGCCTCGCGGGCGTGCGCGCCGAGGTGCGCGCGGTGTCGACGGTGGAGCGCGTCTTCGCCACCGATCGCGCGCTGCGCTCCGTCATCGCCGCTGCGGCGCGCTGGCTCACCGCGCACGGCGTGCCGTGCGACGCGCGCGCGGCGCTGCCCGTGCGCATCGTGCGCTCGCAGCTCGGCCGCGGCTACGGCGTGCCGAGCGCGCAGTCCATCGCCGCCGTCGAGGTGCTGCGCTCCGAGGGCGTCACCAGCGAGCCCGTGTACACGGGCAAGGCCTTCGCCGCGCTCTTGGCCGACGCCGCGCGCCACAAGCTCAACAAGCGCGTGCTGTTCTGGAGCACGCTCCGGCGCGGGCCCTTGCCCCACGACGTCGACTGGCGCGCCAAGCTGCCGCCGCGCTTGTCCTCCCGCCTCGACCGCGCGACCACGCGCTCGAAGCTCGGCCGCCGCGTGTTCCTCGTGGGCGGTGCGGCCGCGCTCGGCGCGTGCGCCATGCCGCGCTTCATGGGCTACCGCGAGCTCGGCTGGACGGGCACGGTGCTGCGCTCGTGGGAGGCCGAGGTGCTCGCCGCCGCCGCCAGCGCGCTCAGCGGCGTGCCCGAGGTCGCCGGCCTCGTCGTCGCCGCCAACGTCGATCGCTACCTCGTGCCCATGTCCGACGCCATACAAGGTGAGGTGCACCAGCTGCTCGCGCTCGTCGAGCACGGCACCACACCGCTGGCCCTGTTCGGCGCGCGCTTCACCAAGCTCGATGCCGCGGCGCGCGAGGCGTGGCTGCTCTCGCTGAATGGCCGCGGCGGCCTGCTCGCGCAGGCGTATCTCGGCCTGCGCAAGCTGGTGATGCTCGGCGCGTACCAAGAGCCCGCGAGCTGGCGCGCGCTCGGCTACGGGGGCCCGTGGCCACCGCTGAACGCGCCCGAGCTGGTGGGCGCGCCCTACGAGTCGCTGCGCGCGGCCAAGGGCGCGCTGCCGCGCTCGGGGACCTCACCCGCCAAGGCGGCGCCATGATCTTCGACGCCAGCACCTTCGCCCACGACGTCACGCTCGACACCGACCTGGTGGTGGTGGGCTCCGGCGCCGGCGGTATGACGGCGGCCATGGCGGCGGCGGAGAAGGGCGTGGCCACGCTGGTGCTCGAGGCCGGCGAGTACCTGGTGCCCGCGGACATGTCGCAGCGCGAGGAGGAGATGTTCGCGCGTCTCTTTCAGGAGTCGGGCGCGCGCACCACCAGGGACCGCGCGGTGACCATCCTGCAGGGGCGCGGCGTGGGCGGCTCCACCTTGCACAACATCAACCTGTGCAAGCGCATCCCCGCCGCCATCCGCGCGCAGTGGGCGCGCGAGCGCGGCCTCGAGAAGCTACCACCCGCGACGTGGGACGCCCTCTACGACGAGATCGAGCGCCTGCTCGCGGTCTCGCCCATCCCGGCCGAGCTGCGCAGCGCGCACAACCGCATGCTCGAGCGCGGCGTGGCGGCGCTCGGCTGGCAGGGCGGCGCGCTGTCGCACAACCGCACGGGCTGCATGTCGTCGGGCTTCTGCGAGGTCGGCTGTCGCTACAACGCCAAGAACAACGCCATGAAGGTGATGCTGCCGCGCGCCGTCGCCGCCGGCGCGCAGGTGGTGAGCAACTGCGCCGCGCTGCGCGTGCTGCACCACGGCGGCGCCGCGCGCGGCGTCGAGGCTGTGGCGCTCGATCCGACGACGCGCCGGCCGGTTCGCCGCGTCACCGTCAACGCGCGGCGCGTGTGTTTGGCGGCGTCGGCCACGGGCACCGCCACGCTCTTGCAGCGCTCGGGCGTGCCCGATCCGAGCGGCCTCACTGGCACCACCCTGCGGGTGCACCCGGGGCTCGTCGTCGCTGGCGACTTCGCCGAGCCGCTGCGCGCGTGGGAGGGCATCCCGCAGAGCTATGAGTGTACGCAGTACCTGCAGCTCGACACCCCCGACGACGCGCGCGCGCACCGCGCGTGGATCGTGCCCGCGTTCGCGCACCCGATGGGCACCGCCACCATGGTGCCCGGCCACGGCGGCGCGCACCGGCGCCTGATGGAGCGCTACCCGCACTTGGGCGTGCTCACCGCCATGATCCACGACCGAACGCTTGGCACCGTGCGGCCGAGCGGCGAGCTTGGCGTCGCCATCGACTACTGGCCGGACGAGGGCGATCGCCGTGAGCTCGCGCTCGGGCTGTGGGCGTGCGCCAAGCTCCTGTTCGCCGCCGGCGCGAAGAGCGTGGTGGTGCCCACGCGCGTGCCGCTGGTGCTCGGGCCCGGCGACGATCTCGAGGCGCTCACGCGCATGCCCGTCGAGCGCGGCGAGATCGACGTCAGCGCCATGCACCCGATGTCGTCGGTGCCCATGGGCGACGATGCCGCGCGCGCGCCCGTGGGCAGCGACGGCAAGCACCACCACCTCGAGAACCTGTGGGTAGCCGACGGGTCGCTGTTCCCGAGCTCCATCGGCGTGCCGCCGCAGATCTCGGTGTATGCCATGGGCTTGCACGTGGGCCGCGCGCTCGCGTCGTAACGCGCGCAGCCGCGGCGGTGTCGGTGGGACGTCGGGCACATCGGACGGTCGCGCGATCGTGACCGGTTGGGCGCAACATCACGCGCACCGCGCCGAGACCATCCGCGGTGGGCGGGGTCGTCGCGGGAGATCCGATGGTGCGCTGCCGATCGTTCGCGTTCCTCCTCGTGGTGCTGCCCGGGTGCATGTGCGGCGAGGCCCTGATCATGGTGCCCGGCGACGCGCGCGGGCGCGTGTGCGACGCCGACACCGGCCGCGGCATCGGTCAAGTGTCGGTGCAGATCGACGCCGATCCCGGGCGCACCGTGCTCACCGACGCTGACGGCGCCTGGGTGATGGAGCACTTGCCCGCGGGGCCGGCCACCATCACCGCCGAGGTCGACGACGTGGTGCGCCGCTACTACGCGGAGATCGAGAGCGGGCAGACCGCCATCGTCGTCGATCCCGCGTGCCGCGACCTGCCCGGCGTGCCCGGCCAGGGCCGTATCGAGGGACGCGTGTGCAACCGCCACGTGGGCGACGTCATCGTGGGCGCGCAGGTGAGCCTGCCCATGGACGACGAGAACACCGTCGTCACCACCACCGACGGCGACGGCCGGTTCGCGTTCGACGACGTCCCCGAGGGCTCGTACGTACTGGTGGTGCGCGCCACCGGCTTCCAGGCGAGCCTGCCGGTGGAGGTGCGCGAGAACGAGACCACCATCGTCGAGGCGGAGGGCTGCGCCGTCGACGATCCGAGCGTCGATGATCCGCCGAGCGACGACCCGCCCGCCGATGATCCGCCTGCCGACGATCCGCCGAGCGACGATCCGCCTGCCGACGATCCGCCCGCCGACGATCCGTGCCAGCCCGTGGAGGTCGACATTTTTCTCCTCGGTGACTGCCTATCCGTGTCGTGCCCGGCGGCCACGCCGGTGCCCGTGGGCTGCAACGTGGTGTTCTCGCCCGGCGACGACCGCGGCTGCGTGGCGCACACCCCCGGCGACAGCGACGTGTATTTCCAGGCAGGCGATCAGTGCAACGTCGGCCTCGTGGGCGGCACGCTCCTGTGTCAGGCGGTGGGCTGCGGCATCGGCGGCATCGTGGCGCTCGACGCCGGCAACTGCCCCATCAACAAGCCCGTCGACATCTACGCCGTCGATCCCGACGGCTGCCCCGAGGTCCACTGACGTCGAGCGCGCGGTGGCGACGTCGTCAACGACGCCACCACGCCACCGCGAGCGCGCCGACGCCCACGACCGCCGCCAGCGCCACCATCAGCACGGGCAGCTCGCCGATGGCCGTGGCCTCGGCCGCGCGGGCGCGCACGTCGACGGCGAGGGCGGACCCGACGGCGCCGCTCACTTGGCTCGCGGCGGCGCCGAGCGCGCCGCCGAGCGCCAGCGCCACCAGCGAGCGCACCGTGCGCCGCTCGCCCGACGCCGTGGGCGACGCCCAGATGGCGGCCCACGTGACGAGCGTGCCCACGCCCACCACGAGGAGCGCCACCGTGCGCAACGGCAAGGCGCTGGCGCGCGCGCTCGCCAGCACGTCGAGCGCGCGGCC
>CAZONM010000196.1:0-253 GCA_964580865.1 uncultured Myxococcales bacterium | reverse complement strand
GCCGTCGACGTCGAGCCACACGAGCGCTAGCGACAGGAGCATGACGACGGCGGCGGCCCAGCCCGCGTCGGCGACGATGGCGGCGACCAGGAGCGCCAGCGCCACCAGCGCGAGCACGCCGAGCGCGAGCGAGGCGAGCGTTACGGCGCCCACGCTCGGCAGCGCCCCGCGCGTCGCCAACAGCGCCGCCGTGGCCGCGGGGGGCAGCGCCACCACCAGCGCGCCCACGAGCGCGGCCGCGAGCTTGGCCAGG
>CAZONM010000195.1:0-10774 GCA_964580865.1 uncultured Myxococcales bacterium | reverse complement strand
CGTCGGGCGCGGGGAACGTCTCACGCCAGCCGGCCAGCGCGCTGAGCGCCTTGTGCACCATGAAGGCGCGCACCTGCGGGAGCGGCGCGTCGGCGGCGATGCGCACGCGCACGGTCAAGAGGCCCGGCTGGGCGGGGGGCGGCGCCGGTGCGCGCGGCGCAGGCGGCGATGACGCGTCGGTGGGCACCACGGTGCTCGCGTCTTGTGCCCGCAGGCGCTCCACCAACGCCTGCACGCGCCCGGGTAGCGCGCCGAGCTCCATGTCCTCGTGGCCGGCGGCCACGCGCTCCACCAGCTCCTCGAGGCGATCGCTGCCCTCCAAGAGCAGGTCGTACCCCTCGCTGCCGATAGAGCGACCTTGGCGCGCGATGTCGGCCAGATCTTCCAAGCGGTGTGCCAGCTCGGCGAAGGCCGTGTAGCCCATCGCTGCGCCCATGCCCTTCAGGCTGTGCGCTACCCGAAACGCGGCGTCCATGGCCTCGTGCGTCGCGCTGGCGTGCCCGGCTGGCTTGGCGCCGTCGGCGGGCGCAACCTCGAGCTTCTCGAGCTCCACCAGGTGGTTGCCGAGCGCGCGGAGGCCCTCGCGGGCCTCCTCGATGAACATTCGTCGGTACTTGCCGCGGTCGATGGCCACGGGCGCCCGGGCCTACCTGCCTCGCGCGGCGAGGACCTTCTTGACCACGGCCAGCACGTCGTCGGCCTTGAAGGGCTTGACGATGAAGTCGGCGGCGCCGGCCTCGATGGCCTCCATCACCAGCGACTCCTGGCCGAGCGCCGAGCACATGATGATGGTGGCCTTCTCGTCGAACGCCAGGATCTCCTTGGTAGCCTCGATACCGCTCTTGAACGGCATCACGATGTCCATGGTCACCAGGTCAGGGCGCAGCTCCTTGTACTTGTCGACCGCCTCGACGCCGTGCACGGCCTCGCCGACGATCTCGAAGTCGCCGCCGCTGAAGATGTCCTTGATCATGTCGCGCATGAACACGGCGTCGTCGACGATGAGCACCCGCTTGGGCATGCAAGCCACCTTCTGGGCGCGCCCGCGGCGGGCCGCCCGATCACACAAGGAGTCCCTGGCGTTCTACACCGAACCTCGCCCGTAAAGGAAATTCGTGAGTGGTACCGCCGATCGCGGGACGTTTCCTGGCCCCGATCACAACGCCAGGACGCTCGCCACCAAACGGTCGGTGTCGACGGCGAACACCGCCTTGCCGCGGTGCTCGGCGACCTTGAGCCCGGGGCGCTGGCCATCGGGCAGCTCGGGGCCGAGCTTGAGGGGCTCGATCTCGTCCACGGCGTCCACCGCCAGCGCCAGGTGCCGCTGGCCGCGATCGAGGATCAGGAGGCGCGCCTCGGCGCCCGCCGGCCCAGCCGGCGTGTCGAACAACAGCGCCCCCGGGTCGACGGCGGTGATGATGCGGCCGCGGTGGTGGGCGATGCCGATGATGGCGGCCGGCAGGCGCGGCATGCGGCAGGGCCGCGTGGCGGGCAGCACCTTGAAGACGTCGGCCACCGGCACGGCGATGCGCTCGGCCCCCACCTTGCACATCACGCAGGGCGTGAGCGCGAGCTTCTTCATGCGCGGGGCGCCTCGGCGAGCTGTGGCACCTCGGAGCCTCTCGCCTTGTCGCGCTCGAGCTTGAAGCGGCTCACGACCTCCTCGAGCTCGAGCGAGATGTTCGACAGCTCCAAGGCCGACGACGACAGCCGCTCCATGACCACCGTCTGGTTGGCGGTGGCGCGCTGCACCTCTTCGGTCGAGGTGGCGTTCTGCGCCGCCAGGTCGGAGATGTGGCCGATGGCGGTCACCATCTCTTGGCTGCCCTGCAGCTGACCCGACGACGAGCGCGCGATCTGCTCGGCCTTCTCGGCGCCGCGCATGGCGGAGGCCACGATGCCATCGAGCGATTGGATGATCGAGCGCAGGTCCTCACGGCTCGCCTGCAGGTCGCGCGTGGAGTCGCCCATGCCCTGCACGGCGAGGTCGGCGTCTTTCCGCAGGTCCGACAAGAGCACGGTGATCTGATCGGCGGAGCGCCCCGACGACTCGGCGAGCTTGCGTACCTCGTCGGCGACGACGGCGAAGCCGCGGCCGTATTCGCCAGCGCGCGCGGCCTCGATGGTGGCGTTGAGCGCCAAGAGGTTAGTGCGCTGCGAGATTTGCGTAATGACGTCGACGATCTTGCCGATGGCCTGGCTCTTCTCGCCGAAGGCGAACACGCGCTCCGAGGCGCTCTCGACGCGCTCGAACACCTGATGCAGCTTCTCGACCGCCAGGTTCGCCACTTCGGTGCCGGTGCGCGCCGCCGTGTGCGTCTCGGCCACCGCGCGCGCCGCGGCCTCGGCGGCGGCGGCGCTCTTCTCGATGCCTTCGGCGATCTCCTTCATGAGCTGGCTCGCCTTGAGCACCAGCTCGCGCTGCAGCTCGGCGGAGCGCGCGATCGACGACACCGACTGCGCCACGCCATTGTTCGCCGTAGTGACGCGCTCGGCCGCGGCCGACAGCGTGTTGGCCGACGATGCCACGTGGCGCGCGGTCTTCTGCAGGCGCGACACCAGCTCGCGCAGGTTCTCGAGCATCTGGTTGATGGCAGAGGCGAGCGAGTCGACCTCGTCGGGCACGCGCGACGGCATCTCGAACTGCACCAGGCGCGACAGGTCGCCGCGCGAGATGGTCGACGCGCTCTCGTAGAGCACGTCGATGTTGCGCGTGATGACCCGCGAGTACACCAGGCTGACCAAGAGCGCCACCAGCGCGAGCACGCCGGCGAACACGAGGAAGCTCTCGACGTTGATGCGCTGATCGTCGAACACCCAGCCGACGCCGAGGTAGAGCACGATGGCCACGGCCACCGTGATGGCGTTGCCGAACAGGATCTTGAGGGCGAGCCGGCCGCGCAGCATGGGCAACGCTACGCGCGCGGTCGCGTCGGGCGCAAATCCGGGCGGGCCGTGGTGGGGTGGTGCGTGTGCCGAGCCTCTGGGTCAACCGACACCGGCGCCGTCGTCGTCGATAAGCACGAAGAGCACCACGGCCAGGTCGGTGACGCCCCCCACGTGCGTTCGCGTTCGCGGCGGGAAGCGCCGGGGGTGTACGCTGGGCGCGCCGACGGGATCGCTTCGGGTCGGCGCGGGATCCGATGGGCCACTCGAGGTGTTCGTCGTGGGAGGTCGTACGGGGCGCGCTGGCGAACGGGTGCGGTCACGGGTTGGGCCGACCGTTTCGGCTGCCCGCCGCCCGCGAGCGCGCGGCGGGTGGCGATGGCGCGCCTGTCGTGGCGGCCCCCGGGGGCGCGTGCTCGCCGCGACGGCAGCACGCGCTCGGGTGGTGGCCGGCGTGGGAGCCGCGGCTCGCTGCGACGCGGCGAGGAAGAGCCGCATGAGGTTCGACGCCCTGTTCACCACGTGGTCGCGAGCCCCCGGCCGGCGGGGTCGCGCTGCGCGGACAACGGGAACACGCGCCACCCGCGCCGTCGTCGTGGCCGACGGACTCCTCGATGCGCGCTGATGGCGCCCCCGCCGACGGACTCGACGCACCGGAGCGCTTCGCCGCCCTGGCGGCGCGCATCCGTGAGAAGCCCGCGCTCCGCGCGCTCTACGAGGAGCACTACCGCAAGTACCGGGAGGTGCTGGCACGCACCGAGGTCGACGGCCACGTGCTCGAGCTCGGCTCCGGTGGCGGCTTCGCCAAAGACCGGGTGCCGGGGATCATCACCTCCGACGTCATCGCCTACGCGGGCGTCGACCGCGTGATTGACGCGTGCTGCATGCCGTTCGCCGACGGCGCCCTGCGCGCGGTGTTCCTGACCAACGTGCTGCACCACATCGGCGACGCCGACTCGCTGTTCCGCGAGCTGGCGCGATGCCTGGCGCCCGGCGGGCGCGCGTTGATCATCGACCAGTGGCCGGGGATCCCCGGCCGCTTCGTTCTGCGCCACCTTCACCATGAGCCCTTCGATGACGGAGCCGCGCGCTGGAGCTTCCCGAGCACCGGCCCGCTCTCCGACGCCAACGGTGCGCTGCCGTGGATCGTCTTCGAGCGCGACGCCGCCCGCTTCGCTCGCGAGCACCCGCTGCTCGAGGTCGTGCGCCGCGAGCCGCACACCGCGCTGCGCTACTGGCTGAGCGGCGGGCTCAAACGGTGGTCACTCGTACCCGGGCCCATGGTACCCGTGGCAACGGCACTGGACGAGGCCCTGCGGCGGCTGTCACCGCGCTATGCCAGCTTTGTCGACGTCGAACTGCTGCGCCGCACGCGCAGCCCAGGTGCTCCATGATCGGCTTGGCCTCCGTCCGCCAGCGTTACCGTGACGAGGTTGCGGCCAGCCTCGCGTCGTTCGCCCGCTTCTTCGACGCGGTCGTGTTCGTCGCCGACGGCGGTGAGGCGCTGGCGCTCAGGCATCCGCGCGCGATCACTGTCGACACCGTCGCCGAGGCCGCCACCATTGTCGCCGCCCTCGACGCCGAGCGCGTCGATCCCATCCTGGTCGTGCTCTACGGCACCGCGAACCACTCCGACGACATCGAGGGCGAGCTGCACCGGCTCTCGACCGTGCTGCCGCGATCGGCGCGAGTTGCGCTCGTCGCCTTCAGCCCCTACCTGCGCTGGGCCTACCAGGCCGCCAACATCACCGGCGTGCGCCGCGGCCAACTGCCGTCGACGTTCGTCACCAGGACCGACATCGAGAACCTCGCTGCGCTCGCCGGCTTTGCGGTGGCCCGGGTCGAGCAGTCGACGTGGCCGGCGCCGCCGTTGCCGTCGCTGCAGCGCCTCTCGCGCGCAGCCGCCGCGCTGCTACCGCCGCTGAAGGGCGCCGCGCTCACTTGGACCATCGTGCTGCGGCCGGTGAAGAAGGCGACATCGGCGCCGTCGCTGAGCGTCGTCATCCCGGCGCGCAACGAGCGCGGCAACATTCAGGCGGCGCTCGATCGCCTGCGCGGCTGGGACCGCTCCCCGCTCGAGATCCTCTTCGTCGAGGGCAACAGCAGCGACGGCACCTGGGACGAGATCCAGCGCGCCATCACTGCTTGGGATGGACCCCACTCCGTGCGCGCGCTCAAGCAGACCGGCAAGGGCAAGGCCGACGCCGTGCGCCTCGGCTTCTCCCATGCCTCCGGCGAGCTGCTGACCATCCTCGACGCCGACCTAACGATGCCCCCTGAGCTCCTGCATCGGTTCTATGACGCCTGGGTTGAAGGCCATGGCGACTTCATCAACGGCAGCAGGCTCGTGTATCCGATGGAAGACGACTCCATGCGCTTCCTCAACCGGCTCGGCAACGTCTTCTTCGCCCGCGCGGTCAGCTTCGTCCTCGACGACAAATTCGGTGACACGTTGTGCGGGACCAAGCTCCTGCGGCGGCGTGACTACGAACGCTTCGTGCGGTGGCGCGAGGAGTTTGGCGACTTCGATCCCTTTGGCGATTTCGAGCTCCTCTTCCCGGCGGCGATCCTCGCGCTCGGCATCATCGACGTTCCGATCCGCTACCGGGCCCGCACCTACGGCGAGACCAACATCCAGCGCTTTCGCCACGGCGCCGAGCTCTTGCGCATGACCGCCGTCGGCCTCACGCGGGTGAAGATGAGCCGCGGCGGCGGAACCTGACGGCGGCGGCGAGCGCGGCGGCTGCGATGACGCCGATGACGCCGGCGACGCCGACGACGAGGCCGGCGATGAGGCCAGGCGGTTCGTAGCGCAGGCGCACGGGGCCGACGCGGACGTCATCGACGACGACGGCGACGTGCTGCCCCGCAGCGCGCAGCACCGGCAGGGCCCGCCCACCCTGCGTGGCATGCCAGCCAAACAGCCAGGTGGTGCGCACGGCGACGACCGCAGGGCCGGCGCCGGCGAGCGCGACGACCACGTCGCCGGCGTCGTCACCGGTGAGCCCGCTCACGGTCGCCGTCGCGCGCGGCAGGGCGCCGGCGAACGTGGCGCGTGGGTCGTCGATGGCGGCGGCACCGTCTCCGAGGCTGGCGTCGACGATGGCGGCGGCATCGCCGGCCACGAGCCGCGGCTCGGCGACGACGACGGCGCTCGGCATCGATCCGGAGAGGCGGAAGGCGCTGACGGTGCGCCCGCTCTTCCGTGACAGCTCGCCGAGGGCGGAAAGCGGCGCGGGCTCGAGCGCCGGGTCCACGGGCGCACCGTCGCGGACGACGTACGCGCAGCCGAGCGCGCGCGCCGCGGCCGTCGACGTCGCGGGCTCGTCCAGGGCCGCTTCGAGCAGGCGGTTCGGCCGCGCCTGCAACGCGAGGTACGAGATCGGCGTTGGCGCTCCGCCGCAGGCCTGGAGCAACGGCACGCCGGTGAGCCGCTGCCACAGCGCCCGCGACCATGCTGGATCGCGTCCGGGGATGCGCAGCGGGACCGCGACGAGCTTCGGCTCGACGCAGACGAGGGGCGCCCCTTCGCCGTCGATCGGCGGCAGCGACGCCGCCGGCGCCGGCACGTCGACGAGGGGTTCACCGCGCGGCCACGCTGCGACGGCTGCCACGGCGAGGTCGGCGGCCACCACCACCGGCAGGAGCCGCGGACGGCCCACGCGTACCACCACGAAGGCGACCCCCACCGCGACGCCGGCGTGACCAAGCCCGAGGAGGAGCGACATCGAGAGCGACGGCAGGCCCACCTCGCGCGCGCCCGGCCGTAGGGCCAGCGCGACGCCGTCGACCGCGTCGGCGCCACCAGCGACGGCGACCGCGCCGACGAGCACCACGAGCAGGCCTGCGAGGAGCGTGCGCGCGAGCGTGCGGCACCTGGATGAGGAGCGCGCCGCGGCCTCCGCGACCACCGCGGCGGCCACGATCGCGAAGAGCGCCGTCACCACCAGGTACTTCTGCGGGTAGCGAAACAACCGCAGCGGCGGCACGAGCGTGACGAGCAGCGGCATCACCGGCAAGCTGCGCCCGAGGGCGGCGGCGAAGCCTAGCGCGGCCAACGCCGCGAGCGGGCGGGCGCGGCGCCACCGGGCGCCGGCGCCGACCGCGCACAGCAGGGCCAAGCCCAGGTAGGGCGTGACCGACCACAGGCTGTACGTCGCTCGCGCCCCTGCGGCAACCTCGACGAGGTTCACACCGGGCGCGACCGCGCGCGCGGCGACGCCCGGCAGCACGGCGCCGAGGGCCACTGCCGGTCGCAGGTCGCCACGCAGCGCCTCCTCGACCTCGAGCAGCCCGCCGCGGCCACCCGCGCCCGACTCACCGAGCGTGATCGCCAGCTGCGGGCCGGCGACGGCGACGGCCAACACCGGCGTGACGAGGAGCAGGCCGACGGCGAGCGCGGGGACACGCGCCCGGTACCGGCCGCGCCGCGCCTGCCAAACGCAGAGCGCCGCCAGCGCGGCCTCGGCGACGACCAGGGCGGCGGCGACGGCGAACGCCTGCGGCTCGCCGCCGTACAAGCAGAGCGTCAGCGCCACCACGACGGTGACGAGGGCGCCTGCGCCGCCGGTGCGTCGGGCCCGGCGCGCGGCCGCCCAGGCGAGCGGCAAAAAGGTCGCGCCGACGACGTAGTTGCCGTGGAGGGCGAGGTCGGCGACGGGGCCGGCCACGGCAAAGGCGACGCCGCTGGCGGCGGCGGCGACGGCGCGGACGCGGAACGAGCGCACGAGCAAGGCGGCAGAGGCGGCGGCGAGCGCGAAGTGAAGCCCGGCGAACAGCGCGACGCCGGTCTCGGGCGCGAAGGGAACGGCGAGCCAGCGGAGGGGGTAGAGCGCGCCGGTCCCCGGCTCGGCGACGAGCGGCATGCCGTTGCCGACGGCGCGGGCTACCCAGGGCAGGCCCCCGTCGGCGACGGCCTGCTGCAGCGCGCACAGGAGCGGGACGTCGTAGAGCGTGCGGTCGACGCCCACGACATGCCCCTGGGACGTTTCCAGCGCCAAGTGCAACAGCGCGACGACGACGGCCGCAGCCAGGGCGCCGGCGGCGCCGACTCGGTCGGCCGGGCTCACGGCGGGGCCTCACCGGGCACGACAACGCACCGGCCACGATCCTCCGGCAGGGCGAATCGCTCACCGCGCGGCAGGAAGACGCGGTACGTATCGTCGCCGAACCACAGGCCGACCTTGCAGCGAAGAACCTCGGTGTAGCGCGGCAAGATGAGGGTTTGATCGAGGTTCACCGGCCAGAGGTACGTGCGCCGGAGCACAGTGCGGTAGTGGCCGCGCTGCAGCCGGTTGAACACCCGATCGATGTCCGGGTGCCCCTCCCGCCCGATCCACACGAAGCTGTCGCCTTCGATCTCGGCGGGCTGCCCCACCAGCGGATAGAGCAGGTCGAGCTTGGTCGCGAGCACGGGCGCCCCGCGCTCGCGCACGAGGTCATAGATGACCGCGCCGGTGCGGCGGTCCTCGTCGTCGGGCAGCGGGAAGGGGCCGCGCAGCGCGCCCCAGCCGAGCGCGAGCGTCACCGCCGCCGGCGCGAGCCAGGGCCGCAGCGGAAGCGTTCGCGCCATGAGCTCGACGAACAACAGCACACCGGCAACATGCAGAAGCAGGAAGTAGTTCCACATCGCGCCGTGCTTGCCGATCAGCGGGACCGCGACCAAGCCCATCGCCACGAGCACCAGCGAGGACGGAGCGGCCGTCAGTGCCGCCAGCGCAGGACGCGTTGCCGCTCGCTCGGCCGCTTCCGCGGTCTCGGCACTGCGACCCGCGGCGGCCGCGCGAGCGAGGACCGCCGCGGCGACGAGCGCGCCGATCAGGTGGGCGCCGTCGTCCTTGGCGAAGCGCAGGACATTGCTCGTGACCTGCGCGGCCTTCCAGGGGTGGCCCGCGAGGGCGGCCTGGCCGGCGACCACCGCGTCGCCCCAAACGGCGACGAGAAGCGCCGCGCTCAGGGCGCCGGCCACGCCGAGGGCCGCGCCGAGCCGGAGGGCCGAGCGCGGGTCGACGACGAGCCAGGCCGCGAGGAGCGGGAGCGCATGGAGGACCGCCGTCTGCTTGGCGAAGGCGGCGAGGGTGAGCAGCGCGGCCCCGACGAGCGCGCGCCGGGGGTCGAGGACGTCGCCGTGGCGCGCGAGCGTGCGCGGCATCGCCACCACCGTTGCCCACACGAGCAACGCCACGAGCAGCGAGTCGACGCGCGCGAGCACCAGCCAGAACGAGCGTGACTCGTCGACGACCACGACCGCGGCGGCGGCGAGGGCGAGCCAGGGCGGGCCCGCGCGGCGCGCAAGGATCACGACCGCGACGAGCAGCGCCACGGTGGCGGCGCAGGCGACGATGCGCGCCACGGCGAGCGAGGCGCCGAACGCGGCGACGCCCGGCAGACACAGGATCGAGAAGAGCGGCGGGTACGGCTGCGACGTCGGGGCGGCCGCCGTCGTCGAGAAGTACGTGCCGGGCGCGTCCAGCAGGCGCATCGCGCCGTCGATCGCTTGCCCCTCGCTCGGATCCCAGTCCCAGGGGTAGCCGGCGAGCGTCGCCGCGTGCACGAGGAAGCGCGCCAGCAAAAGGACGGCGAGGACGGCGACCGCGACAGTGCCAACGCCAACGTCCCTAGCGCCGCGCGGTGCGGTCATGCGCCTACCACCCGCATGGCCGCGAAGCCGTGGTCTCGCAGGCTGGCGTCGAACCTGGGCCACTCCCGACCGCGAGACGGCGAGGGGACGCGCCGGCCAGACCTGGCCCCGGCAACGCCGGCACCGCCACGATCCCTCGCGCGCGGAATCACCCGCGTTGAGGGCGGGCGCGAGCGTCGCTCGACCGGATCGAGGCGCGACCCGGAGAACGGCCGCCGTCGTGGCGCGAGTGCGTTCCCAGCGTCGTCGTCGGACCCCGCGGGCAGGTGGCGCCGGTAGCCATCCTGACCGCCGACGGCTACGACCTGCGTGCGGTACCGCATGCCGTCGTACACTACTCCAGCGACGGCGACCGAGCGACCCGCGGGAGCGCTCAGGGCGGCGGCGACAGGTTCGACCCGACGACTCGGCCCTTCACCGACACCGCGCTACGCGGCCGTGGGCACGATCAGCCGCAGGCGCGCGCGGATCACGCCGCGGT
Source organism: uncultured Myxococcales bacterium (assembly GCA_964580865.1). Taxonomy (GTDB): domain Bacteria; phylum Myxococcota; class UBA727; order UBA727; family VGSZ01; genus JACOUT01. The sequence continues at coordinate 767 of CAZONM010000195.1, read as the reverse complement.
CGAGCAGGCCCAGGTCGCGCGCCACGCGCTTCGACACATCGAGCACGCGCCCCTTCACGAACGGCCCGCGGTCGTTGACGCGACAGGTGGCGAGCCTGCCGGTCTCGGTGTCCTCGATGACGACGATGGTGCCAAAGGGCAGCGTCTTGTGCGCGCACGTGGCGCCCGCCAGGCGGTAGCGCTCGCCGTTGGCCGTGGGGTTGCCCGCCAGGGAGTCGTGGTAGTAGCTGACGAGCCCCTCGTCGACGGCGTCGGTGAGCTCGACCGCGCCCGCGTCGATCGCGTCCGCTAACCGCTCGGCGCTGGCGTCGGCGGCCGCGAGCGCCGCGGCGTCCGTGGGCGGCCGAGCGCGCGCCCCGCGCTTCTTGTGCTTCTGGGTGGCGGTCGGGCGGGCCGAGGCGCAGCCCTCGAGGGCCCCCGCGGCCACGACGACGGCGAGCGCGATCACGAGCGAGCGTGCGAGCGGCATTGACGACGGACGCTAGCGGGCCGCGCGGCCGCGGCGTCGGTCGATCGGCCGTTTACGTGTGCTGACCGAAGTGCTCCCACCCGCGACGCGGCAGGGGCGCGCCGTCGAGCCAGACGCCCACGTCGGCCTCCGTGGCCGCCGCCACCACGCGACCCACGCGCACGGCGTCGATGGGCGGCGCGCCGCGCGCGGTGAACAACAGCGCCCAGTCCTCGCCACCCGCCAGCGCGTCGTCGCGCGTGGCCGCGGCATCGACCGCGGCGTCGAGCGCGTCGAGCTCGAGGCGCACGCGCGACGC
>CAZONM010000194.1:0-10794 GCA_964580865.1 uncultured Myxococcales bacterium | reverse complement strand
GGCGCGTCCAGCGTGGCCCAGGCGAGCGGCGCGCTGGCGGCGCTCACGGAGGTTGGCGAGCTGCTGTCGCCTCCCCGCGGCGCCTTCGTGCTCGAGGACGTGCCCGCCGCGGGCCGCGCGTCGGTGGTGATCCCGGGCGGCGCGGGCGCCGACCTGGTGCGCGCGCGCGTGTTCGACGGCGGCGCCCTGTGGGACGTCGTCGGCACCGGCGGCGACCTGCGGCTGCCGAACGTGGTGGTGCCCGTCGTGCTCGTGCAGACGGCGGTGTTCGCGCTCGACGGCGAGCCCTTCGACGCGTTCGAGGCGCCCCTGCCACCGCTCGAGCAGCTGGCGCGCGCGGCAGCGACCGCCGAGTAGCCCGCCTCGAGGCGGGCCTCACGCCTCGAACGTCAGGTGGCCGGCGCCGTACACCAGGCAGCCCACGCCGTCGTCGAGGCGGGCGGCCGGGATCAGGCGGCTTGGGCGCGACACGTCGCGCAGGCCGTAGCGGCTCGCCAGGTCGAGCGCGTACACGCCGTCGTCGAGGGCGATGACCAGCGCGTGCACGCGCGACAGGCCGTCGTTCTCGTCGAAGCCGCGCCCGAGCACGCAGCGGCGGGAGCGCCCGATCAAGAGCCCGCGGCGCAGCTCGTCGTCGGTGACCTCCACGCGATGGACGCCCAACCGCGTGCGCAGCATGAGCGTTCCGCCTGCCGGGGGCGGCTCCTCGTGCGAGAGCACCAGCGCGGGCACCGCGTGGCCGCCGCCCGCGGGGCCGGCGATGGACGACAGGACGTCGCCCATGGCGCGCATGCCGGCGCCGGCGAAGAAGCTGAGCTGCTGCCCCACCGGGAAGATCTCGAGGATGCCGTCGGCCCCGTCGCCGCCGCTCTGCGTGGGGTTCTCGAGCTCGGCGCGCACGTCGAGGCGCAGGCCGTCGAACAGCAGGCTCAGGCCGCCTCGCGCCACCGCCCCGCCGGCCGCTGGCGCCTCGGGTATCGAGGACGTGCCCTCGCGGTCCGTGGGCACGGGCGCCACCTGCAGCTCGCGCTCGGGGTGCAGCGACACGCCGCGCAGGATCACGCCGTCGGCCCGCGGCACGGCGATGACGCCCAGGTGGCGGGGCAGGAGCGGCTGTGTGCCCGAGCTCGGCACCGCCAGGTCCACGCGCTCGCCGGCGCCGATGACGTAGGCCCGTGGCCCCACGGCCGCCTGCCGGCTGAGCGCCAAGGGCGACGCGGAGCCCGCGCGCATGAGCGCGAGCGAGAGCTGGAAGGCGCGCCCGCCACGACGGCGTTCGAGCGAGCCAACGAGCCTGAGCAGGGGGCCGGGACGCGGCATGACGTCGTGGTCATCCTAGCGAACCGGCCGCCGGGGTGCTCGATCCCGGCCGCGCCTGTCCCGCTCAGGACGCCGAGGGGTGCGGTCACGGGTCCAATTCCGCTACACCTGCGCCGTGCGCTTGCAGATCCCCTGGGTGTTCGTCGCCGCCTGGTGCGCGGCGACCGCGGCGCTGGCCGCCTCGCCGGTGCGCATCTCCGGCGTGCACTTCGACGGCGTGCTCGCCGGCACGCCCGAGCCCGACAGCGCCGTGCGCCTGATCAACACGGACCTCAAGCGACCCGCGCAGGTGGCGGGCTTCGCGCTCTCCGAGGCGGTGGCGGTGAAGCCCAAGAAGGGCACGGCCATCGAGGGCGCGCCGGTCGATCAGGGCACGTCGGAGAGCGGCGCCGGCGGGGAGCTGCGCGCGCGCCTGCAGCGCTCGCTCAAGCTGCCCGAGGGCGCCGTCATCCCGCCGGGCGGCGAGATCTGGTTGGCCGCGTCGGCCGAGGGCTTCGTGAAGGTCTTCGGCGCCCTGCCGGCGTTCGAGGCCACCGACACCCGCCCCGACGTCGACGACCTGCAGGGCGGCGCCTTCTTGCTCTTGCCCGCCGAGCACGGCGCGGTGGCGCTCCTCGACGACGCCGGACAGGTGATCGACTTCGTGGCCTATGAGGTGAGCAAGGAGGGCTACTACGACGACACCACGCTGGCCGGGCTGCCGTGGAAGGGCCCGGCGGTGCGCCTCAAGAAGACCAGCTTCTATGGGTGGAAGGGGCAGGTGCTGGCCCGCGACCGCGACGAGCAGGGCCGCGTGCTCGCCGACACCAACACCGCCGCCGATTGGGACTCGGGCTTCTCGCGCAAGGTGCTCGGCGAGGAGCCGACGCACCGCGTGGAGATCGCGGGGCAGTCGCGTTTCGTGTCGCGCCCGTTCAAAGGGCGCGCCACGGTGACGGCGACCAGCGCGCCCGACAACAACTACGCCGAGCTGGTCGCCGCCATCCAGAGCGCGCAGCGGGAGCTGCGCGTGCGCATCTACGAGCTGACGAACCCGAAGATCGTGGAGGAGCTGATCAAGGCCAAGCGTCGCGGCGTCGACGTGCAGATCTTCCTCGAGGGCTCGCCCGTGGGCGGTATCCCCGACCAAGAACGGTGGCTCGCGGATCGCGCGCACAAGGCGGGCATCGGCGTGCACTTCCTCGCGACCCCCAAGGGGTCGAAGCTCAAGCCGCGCTACCGCTTCGATCACTCCAAGTACGTCCTGGTCGACGACCGACGCGCCATCATCGGCACCGAGAACTTCGGGCGCACCGGCGTGCCCGTGTTCAACTCGTTCGGCAACCGCGGGTGGATGGTGCACGTGGACGAGCCGCGCCTGGTCAAGCAGCTACGTGAGGTGTGGGACGCCGACTTTCGCGGCGGGCGGTCGTCCGACGTCATCGCCATCGACGCCGCGCCCGACGACGCGTACGGCTTGCCGTACCGCAAGGAGAGCTTCGTCCCCGACGAGGAGCTGCACCGCGGCCAGTACGCTGAGCCGGCGAAGGCGCTCACCGTCACCGACACCATGGACCTCGAGCTGGTGCTCTCGCCCGACACCAGCCTCAACGAGCGCTCGGCCATCCTCGGCATGATGGCGCGCGCGAAGAAGAGCCTGTACGTCGAGCAGAACAGCATCCGGCGCCGGTGGGGCAAGAAGGCCGACAGCTCCGATCCGGACAGCGAAGAGCGTGACGACGCCGACAACGCGCCCAACCTGGCGCTGCAGGCGGTGGTGGCGGCGGCCCGTCGCGGCGTGCAGGTGCGCGTGCTGCTCGACTCCACCTGGTACAACGTGCAGGGCGACGAGGACCGCGACAACGACGACACCGTGGCGTGGCTCAACGAGCTGGCGCGCGCCGAGGGCCTCGACATCGCCGCCAAGGTCATCAACCTCGAGACCACGCACCTCGAGAAGATCCACGCCAAGGGCGTCATCATCGACGACCGCGAGGTCTTCGTGGGCTCCATCAACTGGACGGAGAACAGCTTCAAGGGCAACCGCGAGGTGGGCGTGATCATCGGGCACCCCAAGGTGGCGGGGTACTACGCCTCGCTGTTCCGGCGCGACTGGTCGCAGAGCCGCATCTTCGTCGCCGACGTGCTCACGAAGGCGACGGTGCATGCCGCGCGCGACGCGCGCGCGAAGGTGCTGCGCCGCGTTGGTCGAGGCGATCGCGTGGTGGTCGTGGGCGAGCACGCGGTGGCGGCAGCAGGAGGCGGCAAGGCGCGCCGCGATCGCCCCGCGTGGGTGGAGGTGCAGCTCGGCCTCGGCGAGACCGGCTTCGTCGAGCCCGGGGCCCTCGGCGTCCCCGAGTGCACGCCGGGCGAGGCGCTGCACGTCATCGGGCGCGAGGCCGTCATCGTGGGGCGCGTGGCCGCCACCAACGTGAGCGACCGGCGGGTGCAGCTGCGCTTCGCCGACGAGGTGCGGCCGCCGTTCACGGCCGTGATCTTCAAGAAGGTTGAGCCCGAGTTCGTCGCCAAGGGGCTTTCGCCCGCCTCCGCGTTTCAGGGCCGCGAGGTGCGCGTCAAGGGCAAGGTGACGACGTACCGCGGGCCCGAGGTGATCGTCGAGGATCCGGACCAGATCGAGATCGTGCGCTGAGCGCGCGCGGCGGGCAGCGTCGCCGTGGGGCACGTCGGTGAGGGGTGAGCCCGCGCCGGAGGCGCGGCGGTTGCCGAAAGGAGCCGCCCCGGCACGTCGGTGGGGGTGAGCCCGCGCCGGAGGCGCGGCTGTTGGCGGAGGAGCCGCCCCGGCACAATGGTCTCGCCGGGACAAACAAAGCGGCCGCCCAAAGGGCGGCCGCTTTGTCAGGCAAGCGACTCCGCCAAATTACTTCAGCGTGACCTTGGCGCCCTCGGCCTCGAGCTTCTTCTGCATGCTCTCGGCGTCGGCCTTCGACACGCCGTCCTTCACGACCTTGGGCGCGCCGTCGACGAGCTCCTTGGCCTCCTTGAGGCCCAGGCCGGTCAGCTCGCGCACGACCTTGATGACCTGAATCTTCTTCTCACCGGCGGCGGTGAGCTCGACGGTGAACTCGGTCTTCTCGGCCGCGGGAGCCGCGCCGCCGCCGGCGCCGCCGCCCATGGGCATCGCCATCATCATGCCGCCGCCCGACGCGGCCTTGACGCCCCAGGCCTCCTCGAGGTCCTTCACGAGCTGCGAGGCCTCCATGAGCGTGAGCTTGGAGAGCTGGTCCTTGAGTGCTGCGAGATCTGCCATGTCTTCTTCTCCTGGTTGTTGCGATGCGACGATCGCGGATGGTGAAACGAACGTGAAACCGTGGTGGTGGGAGGGCGCTCAGGCCGCCTTCTCGTCCTTGTCCTTCTTGGCCTGCACGACGCCGACGACGTGCTGGGCGGGCGCGTTGATCTGCGCCAGCAGCTTGGCGGGGACGGCGTTGATGGCGCCGAGCAGCTGTGCGCGCAGCTCGTCCATCGACGGCATCTTCGCCAGTGCGTCGACGCCCGACGCGTCGAGGCGCTGGCCGCCCTGGAAGCCCGCCTTGATGACGAACTTCTCGAGCTCCTTCTTGAACGCGGTCAGCACCTTGGCGGGGCCCACCGGGTCCGAGTCGTGCCAAGCCACGGCGGTCACCTGCTTGAAGTCGTTGGCGATGACCTCGAGCGGCGTGCCCTTGATGGCCTTCTTGGCGAGGGTGTTCTTCACCACGCGGAACTTGACGCCCGCGGTGTGCAGCTTGCGGCGCAGGTCGCTGACCTCGGCGACGGTGAGGCCTTGCACGCTGGTGAGGATGGCCACCTCGACCTTCTTGAAGGCGTCCTTGAGGAAGCCGAGCTCGTCGACCTTCTCCTGCGGATACGAGGTGCGTTGTTCGGTGGGCTGCATGGGGACACTCCAAAGACGAAGAAACGAACGAACGAAGAACCGGCCTGCCGAGGGCGCAGGTGTCGATGACCACGAGGTGAGGGGAGGGGCGCTCGCGGGGAGCGCGCACCAAGGTCCCTCGTCTCGGCCGGCATCGCGGGGCAGCGCCCTCGCGAACATTGAGCGCCGCTCACGAGGAGGGCGCGCCGGCGGTCTTCGACGGGTGGCCCCGAGGGGCCGCCGCCCTCGTGGCACACGCGAGCGGGCCTGGCAAGGGCGTTCGCCGGGGATCAGGGCGCGTAGGGCCGCAGCTCGGTGGCGCTCACCGCCTTCATCCACTCCCACAGGGCGCGCACCTCGTCGATGGTGGCGTCGGGCTGCGGCGGCATCATCAGGCCCTGCTCGGCGCCCGTGAGCTTGCGGAATTTCACGTGGTACAGGAGCGACTCCGCGTCGCGCCAGGTGTGCACCGGGATGGGCTTGACGAAGTCCCAGCCGTGCGACGCGCCGGTGCCGCGCACGCCGTGACAGAACTGGCAGCGCTGCTCGAAGGCGCCCAGGCCCTGCAGCACGCGGGGGTCGTCGCTGACGCGCAGCGTGCGCCGCCAGGCCGCGTCGTTCACCAGCTCGATGCCCGTGAGCGTGTCGACGTGGGCCCAGGGCGTGAACTTGCTGGTGGTCGCCCCGAGCGCGGGGTGGAAGGGGCTCTTGGCCACCAGCTTGTTGGTGCCGAAGGTGATTGCGCGCTGCTCCATCCACGGCGAGCGCTCGTGGACCACGTTGTCGAAGCGCTCCACCATCGCACCGGAGCCGTCTTTCACGGCGCGGGCCACGAACAGGTCGAGGCGCGTGAGCATGGCGTCGTCGAGGGGCACGGGCACCTGCATGCCGTTCTTGAAGTGCAGCAGCGCGGTGTCCTCGGCGCCCGTGCGCTGCGCGGCCATCGTGAGCACGGCCTTGAGCGGCACCCCGCGGAACGTACGCTCACCGCCGAGCTGCACGTCGACGCTGGTGCGCTCCTCGAGCTTCAGGCTCGACCAGGCGACGATGACGGGGGCGGGCTTGGCGCCGCCCGTGGGGCGACGCCACACGGCGATGCCGTCGGCCGGCGGCTGCGGCGCGCCGGCAGCGACGAAGAGCAGGGCAGCGAGGAGGTTGACCATGCCCGCGGTTTCAACGATCCCCGCGGGCGGCGCAAGCGGGTGATGGCTGCGCAAACGCGGCGCGCGCCGCACCGGGCATTTTGGCCCAGGGCGGCGCGCGTCGACGGCGAGCGGCGATCACTCCGTGGCGGCAGAGACCATCGAGATGGCGTCGGCGATGTCGACCTTGACGCCCGGGCCCATGGTCGACGAGACGACCACGTTCTTCACGTAGGTGCCCTTCGCGCTCGCGGGCTTCTGGCGCATGATGTTCTCGAACAGCGCCTTGAAGTTGTCGGCGAGCTTGTCGCTCTCCATCGAGACCTTGCCGAGCGAGGCGTGCACGATGCCCGCCTTCTCGACCTTGTACTCGACCTTGCCGGCCTTGGACTCGCGCACGGCCTTGGCGACGTCCATGGTGACGGTGCCGACCTTGGGGTTCGGCATCAGGCCGCGGGGGCCGAGGACGCGACCGAGCTTGCCCACCACGCCCATCATGTCGGGGGTGGCGATGACCTGGTCGAAGTCCATGAACCCGCCCGCGATCTTGTCGTGCAGATCGTCGGCGCCCACGATGTCGGCGCCGGCGTCTTGCGCCTCCTTGGCCTTCGGGCCCTTGGCGAACACCGCGACGCGGATGCTCTTGCCGGTGCCGTGCGGCATGACCACGGCGCCGCGCACCATCTGATCCGCGTGCCGCGGATCGACGGAGAGGTTGATGGCGACGTCGACGGCCTCGTCGAACTTGGAGGTCTTGCAGCCCTTCACGAGCTTCATGGCCTCGCCGATCTTGTAACGCTGGGTACGATCGACGCGCTTGAACGCGGCGGCGCGCTTCTTTCCGAGCTTGCTCTTCATGACGAAATCCTGTGGTGAGGAGGTGGTGGCGACTAGCCGACGACGTCGATGCCCATGGAGCGCGCCGTCCCGGCGACGGAGCGGGCGGCCGCCTCCACGTCGTAGGCGTTCATGTCCTTGAGCTTGGTCTTCGCGATGTCGCGGACCTGCGCCATCGTGACCTTGCCGACCTTCTCCTTGCCGGGGTTCTTCGCGCCACCGCCGGGCTTCTTGTCGAGCTTCAGGCCCGCCGCCTTCTTCAACAGGATCGACGCCGGGGGCGTCTTGGTGATGAACGTGAAGGACTTGTCCGAGTACACCGTGATCACGACGGGGATCATGAGCCCCGCTTGATCCTGGGTGCGCGCGTTGAACTCCTTGCAGAAGCCCATGATGTTGACGCCGTGCTGACCGAGCGCGGGACCGACGGGCGGGGCGGGGTTCGCCTTGCCTGCGGGGCACTGCAGCTTCACGAACGCCTGGACCTTCTTGGCCATGGCACTACTCCTTCGTGGTCATGCGGCCGCCAACGCGGCCTCCCACGAGTGAAAACCAACCAACCAGCGTGAACCGGGGTGTGGTGTCAGCCCGACGTGGGCCGGCGGCGGGAGCCTGCCCGAGGGGACAGGGATGTCAAGGCGGGCGCGCCGAGCGCGCCCTACGCCTTCGCGATCTGATTGAAGTCGAGCTCGACCGGCGTGGACCGCCCGAAGATGGTCACGTGCACGCGCACCTTCTGCTTGGCGTGGTTGACCTCTTCGACGTTGCCCGAGAAGTTGGCGAACGGGCCCTCGACGACGCGCACGGAGTCGCCGGCCTCGAAGTCGATCTTGGGCGCGGGCTTCACCGCGGTCTCGGTGAGCTGCTGGGTCATGGCCATGACCTGCTTCTCGGGGACCGCCGGGATCTTGGCGAGGTCGCTCTCGGCCGAGGCGCTCTTCATGTTGGGCGCGCCGATGAACCCCGTGACCTTGGGCGTGGCCTTCACGAGCTGCCACGTCTCCGCCTTCATCTCCATCTGCACGAAGATGTAGCCGGGCGCGAACTTGCGCCTGGTGGTCTTCTTCTGGCCGTTCCTCTGCTCCTCGACGGTCTCCATGGGGATGAGGATCTCGCCGAAGTAGGTGTCGAGGCCGTTTTGCTTGATCTTCTCCTCGAGGGCCTTCTTGGCGCGGTTCTCGAAGCCCGAGTACGTGTGGACCACGTACCACTTGAGCTTGTCGCTCTTCGGCGTTGGGGCGGCGGCGGTGGCGGCTTGGTTGGTCATGGTCGTTGTGGCCGGGGGACGAGGGCTGATGGTCGGATGGATGGCAGGCGTCGACGTCGGCGCGGGGGCGCTCGGAGCTACAGGTGCTTGCCGAGCCAGGTGGAGGCCCAGCCAAACGTGATGTCGAAGGCGCCGAGGATGATGGCCGAGATGACCGAGGTCACGATGACCACCGCGGTGTTGACCTTGGTCTCGGCCCACGTGGGCCAGTTCACCTTGTACAGCTCGTCGACGACGTGATCGACGAAGCTGCGGCTCTTGGGCCACATGGCGCAGCCGACCGTGATGAGCGCGCCGATGACCAGGCCGAGGAGGCTCGTCAAGGTGACGCGCTCGCCGATGATCTCGCTGTCGGTCACGCGCAGCGCCGCGAACAGCGACTGGCACGCCAGGCTGAGCACGTAGGCCACGATCAGGCCCGCGGTGATGAAGAAGAGTCCAACCCAAGTCTTCTGGCGCATGTCTGCCCCGTGCGATCAGCCCTGGCGATCAGCCGTGCGGCTGGAATATGGCAGGCCGTGCAGGACTCGAACCTGCAACCCCCGGTTTTGGAGACCGGTGCTCTACCAATTGAGCTAACGACCTGCGTTCTCGATGGCGCCCTTTCGGCCCGTCGTCAATGGGGCCACGGCGCGCGCGAGAGAGTGGATCGCGTCGGGCCTGCGCGGTTCACCCCGGAACGCGCGGAAAGCGCCCATCGACCTCGGAATCGCGGCGGCCGCGGCGCCGCGAGCGTGGCGTGGCACGGCCGCTGCCATGGGCGCCGGCTCGGAGGTCCCATGCTCAGCCTGCTCGCCGTCCTCGCCGCCGCCTTGCCGCTCACCGCCGCGAACCCCGGGAACGACGAGGCGCCTCGCCCGCCGCCCGCGGTCCCGTCGGCCCACGAGGAAGACGGACCGGCGCGCGAGCTCGTCCTCAAGCTGCGCGAGCCCGCCGAGCCGGCGCCCGCCGTCATCGCGCGGCTGGCGGGGCGCACGCGGGTACCCGTTCGGTACGTGCGGCGGAGCGTCGCCGGCTGGCACGTGGTGCGCGTGGACGCCGCCGGCGCGCACGACACCGCGCGCTCCGTGCGCGTGGTGGCCGCGCAGCCCGAGGTCGTCGACGTTGTCGCCAACGACACGCAGGGGCTCTTGCGCGTGCCCGACGATCCGTACCTCGGCGACCTCTGGGGGCTCTCGCTCATCGAGGCCGAGGCCGCGTGGGAGGTCACGGTGGGCAAGCGCGGCCAGCGCCTCGGCGTCGTCGACAGCGGTACCACGAGGGCGCACCGTGACCTGCAGGGGCGCGTGGCGCGCGGCTGGGACTTCATCAGCGACGCGCGCCGCGCCCAGGATGGCGACGGGCGCGATGCCGACGACGCCGACGACGCGGGGCGCGACACGCAGTACCACGGCACCCACGTGGCGGGCGTGATGCTCGCTCGCGCCGACGACGGCGTGGGTGTCCCCGGGCTGAACTGGCGCGCGCGGCTCGTGAGCGCGCGCGTGCTCGGTCGCGGCGGCCGCGGCAGCCTGGTGGACATCGTCGAGGGCGCGGCGTGGATGGCTGGCCTTGACGTCGAGGGCGTGCCGCCCATCGGCGCCGATCAGGTCTCGGTGATCAACCTGAGCCTCGGAAGCGAGGGCCGGTGCTCGGGCTACGAGCGCGACGTGTACGACGAGATCCTGGCGCGGGGCGTGGTGCTGGTCGCCGCTGCTGGCAACACGGGCAACGACACCGCCGTGGGCGCGCCCGCCAACTGCCCCGGGGTGATCGCGGTCGGCGCCGTCGGCCCCGACGTGGCGCTGGCGCCGTACTCGGCGTTCGGCGCGCGCATCGACGTGCTCGCCCCGGGTGGCGACGACACGGGCGACGTGGCCGACTGGATCCTGTCGCTCGACGGCGGTGACGTCGACGGCTACCGCTGGCTCTTCGGCACCTCCATGGCGGCGCCCCACGTCGCGGGCGTGGTCTCGCTCATGCAGGCGGTGGCGCCCGATCTCGAGCCCGCCATGGTGCGCGACGTGCTGCAGGAGAGCCCGTGGACGTGCGAGGGCTGCGACGACGAGGCGCTGCTGCAGGCCGACCATGCCGTGGACACGGCGCTGGCGCGGCAGCGCGAGCTCGACGAGGAGGGCGGCGAGCGCGACGACGCCGCGGACGACCTCGCGGGCGACGACGAGTCCGACGACGACCGTGACCCCGGCGAGCGGGCGACGCCCCGCGCACGCGAGAGCCCCGCGGACGGCGGAGGCGGCTGCGCGGCCGCCCCCGCGTCGGCGGGGCTCTTGGCGCTCGTCGGCGTGTGGCGCCGACGGGCTACTCGATGATCTCCGACACCACGCCCGACCCGACGGTGCGGCCGCCTTCGCGGATGGCGAAGCGCAGCTGCACGT
>CAZONM010000193.1:0-10898 GCA_964580865.1 uncultured Myxococcales bacterium | reverse complement strand
CGCCTGCGCGCAGGCCAGCGCGCGCGCGGCGCTGGGCGCGCTGGCGCTGCTCGCGCTGCTCGGCGTGGTCCCCGCGCTGCGCCGTCGCGCCGCGCACGTGGGCGGCATGCTCCTGGTGCTGGCGGTGCCCGCCATGACCGGCTGTGGCGTCGACGACGGCGCCGCCGTCGAGGTGGGCACCGGCGAGAGCCGCTTCGAGGCGCTCACCGAGGGCCAAGACGTCCCGCTCATCCTGGGCGTGCAGGGCGGCTACCACGTGTGGATGAGCCTGCGCGCCACCGCGCTCGACCCCGACAAGGTGTGGCTCGACGTGCAGACCGAGGTGAACGGCGAGGCCGCCAACGCGCTCGCCATCACGCAGCTGCAGCCCGAGGACGAGGACGAGAGCGAGGCCGCGGTGTTGGTGGGCTGGCCCGTGATCATGGCCGACCCCATGGCCGTGGACGGGCAGGACCTCGCCCTGACGGTCACGCTCACCGACGAGGACGGCCTGAGCGCCACCGGGGCCGTCACGGTGCGCCCGCGCATGCCGCAGTAGCCCACCGTCGCCGCTCGGCAAGACAAGCGTGGCCCCGGTCACACCGCTCGGTGCCGGGGCCACGTCGCCTTCCCAATGCTACACGTTGCGCTAGAAGACCCGCGCGCCGACCACGATGGGCCGGCGACACCCGAGGGACTCCATGGCGCGGTGGCGCGACTGGTGGCGACGTTCAGTGATCGTGGAGGCGCAGAACCCCGTGCGGCGCTTTCTGCGTCGCGCCGCGTTCGTGCGCACGGCCATTGCGCTGGACGGCATGTTGGCGCCGCTGGTGGACGCGCCCGCCGGCTCATATGCGGCGCGGGTGTTGGCCGGGCGTCCCGCGCTGCTCGGGGTGCTGTCGTCGCCCTACGTCACTGCCTGGTGGCCTGCCGAGCGTCGCGCCGCGCACCTGGTGCGCCACCTGGCGAGCGCCTCGACCATGCCCGGCATCGCGGTCGACACGGAGGAGTCGCGGGTGCTCCTCGACCTCGCCGACGTCTATCCCGGCCTGCGCGTGGTGCTCGACCACGCGCCGTGGTTCACGCGCGAGGGTCCCCTCGTCGTCAACCTGTTCGTAGCCGAGGAGCGGGTCTACTCGCTCGCGTACTCGCTCGGCCCGGATCGCGATGGGCGAAGCGCCGCCTGGATCGGCGCGGTCCAGGGGCGCGCGCTCGACACCGCGCTCGACACGTACCGCGATCTCACCAAGGCGCTGCACGGGATGCGTCCCCGAGACTTCCTGGTCGAGCTGTTCCGCATGCTGTGCCGCGCCGCGGGCATCGAGGTCATCTACGCGGTCGCGGACGCCGCGCGCGTGCACCGGTCGCCCTACTTCGGCGTCGCTGGGACCGAGAAGCTCCAGGTCAACTATGACGAGATCTGGGAGGAGCGCGGCGGCACTGCCTTCGACGCCGAGCTGTTCCGCTTGCCGCTCGATGCCACGGTCAAGTCCCTCGACGACGTGCCCTCGAAGAAGCGCGCCATGTACCGACGTCGCTACGAGCTCCTCGACAGCGCGCGGCGCGGCGTCGAGGCCGCCTATGCGTCCAGGGCCGGCGCCGCTCCGCCGACCACCATCACAACGAGCTCCGGCGGTGGCCCGCTCGGTTGACGGGCGCTGGGCGTGGCGGTGCCGCGACGGCGTCGCCCCGTCCTCGGCTCGTGCGGTGCGGTCACGGGTCCGGCGGCGCGCTCCTGGCGCGCGGAGCGTCCCGGTGTCGGCCTCGGTCAGCGCGCCTGCCCGCTACGAGCGCACAGCAGCTGCCAGGTCGAGCGTTCGCTCCACCTCGTCGATGTCGATGACGAAATCGGCGCCCTCCGCCCGACCGATGACGAGAGCAAAGCGCACGCCATCACGATCGGCGACGTGCTTGAAGACGGTGACCACTCGGGTTGGAGGCTGCAGCGTGAGCAGCGTCGAGCCTGCCTCTTGGACGAGCGCGCCGTGGATCAGGTGACTGCCCTCGACCCCGCACACGACACGGGCGCCCGCGCAGGTCTGCAGGAGCTCCGGGAGCGCGACTGCGAGCGGGTCGATCACGCGAAAGCCGCGGCGTGTGCGCAGGTGCTCGGCGATCTCCGCTTCGTTGCGCAAGACGCGTCGTTCGCCGGCTGTGCCGCGGAGCAGGAACACACCGGCGTGCGGCGCCGGCGTGAGGTGCCCGAGCAGCGTGCGCTTCATGGTGGCGAAGCGCTCGCGCTTGTGCTGGTGTTGCCCGACGTCATCGAAGATGACCACCTGGTGCAGGAACGCGTTGTCGAGGCGGGTGGGATGCATCCCGAGCCAATCCTCGTAGACCTTGGCGTGCGGCGACAGTGGCCGTTGGGTCGTCAAAGGCGTGCCCTCGGCGACCGCCAGCGGATACGTGGCGCAGTCGTCGAGTAGCCACTGCCCGAACCACCGGTTGCCACCCGGCGTGCAGTAGATGGCGCCGTGGTCGATCTCGGTGGCCACGCGCAGCCTCGGCCAGCGCGTCGTGCGCTGCTGCAGGTACGTGCAGGCTGCGCCCTTCGACAGCGTGCCGTCGAGGAGCCAGGCGCCTTCGATCAGGTGTGCGCGCGTGGGGCGGTGGTGGACCTCGACACCGCCGAGGAGCTCGGTGCTCGGGTTGGTGTCGGTGAAGTCCCAGCCGGTGATGCGCTCGAGCTGGCCCGGCAAGAAGATCGCGGGCGGCGCCTTGCCGGACTCGCCGGGGGCGACCTCCCAGCTCCTCGTGGCCATGCTCTCGAGCGGCGGCTCCGGTCGACGCAGCAACTGGCGACGAGCGATGCGCGCGATGGCGGCGGTGGTCAGCATTGGCAAGACTCGGTCAGCGGGCCGCTTCGGTAGCTGGGTCGGGACCGGCTGGCAAGCGCAGGCGCTCCACGGCGCGCGCGAACGCCAGGTCGGAGAGGTGGCGCAGGGCCGCGTCGTCGACGGCGCCGGTCACCGCGTCGAGGCGGGCGCCGCGCGGGTCGCGGCCGGTGAGCACGGCGAAGGTGACATAGGCGTTGGCTGCCGACCCGAGCTCGTTTTGGTGCAGGAGGGTCGACGGGTCGCCCGTGTCCTCGAGCAGCCAGTAGGGGCCCCGGCCGGCGGGCGGTGCGAGGTGCGCGTCGTGAAACACCAGCCCGGCGGGGACGACTGGAATGCCGAGCTCATGGGCGATCTCGTCGTAGGAATCGGCGAGCTCGGCGATGAAGGGCCGCCAGGGAAAGTCCCAGGTCATGAACAGCACGGTGCGCCCGCCCGACTCCCGGACGGCGCGGTCGAAGTCGCGTACCGCCTGGTGGAAGCGCGCCTTGTGGTCGACGGGCTCAAACTCTTCGGCGGCGAGGACCCACACACGATACCGGCGTGAGCGCAGCGCCTCCTGGGTCACGGCGTCGACGAGGAGCTCGCCGAGCGGCGTGTTGCCGAGGACGATGTTGGCGCCCACCTCGAGGCGCGTGGGCGGAGTGAGCGCGCGCCCGACCTCCGCCACCCACTGCGGGAGCGGCCGATCGCGCCAGCCGAAGAAGCTGTTGCCGACGAAGAAGACCGCGTCGCCGTCGTGCACCAGCGGCGGCGCCAGCGGCACGTCGGCGCGGGGAGTGCTCGGCGGCGCGCCGGTCTCATGTTGGTGCCGCCGACAGCCGGTCATGGCCACCACCGCGGTGGCGACAAACGGCAGCAGCACGCATGCACCACGGACACCACCCACCGTGACCCCCAGCGGACCGAGGCCGGTCGCGTCGACGTTGTAGCGCGATGGCGCGCGGCCGCGCAGCTCGACCACGCGGCAGGCCGCGCGGCGCCGGCGCACGTCAAAGCGATGGCGCCTCTGCTACGCTGGCGCGCGTGAGCAGCGACCCCAACGTCGGCGCCGTCTTCGGCGGCAAGTGGCGCGTCGAGCGCCCGCTCGGGGCCGGCGGCATGGGCAGTGTGTACGTTGCGCGCCACGAGCACACGGGACGCCGCGTGGCGCTCAAGGTGATCAAGGGCGAGGGCGCCGGCTCACCCGAGCTGGCCGCGCGCTTCGTGCGCGAGACGCAGGCGCTGGCCGCGCTCAGCCACCCGAACGTCGTCACGTTCCTCGACAGCGGCTGCGAGAGCGCCACCTGCTACCTCGTGATGGAGCTCTTGCAGGGGCGCTCGCTCCGCGCGCTCATGGGGCGGCCCGTGGAGTGGCGCCGCGCCTTTCGCGTCGGCGCCGATCTGTGCCGCGCACTTGCCGCCGTGCACAAGCAGGGCATCGTCCATCGCGATCTCAAGCCCGACAACGTCTTCCTGCACGAGGCCGAGGGCCACGACGAGATCGCCAAGCTCATCGACTTCGGCATCGCGCGCTTGCACGAGGGGTGGGCACCGGCGACGGCGGCGACGTCGACGGGCGCGGTGGTGGGCACCCCCGGCTACATCAGCCCCGAGCAGCTGCAGGGGCAGGTGGCGTCGCCGGCGTCCGACGTGTACGCCGTGGGCGTCATCCTCTACGAGCTGGTCACCGGCCGCTTTCCCTTCGAGGCGTCGACGCCCCACGCCATGATCGTCAAGCAGCTCATCGAACCGCTGCCGCCGCCGCAGGTGGCGGGCGCCGCGCTGCCCGCGCACGTGGAGGCGGTGATCCTCCACTTCATGCAGCGCGATCCTGCGCAGCGCACGGCCACGGCGCTCGCCGCGCTCGCCGAGCTGACCGACGCGCTCAAGCGTGAGGACTCCCTGGCGCCCGACGCCGCCACCGAGACCGGCCTTGGCGTGGTCGAGGTCGCGCGCCAGGTGGTCGCCGCGTCGTCGCCGCCGCCACCACCACCCGTGGCGCCGCGCGCCACCGAGCCCACCGGCGTGGTGGCGCCCCTGGCCGTACCGGCACCTGAGGCGGCGCCGCCCGCGCGTCGCGCGAAGGCGTCGCGCGCGGGCCTGGCGCTGGCGTTGGCGCTCATGGCGGGCGTGTCGACGTGCGCGGTGTGCGCGGTGGTCGGCACGAGCTTGCGTGTCCGGAGCCGCGACGGTGATGCGGACGTGCGCACGCTCGAGCTCGACCTGAGCGCGCCGCCGCCGTCGCCGCCGTCGCCGCCGTCGCCGCCGCCGCCCAAGCCGACGCGCGAGGGCAAGCGTCGCCTCTCCGACCACGACGCGCGGGCGCTGGTGCTCGCCCTCCTGAGCGACACGTCGTGCGACGATGACCCGCCGCCCAAGCTCAAGCGCTTGGAGTTCCTGGTCGAGAGCGGGCACGTGCGGCTCATGACGCCCGCGCGCGGCGACCCGTTCCTCCGGTGTCTGGAGCGCGAGGTGTTGACGGCGACGGCGCCGACGTTCCTTGGCAAGCCGCAGACCGTGACCATCCGCATCGACGAGCTCGACGTGACGGATGCGTTGGACGCGCTCGATGCGCTCGACGCGCTCGACGACGCGGCGCGCTGACGGCGCGCCGAGAATTTGCCCACCGCCGCCGCCGGCTCGACACTCGGCCCGTGGACACCCTCGGCGCACTCTGGAACGAGCACTTCACGCCGCCGTTGTCGTGGGCGGGCGCGGGCGCCGCGGCCATCGCGGTGGTGGCGCTGCTCGAGGTGCTCTACCGCGTGGTGTTCCGCTGGCTGCGCCGGGTGGTGGCGCGGACCCAGACCCACCTCGACGACGTGCTGCTGCGCCGCATGCGCCTGCCGGCGCAGGTGCTGGTGGTGCTGGTGGGCGGCAACGTGCTGTTCCGCCTGCGCGGCGTCGAGCATGCGGCGCTCTCGCAGGTGGTCACCGTCGTCGAGCTCATGCTCGTGGCGTACCTGATCATCGAGGCGTGCGAGACCGCGCTCGTCGACTTCTGGCTCGGCGAGCGCAAGCAGGTGCGCGTGCCGCCGGTGGTGCGCGGCCTGGGCCTCATCGTGCTCTACACGGCGGCCGTCTTGAGCGTCATCGGCACGGTCACGGGCATCAACCTGGCGCCCATCTTGGCCACGTCGACGGTGCTGACCGTGGTGCTCGGGCTGGCGCTGCAAGACACGCTCGGCAACCTGTTCTCGGGCCTGGCGCTGTCGCTCGAGCGCCCGTGCGCCGTGGGCGACTGGATCCTCGTCGACGGCGTCGAGGGCCAGGTGAAAGACATGGGGTGGCGCGGCGTGCGCATCGAGACCTTCTCGGCCGACGCCGTGATCATCCCGAACATCGTGCTCGCGAAGTCGCGCGTGCAGAACTACTCGCGGCCCACGGCGGTGACGGCCCGCACCTGCGACGTGCTCGCCGCGCCCGACGCGGCGCCCTACGTGGTGGAGACGGTGGCGCGCGCGGCGTGCGGGCGCCTCGAGGGCGTGCTCAAGGATCCGGCGCCGCGCGTATGGCTGGTGCAGATGACGCCGTACGGCCAGCACTGGGTCATCAAGGTGTGGCTCGAGGACTTCGCCGTGCACGACGAGGCCGAGAGCCGCGTGCGCCGCGCGTTCCTCGAGGAGGCGCGCACGCTCGGCATCGCGGCCGGCGGCGCGCCCACGGCGGTGGCCGTGCCGGACGCGCCGGCGTGACCTCGGGGTTCGACGCGCCCACGTGAGCTTGCGCGCGCAACACCCGTGCGCCGTTGCGCTTTCGCGATCGCGCACGTGCACCGTTGTCAGCGACGGCGCAAGTTGCGAGACCCGGCGTCATGGCCGCCACCGACTTCGCCCACCTCCACCTGCACACGCAGTACTCGTTCCTCGACGGTGCCATCCGCATCAAGGATCTGATCAAGCGGGCGGGCGAGCTGAAGATGGGCGCCGTGGCCGTCACCGATCACGGCAACATGTTCGGCGCCGTCGACTTCTACCAACAGGCTCGCGCCGCGGGCATCAAGCCCATCCTCGGCATGGAGGCCTACGTCACCGGCGTCGTGGGCGAGACCTTGCACACCGACAAGGTGAAGGAGCACTTCCACCTGGTGCTGTTGGCCGAGAACGAGGTCGGGTACGCCAACCTGAAGAAGCTCTCGTCGCGCGCCTTCATCGACGGCAAGTACTACTTTCCGCGCGTCGACAAGCACCTGCTCAAGGAGCACCGCGAGGGCCTCATCGCCATGACCGCGTGCCTGGGCGGCGAGGTGGGCCGCACCATCGCCGCCGGGGATCACGACAAGGCGCGCGCCGTCATCCGCACGCTCAAGGACATCTTTGGGCCCCGTCACCTCTTTCTCGAGGTGCAGCCGAACGGCATCGACAAGCAGGACCGCGTCAACGCGCAGCTCGCGCAATTCGCCGTCGACGAGGGGCTCGAGCTCGTCGCCACCAACGACTGCCACTACGTCACGCGCGACCAGCACGAGGCGCAGAACATCCTGATGGCCATCCGTCAGCAGCTGCCGTGGGGCGACCCCAAGCTGCACAAGCACGAGACCGACGCGTTCTACGTTCGCAGCGGCGACGAGATGTGGGGCCTGTTGAAGGGCGACTACGCGCGCGCGTTCGAGAACGCCTGTGAGATCGCGCGCCGCTGCGACGTCAAGCTCACGCTCGGCAAGTACTTCCTGCCGCCGTTCCCCATCCCCGCCGAGTACCAGGACGAGCCGGCATACCTGAGCGAGCGCGCCCTCGCGGGCCTCGAGCGGCGCTTCACCGAGCTGCCCTATGCCGTCGACCGCGACCGTTACCGCGCGCGCCTGCAGACCGAGCTCGACTGCATCATCAAGATGGGCTTCGCCGGCTACTTCTTGATCGTGCAGGACTTCATCAATTGGTCGAAGGGCAACGGCGTGCGCGTAGGGCCCGGGCGCGGCTCGGGCGCGGGCTCGCTGGTGGCGTACGCGCTGCGCATCACCGACCTCGACCCCATCCCGTACAACCTGCTGTTCGAGCGCTTCTTGAACCCCGAGCGCGTGTCCATGCCCGACTTCGACGTCGACTTCATGCAGGAGCGGCGCGGCAAGGTCATCGAGTACGTGGCGGGCAAGTACGGGCGCGAGCGCGTGGGCCAGATCGCGACCTACGCGGGCCTGAACCCGAAGAGCGCCATCAAGGACGTGGCGCGCACGCTCGGCATCTCGTTCACCGAGGTCAACGAGCTGACCAAGCCCATGCCCTTGCTCATCGACGGCAAGAAGCCCGAGTTCGACAAGGCGCTGGAGTTCGCGCCCAAGCTCAAGGAGCTGGCAGCCAGCGACGAGAAGTACAAGAAGGTCATCGACGTGGCGCGCTCGCTCGAGGGCCTGTACCGGCAAGCGGGGATGCACGCGGGCGGCGTGGTCATCGGCGAGCAGCCGCTCGTCGAGTACGTGCCGCTGTTCTCGGGCAACAACGGCGAGCTGGTCACGCAGTTCGACAAGGACAAGGTCGAGGCCGCCGGGCTCGTGAAGTTCGACTTCCTGGGGTTGAAGACCCTCGACGTCATCGAGAGCGCCGAGGCCATCGTCAACGCGCGCATCGAGCGCGAGAACCAGCTCTCGCCCGAGCAGCGCGAGCGCGCCATCAAGGCGCACCCGCACGCGCTGCGCCTGCCCAACCGCAAGGCCGGCGACATCATCCCGAAGCTCGTGGTGGATCTGCTGCACCTCGACGAGGACAAGGTCTACAAGCTCATCGCCGCCGGTGACACCGCCGGGGTGTTCCAGGTGGAGTCGAGCGGCATGCGCGACATGTGTCGCAAGCTCAAGCCCACCTGCTTCGAAGACGTGGTCGCCGGCGTGGCGCTCTATCGGCCCGGTCCGATGGAGGCGGGCATGCTCGAGGACTTCATCGACAGAAAGCACGGGCGCAAGAAGGTCGAGTACCCCCACCCGCTCCTCGAGACCGTGCTCCAGCCCACCTACGGCACCTTCGTGTACCAGGAGCAGGTGATGCAGGCGGCGCAGGTGCTCGGCGGCTTCACGCTCGGCGGCGCCGACTTGCTGCGGCGCGCCATGGGCAAGAAGAAGAAGGAGGAGATGGAGAAGCAGAAGGGCGCGTTCGTCTCCGGCTGCGCCAACAACGACATCTCCGCGCAAAAGGCGAGCGACATCTTCGACACCATCGAGAGGTTCGCCGGCTACGGCTTCAACAAGAGCCACTCGGCGGCGTACGCGCTCATCACCTACCAGACCGCGTGCCTGAAGTGCTTCTACCCCATCGAGTTCATGGCGGCGCTGCTCACCACCGAGTTGTCGTCGACCGACAACGTGGTGAAGTACATCCACGAGGCGCGCGCCCACGGCATCGAGGTGCTGCCGCCCGACGTCAACATCTCGGCCAAGTCGTTCTCGGTGGACTACACGGTCGACGACGCGCTGCGTACCCGCCGCAAGCACCGCGCCACCGCGTACGGGCGCATCCGCTTCGGCCTCTCGGCCGTCAAGGGCCTGGGCGACGCCGCGCTCGAGGCGATCTTGGAGGCGCGCACCACCGTGGGGCGCTTCACGTCGCTCTACCAGTTCCTCGAGGAGCTCTCGGGCAAGGTGAACTCCAAGATGCTCGAGGTGCTCATCAAGTCGGGCGCCATGGACGGGTTCGGGCGCCCGCGGCGTCAGCTCTTCGAGTCGGCCGAGCGCGCGCTCGAGGTGGCCACGCAGAAGCGCAAGGAGAAGGAGAGCGGACAGACGAGCCTGTTCGACATGCTCGGTGGTGGCGGCGCGGCGACGCCCGAGGTCTATGCCGACGTGGGCGAGTGGCCGGTCAACGAGAAGCTGCAGCACGAGCGCGAGGCCGTGGGCTTCTACCTGTCGGGGCACCCGCTCGACCGCTACGTCGACGACGCCAAGAAGCTCGGCGCCATGCCCACGGTGGAGCTGGCGGCGGCGCGGCACAACAGCGAGGCCGCCATCGTGGGCATCGTGGCGAGCTTGAAAGAGAAGAAGCTCAAGACCGGCGACGGGCGCTGGGCCATCGTGACGCTCGAGGACACCTTCGGGCAGGCCGAGGTGCTGTGCTTCTCGCGCGTGTACGAGACGGCGGAGGCGCTCTTGAAGGCCGGCGCGCCGGTGCTGGTGAAGGGCCGCGCCCTCATCGATGACGTCGACGATGAGGAGGGCAAGCAGCTCACGCCCAAGATGCGCGCCGAGAGCGTGGAGCTGTTGAGCGACGCGCAGATCGCGCGCACCCGCTTCCTCGACGTGGTGGTGGAGGTCGCGCGCGCGCCGGACGCGCCCATGCCGCCCGAGCGCTTCGATCCCGCGCAGGCCACCGCCGCCGCCGCCGACCGCGCCGACGACGCCACGCTGGTGTTGCTCGAGCGAGTGGCGCGCGCGTGCGAGCAACACCCGGGCCACGTGCCCGCGCGCGTGCACCTCGAAATGCCCGCGGGCTATCGCGTGACGGTGCAGAGCGGCGACGCCAAGCGCGTGGTGCCGAGCGACGAGCTGATCGCGGCGCTCGAGGGCATCAAGGGGATCACGAGCGTGGTGCGCACCTGAAGCCGGCGTTCCGTTGAAGCTGCACCGCTGCGCTCGGTCCCTGCCGCGACCGCAGCGGTGCAGCTTCAACGGATCTCGGGGTCTAGTCCACCGGCCAGAGCGCCATGACGCTGCGCAGCCCGACGTCGTCCACGCTGCCGGGATCGTCGCGCTCGAGCGCGTCCGCGAGGTGTTGCGCTTCGCGGAACTGCCCGCGCAGGGCGTGACCCCACGCGACATAGGCGCGCGCGCTGCGCACGTGGTCGCGCGCGTCGGGAGACCCGTCGTGTTGGTGTGCGCCGAGGAACGTCGAGCAGCGCGCGATCATCTCGTCGGCCAGGCGGCTCCACTTGGCGGCGATGCACGGCTTGAAGTCGAACGAGAGGCGCCGCTCGGCGTCATGCCCCTCGCGCTCGGCCTGCGCGCGCTCGGCGGCCAGCTCGCCTAGCTCGGCAGCAAACTCGCGGCGGCGCTCCGGCTCCGTGCGCCGCTCCTCCACCAGGCCGCGCAGCACGCGCTCCACGTCGCCGCGGCGCGCCCCCGCGGGGAAGGCCGCGAGGTGCCGCTCGCCGGCCTGCAGCGCGGCGTCCACCTGCACCAGG
>CAZONM010000192.1:0-10915 GCA_964580865.1 uncultured Myxococcales bacterium | reverse complement strand
CGAGGGACGGGATCTGCTCCGATGGCAGGCGCCCGCGCGGCGACCCGCCGGGCGGCGTGGCGGGCGCGCGCTGGCCGTCGAGGCGCGCGGCGATGGGCGCCGTGTCGTCGGCCACCTGGCGCTTCTCGGCGACCTTGACGGTGCGGCGCGCCAGCTCGGCCACGGCGTTCTTGTCGGGCATGAGGCGCAAGGGCGCCAACAGCTCGGACAGCGCCTCGGAGAAGGCGGCCGGCGCGATGCGATCTTCCGGCGGGCCGATGCCGAGGGCGCGCCGGACCAGGCGATCGAGCTGCGGCGGCAGCGCCGTGCGCGCCCCGCCGGGGCGCAAGAGGGGCACCAGGTCATAGAGCATGGCGCCGACGCCGGCCGTGTCGAAGCGCCCCTCGGGGGTGCGCCCGGGCGCGTCGCCGCGCGGGGTGACGAGGCCCGTGAGCCAGATGCCGCCCTCGAGGCCGATGCGGACGTGGCCGAGGGAGACGTCGCCGTGGCCGAAGTGCGTGCCGCCCCCCGGGCCCGGCGCGACGGCATGCAGCGCATCGACGCCGCCGCCCACCTCGATGAGCAACAAGAGCAGCGTCTCGAGCCCCACGGTGACCCGGCGATCCAGGAGCGACGAGGTCATGGTGGCGAGGTCGATGCCCTCGAGCCACGGCGACACCACGAACGGCATGCCGTCGATGGCGCCGTGCCCGAGGTGCGCGGCCAGGTTCGCGTGGCTGCGCCCCATGAGCGCCTCGCAGCGCTGGGCGAGGTCGGCGTGAAACGAGGCGTCGAGGCGCGAATAGACCTTGAGGAAGAACGGCCCGCCTTGGGTGGCGTGGCTCGCCTTGTACCGATCCGCGGTGGCGGACTGGCCGAGATCCTCGTGCAGGGTGAAGTCGCCGAAACGGGTCACGCCGGGTTCCTGATTATCATCGTGGCGCCCGCGCTTGCGCGAGAAAGCTTCCCTGTCTCGCTGGGGCGCCCCAAGGGCCGCGGACGCCGGGCGCCGGGCACGGATGCCTTGAAGGGACGGCGCGGGGAGGCTACCGGGCTGCCATGCGCAGCAGAACGCCGCACCGGGAGGTCCGCCGAGCCGGGCTCCGCCTTGTTGCCGGGCTCGCCCTGGCGGGCGCCGCGTGCGTGCCGCCGGCCACCGGCGTGCCGCTCGACCGGCCCGTGTACCCCACGGGCCTGGCCGTCCACCCTGCGGGCGAGCGCCTGGTGGTGGTGTCGTCGGCCTTCGACCTGGCCTACGACGACGGCGCGCTCCTGCTCGCCGACCTGCCGGCCGTGCGCGCGGCGCTGGCGGCGAGCACGGCCGAAGACCCGCGCGACGCAGTGGTCGAGGGCGCCTACGTGAAGGCCGCGCGCCTGCCTCCCTTCGGCGATCGGCCGACGTTCACCAGCGGCGGCGAGCGGCTCTTGGTGTCGACGCGGGGCAGCAACCTGGTGTCGTCGGTGGACGTAGATTCCTCCCAGGGCTTCACGTGCAGCGGCACCGACGACGACGGCACGCCGCGCTGTGGCAAGAGCCCGCTGGCGCTGCAGGTGCCCGAGAGCGACCCCTTCGACGTGCTGGTGCTCGACGAGACGGTGGAGGACGGCGCGCTCACGCGCGTGAACGGCCTCGTAACGCTGCTGTCGTCGCCCACGGTGTACTTCTTCCGCGACGACCGCGAGCGCGCGGGCGCGTCGGTGATGCAGCAGACCGGCACGCTCACCCTGGGCGAGGCGGTGCGCGGCGTGCGCTCGGCGGCGCTGCGCACGCGCGACGGCGTGACCCACGTGGTGGCGGCGGTGGACGTGGCCTCGCTCACCACCGCGGGCGCGCTCTTGGTGCTCTTCGAGCCCAGCGTCGACGCCGTGCCCACGGCCTTCGACGTCACCGCGGCCATGGGCGCCGCCTCGCTGCGCGACGTGGTGGTGGTGCCGGGCAGCGGCGCCGAGCCCGACGCCGTGCTCGTGGCCACGCGGGCGCCCGACGCGGTGGCGCGCTTCGAGGTCGACGACCTGCCTGACGGCCCCGCGCTGCGCCTTTCGGGCGTGGCCGAGAGCTGCGCCCAGCCCACGGGGCTGGCGCTGAGCGCGCACGGCGGCGTTCGGCGCGTGCTGCTCACGTGCCAGCTCGGCGGCGCCATCGAGGTGATGGACCCGCGCACGCTGGCGGTCACCGACGTGGTGCGCTTCGCGGGCAGAAACCCCTACGACGTGGCGGTGAACCCGGTGCAGCCCGAGGCCTTCGTCAGCTTCTTCCTCGACGACAGCATCGGCGTGCTCTCGCTGGTGGACGCCGACGGCGTCACGCCGCGCGTGACGCTGCGCGGCCGCATCGGCACCCCCACGGCCAAGCCCGAGGACGGCCGCGAATGAACGGACGCGCGCTTCGGGTTGGGGCGCTGGCGCTGGCCCTCGGGTCGGCGGCGGCCACGTGCGAGCAGTGTGAGCAGGTGAGCGATCCCCGCATCGGCAACGTCGACCGCGGCACCGACGCGGTGGTGGTCACGGGCACCGACGGGCACGCGTACGTCGTGACCGCGCACCCCGAGCTCGAGCACCTGCGCGTGCTCGACCTGACGACGGAGCGCTTCGTCGACGCGCCCAACCGCTTCTTCTCGGTGAGCGTGCCCGTGGGGCCCTCCACGCGCCGCCTCGCGGTAGCGACGGGCGATGGCACGCGCGTGTACGCGCTCGACGGCGCCATCGACGCCGTGCAGGTCGTGCGCACCGTCGACGACGCGGGGCCGGCGTTCTCTCGCGTGGGCGACGACGTCGTCACCGGGCGCGCGCCCGCGGACCTGGCAGCCTGGGCCGGCGACGGCGCCGTGGAGCTGTGGGTGACGCTGCCCGACGCCACGCCCACCGCGGGCGCCGTGCAGGTGCTCGACGCCGCGGGCGTGGAGCTGACGCGCATCGCGCTGCCCGACGGCGCGCGGCCCGACGCCGTCGACGTGGAGCCCACGGGCGCGCGCGTGGTGGTGACCGACGCGGCGCTGTCGTCGGTGCACGTGATCGACCGCGCGCTGAAGACGCTCGAGCGCAGCGTCGACGTGGGCGGCCCCTCGGGCGCCGTGGCGACCGGCGTGGTCGACGTGGGCGACGGGCTCGCGCCCGTGGCGCTGGTGGCGCGGCGCGACCGCGCCGAGGTGGCGCTGGTGCGGCTGTTCCGCGCCGGGTACCGCGAGGACGGCGCCGCTCTCTACGGGCGCGCCGAGCTGCCGTCGCTGCCGTTGACGTTGTACGTGCCCGATCACCGCGGCAGCGCCACCGTGTGCTGCCGCGGGCTGTCGGACGAGGCCGTCGCGGCCGGCGAGGCCACGGCCGCGTGGGGCGCGGCGGCGCTGGCTACGGGCGACGTGTTCTACGTGGCGCTGGCGGCGCCCACCGCCGATCCGACGCGCCGCTTGGTGCACATGGTCGACGACGACCTCGAGGGCCTCGGCAGCTTGGTGGATCTCAACACCGAGGAGACCATCTGGGTGCCCACGGCGGGCGGCGAGGATCGGCGCCCCGTCGAGGTGGCGCTGAGCGCGCGCGACACCTGGGGCACGCCGCCCGCGGTGGAGATCGTGGGCTCGGGCGAGGCGCCGCTCCTCACCTGGGAGGGCGCCATCCCGGGCCTGGAGGCCGTGGGCGGCGCCAGCGAGAACGCGTACCTGGCGGGCGTGTTCAGCGCCGCGATCGACGTGCAGGCCGCGGGCGCGCGCGTGGGAGATCGGGCGCTGTTCGCCGTCGACCAGCTCCCGCTCGACTGCGAGGGGCGCGCGCTCGAGGCGCCCATCACCGCGATCAGCGGCGCCACCGTGGAGGTGCTGCGCGGCCTCGACGGGCTCGACGAGGACGACGAGGGCTGCATCGCGCGCGGCAGCGGCACCACCCTGACCGTGCTCGTGGCGCAGGCGTTTGTGGTGGAGCTCGCCGACGGCACCTCGCCCGGCCGGCTCAACCTCGTCGAGGGCGACGCGGAGAACGAGCTGCTGCTGCCGGGCGCCGCGCTCACCATGAAGGCGGCCGCCGCCGGCCTGCCGCTGCGCGGCTCGCTCCTGTCGATCCCCCTCGACCCGCACGTGACGCCCTTGGGCCTCGCGCTGTCGAAGGCCTACAACCCGCGCGGCGGCGGCGGCTTCGGCACCGCGGGCCTGTTGCCCACGAGCATCGTCGGCGGGGAGATGGACATCCCCGACGAGGAGACGGGCGGCACCCTGCGCGCGCGGCGCATGGTGGTGACCACGGCCGCGCCCGACGGCAGCAGCGGCTTGTTCGAGCTGTTCGTGTGCGACGAGGCCGAGACCGTGCCGAGCTTGTGCACGGTGTTCCGCTGACGGGCGCTGAGCGCCATCCCCTTCATGGTCGTCTGACCCGGCCGGCCGGCCATGCCGGATCGGAAATCGGACCGCGGGAGATCGGCCAGCGGTTCCGTCGGGCCGCGGGCTGCGGCCGGCGATTCGTCGCCGTTCGGAGACGCGCGCCGCGCCCGAGGATCTGCCGGCCGGAGCCCGCCGCGCGAGCTTCCGCTGTCCGAGTCCCGCACAGCGGGCCGCGGTTCCGCAGCCCTTCGACCGTGACCGGACCCGGCCTTACGCCAGGCCCTTCTGACGCTTGAGCGCCGCCACCACGCGCGGATACTCGATCTCCCACTCGGGCGTGCCCTCGCGCAGGTTCTTGAGGCGGTTGCGCGCCTCCTTGTCGAGCTCCTCGTCGACGCCGGTGTACTTCTCGAACACCGACTTCATGAACAGGCGCAGCTCCTTGTCGTCGGCGAAGACCTCGGCCACGTTCTTCGAGTTGAACAGCGCCTCGATCATCTGGTCGAGCACGTACTCGATGCCCTCGTCGCCGAGCTTGAAGCCGCGCGCCTCGGCCAGGCTCTTCTTCACCTGCGTGAAGCGCTCCTGCGAGAAGCCACGGCGCGCCATCGTCTCTTTCGTCTCGTTGACGATGCGCTCTTCCTCGTTCATGTACTCGACCATGACGGCGGCGAGGTCGAGCTCGGCCTCGTCCATGCGGCCGTCCTCCACCTCGACCTCGTTCTTCGAGTGGAGGGTGCGCACGATCTCGCGCGCGATCTTCGGGATGATCTTTCGGTAGAGCCGCATGGACAATTCCCTTCGCTTCCTGGGCGCATCTTGGGCCCCCGTCGTCCGGGCGCCATCGCGAAACGGCTGCTCAGGGAAGGGGGCGCGTGAAGCGCCGATCAAAGACACGCGAATGCTAGCGACCTCCAGGCGCGAGTCAACGCAAAACTAGCGGGCGCGCTGCGTTTTGCGGCCGCGATCGCGACCGACGCGGCGAGGCAGACGCCGGAGCAACCCCCCGATGGCACACGGGAAATCGACCCGCCTGAATGGCCGGCGCGGCGCCTGCGTCCTTGGCGCATGAACCGCACAACGCTCGCTCCCTCCGCGCTCGTCCTCTCCATCTTCGCCACCGCGCCGGCGCTGGCGCACGGCGGCGCCACCGTGGCCGTGGGCCTGCCGCCCGTGGCTGTCGACGTCGGCGGCGTGCAGGTGGTCATCGGGCCGAGCCTCCCGCCTCCGCCCGTGGTGATCGTGCAGGAGCCGGCGCCGCCCCCGGTGGTCGTCGTGCGCGAGGTGCCGCAGCGCGTGGTGTACGTGCGCGAGGCGCCGGTGAGCTCCGTCGTGGTGTACCCGCGCCACCGTTACGCCGACGCGGTGCCGGCGCGGGAGACCGTGGTGATGGTGGACCGCGAGTGTGATCACCCGGGCCGCCACCTGGGCCACCACAAGCACCACGGCGGTCATCACGGCAAGCACCACGGCAAGCACCACGGCAAGCACCGCGGGCACGACCACGACCGCGGCGCGCAGCACGGCGATCGCGGCGACCATGGGGTGTGGCGCTGAGCTGGCGACGGACGATCAGCTGCAGCCGACGGTCACGGTGAGGCTGCCGCTGGCGTCGCGTGAGATGGCGGCGCAGGTCTCGGGGCAGGCCACCACCGCCGTGGGGTGCGTGGCGTTGTCGAACGTCCAGCCGGGCCCACTGCAGGTGGCGCGCACGGGCATGGACAGCGACGGGCCGCCGGCGCCGTCGACCGTGACGCTGACCTGCGACGCGTCGGCCTCCACGCCCGCGGGCGCGGGGATGGCGATGGTGCACGGCAACGTGCCCACGGTGACGGCCTCCACCACGGCGTCGAACACGGTGGCGTAGTCGGCGTCGCAGATGGGCGAGGTGATGCCGCCGGTCTGCTGCGACAGCGTCATGTACTGGTGGCCGTAGGCGGCGCCGGTGGAGCACCCGTCCTGGGGATCGGAGCCGTACGCGACGATGGAGTGGAAGACCCAACCGTTCTCGAAGCCCGGCCAGCCGTTGACGGTAGCGGTGAACGAGGTGGCGCTCAGGTCGCTCTCGTCGTCGGTGATGGCCACGAAGTGCTTGATGGCGTCGGCGCGCAGGAAGCCGGCGTAGCCGTTGTGGTGCTCCACGAGCTCGATGAGCGCGTCGTTGGAGTCGACGTTGGTGTTGATCTTGAGGAACTCGCTGGAGCCGCCGAGCGGCGGCGGCACGTTGGTGGTGCCGAGCAGCACCACGCGCGCGTCGGTGCCGCTGGCGGCGATGCTGCTCGAGAAGGCGTTGATGTTGTCTTGCACGGCGTCGTTGTCGTCGTTCATGCTGCCCGAGTCGTCGATGACGAAGATGATGTCGACCGGCCGCACGCCGACGGCCGCCACCTCGGTCACCTGGTAGCTGCACTCCTCGGCGCAGGCGAGGTCGCGCACCACCACGGTGTCTTGGCCGGCGACCACCGTGACGACGTAGGTGGCGTTGATGTCGGGCGCGCGGCTCACGTCGACCAGGGCGGCGCCGGGCGCGAGGGCGTTCAGGAAGAACTCGCCGCGCGTGTCGGTGAGGTCGCTGACGGTGAAGCCCGAGTCGTCCACAGCGGTGACGCGGGCGCCCATGAGCGGGCCGCCGGCGGGGTCGCACAGCGCGCCAGAGAGCGTGCCGTGCGCGGCGTCGGTCTCGACGCAGGCCTCGCCCAGGTCGAGCTCGGTGATGACGCCGTCGTCGACGGTGACCGGGAAGCTGCGCTCGAAGCCCGTGCCGCGGATGGTGACGACGTGATCGCCAGAGGGGAGGTCGTCGAGCGTGAAGCGCCCCTGGTCGTCGGTGAAGGTCTCGCGCGTGCTGCCGTCGGCGAGGAGCGCGATGACCAAGGCGTCGGTGACGAGGGCGCCGGTGTGGCGGTTGCACACCTGGCCGGCCACGCCGCCGGCCCCGGGCGCGCCCGGCAGGTCGCGACAGGCGGGGTCGTCGACGACGGCCACGTCGCCGGAGCTGATCACCACGTCGAAGGTGCGGGCGCCGTCCGGGGCCTCGGCCTCGACCGTGGCGCGCCCGGGCGCCACGCCGTTGAAGCGCCAGCCGCCGTCGCCAGCCGACACCGACTGGGCGACGCGGCCGTTGGCGGACGTGAGCGTGACCGCCAGGTCGGGCAGGCCGGCGCCGGTGTCGGCGTCGCAGATCCGCCCCGAGGCGCCGCCGGGCACCACCGCGAGATCTTCGCCACACGAGCACGAGGGCGCGCCGGTGAGCGCGACGGCGGCGGCCAACAGCGCGACGTGCGGCGCGTGACGAGAGGTGGAGGGCGCGGTGGTCATGCCCAAGGGTATCGGCGGGGCACGCGCCGACGGGGCGTGCGCGAGCGATCGACCGATGGCGCGCCGGTGTGGCGAGCATCGGTCGATCGGCCGATCACGCCGACGTCCAGCTCGCGCGCACGGCCGCCAGCAGGTGGTCGTAGAACGCACCCTCCTCGATCCGCTCGCGCGTGTCGGCGGGGAGCGTGGCGAGGCGCGCGGCCCAGTCCTCGAGCGGCGGCAGCGACATGGTGAGGAAGCCCGGCCGCGGCTCCGTGACGTGGATGCCGTCGAGCGTGACGTCGGGGTGACCGCGCACCACCACCGCCACCGCCGCGCCGTGGGCGGTGCGCTCGAGACGCACGCGCATGCGCCCCACGGGCCCGGCGGTGGTCGCGAGCGCCGGCGGCGACGCAGCGGGCGCGTCGCCGGGGGCGCTCAGCAGATCGAGCGGCGACGTGGCGCGCTCGCCCTTCAGCACCGCGAGCTTGGTGTAGAGCGTGGTGGTCTGCAGGTGCAGGTGGCCGAGCAGGCGCTGGATGAAGCGCACGTCGGTGCCCGACTCGAGCAGGTGCGTGGCGAAGGAGTGGCGCAGCGTGTGGCAGGTGGCCGACTTGCCGATGAGCGCCAGGCGGCGCGCGCGCTCCATGACGCGCGCGGCGGTGCGCGGCGAGAGGTGGCGGTCGGTCTCGAACGACGACGGGAACAGCCACGCGTGCGGCGTGGACGCGCGCGCGAAGCGCTCGAGGAGCGGCGCGAAGCTGGTGGGAAGCATGACGAGGCGATCCTTGCGCCCCTTGCCCTGCTCCACGCGAATGGTGCGGCGAATGAAATCGAAATCACGAACACGCAATCGGCAGACCTCGGAGACGCGCATGCCCGTGGCGTACATCATGCCGAGCAGGAGCTTGTCGCGCAGCGACGGCGCGGCCGTGAGCAGGCGGCGGAGCTCGTCGACGGCGAGCACCACGGGGAGCTTGTGGGTGCGGCGCGGGGTCACCAGGCCGAGCGTGATCTGTCGGAAACACATCTTGTCGAACACGGTGCGCAGGCAGGAGAGGTGCACCGAGACCGTGGATGATGACGCGCCGCCGTCGACGAGGAGCTCGAGCCAGTCACGCACGCTGTCGCGCGTGGCCTCGGCGGGCGCCAGGCCGAGCCATCGCAAGTAGGCCGTGAGCACGTGCCCGTACGAGCGACGGCTCTTCGGCTGATAGAAGCGGATCTTGAGCTCACGATCGATGCGCTGCACGAAGGTGGCGGCGTCCACCGGCGTGCGATCGAGGTCGATGACCGCGTGGTGCTCGGCGGTGACGTCGATGACGGAGGCGCGCGGGGCGTAGCGCCCGCGCGGCGGGCGGAAGATCTCGCCGTCGACGTAGGTGCCGATGGAGCTCGCGCGGCGCTCGAGCCAGCGACGCGACGGCCGCGGTGGGGTGGCGTCGCTCATGGGCGCAGGACGTCGACGGTGACGGGTCGGGCGCGGTGGCGCAGGCGGAGGGTCCGGAGGAGGAGGGCGAGCTCACGGGTGAGGATGGGGGGAGGGTTGGGGCTGCTCATGCGTGGAAGCGAGAGCAGGAAGCGCGCCTCGGGCGGGGGCGCGACCGGACGCGGCGCGCGGATTGGGGGGAGGTGGCGGTGGATTCGGGCGTTCCGGGGTGAACCGCGGAGGTGCGCGAGGAAGACGGGCGTGCTGCGGGTGATGTGGGTGGCCCACTAGCGGACATGGTGGCTGGGAGGGGGGTGCTTGGGCGACAGTAGGGGGGTTAGAGTTTTGTTGGCACCAAGAACGGTGGGAACATGGCGACCAGAGTTTCGAGCGATGCACAGACCGTTCTGTCCTTTCTCGCGCAGTACCACGAGCCTGGGCGCGAGGACGACGCGGGGCACTATCAACTTGATGGCGATGAGCTCAACGCCGCGACCGGTCTTTCGCCACGCCGCATCAACGATGCCGTCACTTTCCTGGAGCACGACGGGCTCGTTGAGGTGCTCAAGTACCTGGGCACCGCCCCATTCGAGTTCGGGTCAGTCTCGCTCACGACGCGCGGTCGTCACGTCGCGGATGACGCGCACTTCGACTGGAGGTCCTTCATGACCAGCAAGGAAACACCTTCGATCCATGTCCACGTGACAGGCGACGGCAATGCGCTGAACGTTGCAAGCCCTGGTGCCACGCAGGCAGTCGCATCAAAAGGCGGCTCGGTGGGGTCCTTGGACCGGCTGAAGGAGGAGTTGCGCTCACATCGGGTCGATGAGATCGACATCGTTGAACTCAGCGAGATCCTCGTTTCGGAGGAGCCCGAAGGGAAGGCCCTGGGGCCACGAGTGAGCGGATGGATGGGGAAGATGGTAGCCAAGGCTGCGCGAGGGCTCTGGCCCGTCAGCGTCGGAGCGGCTGGCGGGGTTCTCGAGCGGATCATCGGCGCGTATTATGGGCTTCAGTAGCTGAGGATCTGGCATGAGCCTGCTGCGTGAAATTCAAGAAGGCGCCATCGACGGGCGTTCCGACCTGCCGACGATCCTGCGGAAGGCGAAGCTCCTTGCGGCTCGCATCAAGTACGGCCCGCTCGCAGCTTGGGTTGACCTTGAACTCGGAGGCTACCGCGCCGAAGCCTCCGTTCCATCGTACCGCAAGTACAAGGGGACGTTCGTGGGGGAGTTCTTGAGTCAGTTCGCGCAGGCGCGCGGTGTCGACGTTGACCCTGGTCATTTCCCAGACCCGGAGCTGGCCCGTCGTCTTCTCCAACTCACCAATTACCAGTCCATCGGCGAACTCGCTGAGTTGCTCGCGGGCGGCGGTCAGTCCTTCTACATGAGCGTGCCTGCTGGGCTGGGGGCGCTCTTGAATGGTCGCGTCTACACGCACATGCCGTGCGTCGGACTCAAGATCCAGATTTCGCGCTGCCAGATCGCTCAGGTTTTCGAGTCGGTACGCAACGCTCTTCTTGCGTTCACTATCGAACTTGAGAACATCTTTCCCGAACTCGCAACCACTGACTCGGCGAGCATCGACGCCAAGGTCGACCAAGTCAATCAAGCGTTCCACATCCATATTGAGGGCTCCGGCAATGCGATCAACGTCGGTAGCCCGTCGACTGCGCAGGTCGCGGGATGACCTCTGCCCGCGCGCTGGTGCCAACAGAGCATGTGGGCAAGGCCCGGAGGGCCACCGCTTCGCGGTGACCCTCCGGGTCTCCCGCGCCTTGACCTCGGTGGTCACTCGCTCGGCCCCGTGGCATCATCAACGCCGTGGGCGCGGGGAGCCCCACATGCTCAACGTTCGTCACCGAGTAGCTTGAGTTCAGTAATGGTCTCGTGCTCGTTCGACG
>CAZONM010000191.1:0-10954 GCA_964580865.1 uncultured Myxococcales bacterium | reverse complement strand
CGCGCGCGCGGGACGAGCGCCGCGAGCGCCCGGGCGCCGCGCGCGCCGCCGCCCGGGCGCGCGCGCGCGCGCGCGGCGTCGACGTGGATCTCCACGGTGATGTGCGCCAGCGTGCTGGCGCGAAAGCGCGGGTCGGGCGACAGCGCGCGCAGCGAGAGGGTGAGCGCGCGCGTCAGCGCCTCGAAGCCGGGGTCCGCGTGGAAGCGCCGATCGTCGTCGTGGTGGCGCAACACGCCCGCGCGCAGGCGGTGCACGGGCGCGCCCTCGTCGAGCGAGAGCGCGCTCAGCCGCGCGGGCACCAGGCGCGTCCCGCGCCGCACCACGCGCAGCCAGTCGGGCAGCGACGTGCCCGCGACCACCCAGGGGTCGTCGAGGTGCGCCAGCGCGTGGGCGAGGAAGTTCACGCCGATCGTGGTAGCAAAGGCGCCGCCCGGTTTCTCGCGGTTGACACCCAGGCGGCCGCTACATACCTTTGCCGCGGCACATTGACTTTCGTGTCAATCTGCGCCAGATCCGCAGCCACCCCCTGAACGGAGACCCCGATGTCCAGCCCCGAGCAGATCTTCAGCGAGATGAACGGCCGCATCACCAAGGAGAAGGCCGCCAAGATCAACTCCACCTACCTCTTCGACATCGGCGGTGACGGCGGCGGCAAGTGGTTCGCCGATCTCACGCGCGCCGAGGGTCCGTACATCGAGAAGAAGGACGGCGAGGCCAAGTGCACCATCACGGTGCCGAAGGCCGAGGACTGGGTGGCCATCGCCAGCGGCAAGCTCAACGCGACCTCGGCGTTCATGCAGGGCAAGATCAAGGTCAAGGGCGACATGTCCCTGGCCATGAAGCTCCAGACCCTCCTCTCCTGAACGTGCCCGCGCGCGTGCCCGTGCACGTGCCTGATCCTCGGATCGGGTACGCGCACGGGCACGCGTGCGCTCACGAGCTACTTCGTGCTGCCACTGAACGGCGTTCGCGTCCTCGACCTCTCCCGGCTATTGCCGGGGCCGTTCTGCACGCAGCTCTTGCGCGATCTCGGCGCCGAGGTCATCAAGGTCGAGGATCCCCAGGGCGGCGACTACGTCCGGTACACGCCGCCCCTCCTCGACGACGGCAACAGCGTCTTCTTCCACACGCTGAACCGCGGCAAGAAGAGCGTCACCCTCGATCTCAAGGCCGCCGCCGACAGCAGGCGCTTCCTCGCGCTCGTGGCCACCGCCGACGTGGTGGTGGAGGGCTTCCGCCCCGGCGTGCTCGACAAGCTCGGCGTGGGTCCCGCGCGCCTCCTCGAGCACAACCCGCGCGTGATCGTGTGCTCCATCTCCGGCTACGGGCAGACGGGCCCGCTCGCCAAGCGCGCGGGTCACGACGTCAACTACCTGGCGCGCGCCGGCGCCCTCGCGCTCATGCGCGAGCCCACGGTGCTGCCGGTGCAGGTGGCCGACCTCGCGGGTGGCGCCTTGCCCGCCGCGTTCTCCATCTGCGCCGCGCTGGTGGGTCGCGCTACCAGCGGCAAGGGCGCCATCCTCGACGTCAGCATGACGCACCAAGCGCACGGGTTGTTGGCGCTCACGCTGTCGCGCGCCTCGGTGCCCGGGGAGCCGCCGCTCGGCGGCGGGCGCGACCTGCTCATCGGCGCCGTGCCCTGCTACGGCGTGTACCCCACCAAGGACGGGCACCTGAGCGTGGGCGGCATCGAGCCCAAGTTCTGGATGGGGCTGTGCGCGGCGCTCGACCTTCCCGAGCTCGCCGATCGGGGGCTCGACACGGGCGCCGCCGGCGACGAGGCGCGCGCGATCCTGGCGGCCAAGCTCGCGACCCGCACCACCGCCGAGTGGATGGCGCTGCTCGCGCCGCTCGACGTGTGCGTGGAGCCGGTGCGCGCCCCCGAAGAAGTGCTGGCCGACCCGGGCTTTCCCCGCGTCGACGTCGTCGTGGCCGGCGTCAGCGTGCCGCTGCCGGTGCCGGCCTCGGCGTTTGGAGCGACGCCCGTGGCCGAGCGCGGGCCCATGCTCGGTGAGCACAACGACGCGTTGCTGCGCGGGCTCTGAACGTCACCGCGCGCGCGGGCCCACCACGACGCGGCCTCGCGCCACCACCGCGTGCGCGCGCGCGTCGCCCCAGCGATACAGCAGGTCGACGGGGCTCGTCCCGTCGACGATCACGAGGTCCGCGCGCTTGCCCACGGCGATCACTCCGCGATCGTCGAGCCCGAGCGCGGCCGCGGCGTTCACCGTGATGCCGCGCAGCGCCTCCTCCGCCGTGAGCCCGCACTGGGTCACGGCCAGGCCCGCGGCCAAGGGCAGGTCGGTCGACATCGCGGTGCCCGGGTTGCAGTCGGTCGCCACCGCCACGGTGCAGCCTGCGTCGACGAGCGCGCGCCCGGGCGTGGGGCGTTGGCCGCGCAGGAACACCTGCGCCAGCGCCAGCACCTCGCACACCACGCCGGCGCGCGCGAGCGCCTCGAGGTCGTCGGGCGCCACGTGCTCGAGGTGGCCGGCGGCGCGCGCGCCGAGCTCGGCGGCCAGCGCGGCGCCGCCCGAACGCGACAGCTGCTCCGCGTGCACGCGCACGTCGAGCCCGAGCTCCTGCGCGCGCCGCAACATGGGGCGCGCTTGGTCCGCCGTGAACGCGCCGTGCTCGATGAACACGTCGCAGGCGCGCGCGAGGCCTTCGCGCGCGACCTCGGGCAAGAGCTCGCGCGTGACGACGTCGATCCATGCGCCGGGGTCGCCCTCGTGCTCGGGCGGCACCGCGTGGGCGGCGAGCACCGTGGTGACGACGTCGATGGCGTCCTCGTCGCCGAGCTGGCGCGCGGCGCGAAGCATGGCGAGCTCGCTTTTCACGTCGAGCCCGTAGCCGCTCTTGATCTCCACCGTGGTGACGCCGCGCGCGAGCATGGCGCGCAGGCGCGGCCGCGTGGCCTCGCACAGCTCCTCGACCGACGCTGCGCGCACCGCGCGCATGGTGGAGCGGATGCCGCCGCCCGCCGCCATGATCTGCGCGTAGCTCTCGCCCCGTGCGCGCCGCGCAAACTCATCGGCGCGGTCGCCCACGAACAGCGCGTGCGTGTGGCAGTCGATGAGGCCCGGCACCGCGGCGCGCCCGCCTGCGTCGAGGCGCGGTACGCCGCGCAGGTCGGGCACCGGCAGCGCGGCCTTCGGGCCCACCCAGGCGACCCGATCGGCGTCGATGAGCACCACGGCGTCGTCGACGGCGCCAACGCCGTGCGCGCCGGTGCCATCCATGGTCCAGAGGTGGCCGATGTTCTCGACGACGAGCGAGGCCCAGAGCACGGCTACACCGTCACGCCGGGGATCTTCACGCCCCGCTCGCGCGCGACCTTCCTGGCCTCGTCGTAGCCGGCGTCGACGTGACGCAGGACGCCCATGGCCGGGTCGGAGGTGAGCACGCGCTCGATGCGCCGCGCCGCCGCCTCAGTGCCGTCGGCGACGATGACCTGGCCCGCGTGCAGCGAGTAGCCCATGCCCACGCCGCCGCCGTGGTGGAAGCTCACCCACGACGCGCCGTTCACGGCATTCACCAGCGCGTTCAAGATGGGCCAGTCGGCCACGGCGTCGGTGCCGTCCTTCATCGCCTCGGTCTCGCGGTTCGGGCTCGCGACGCTGCCGCAGTCGAGGTGATCGCGGCCGATGACGATGGGCGCCTTGACCTTGCCCGTCTTCACGAGGTCGTTGAAGGCGAGGCCCGCCTTGTGCCGCTCACCGTAGCCGAGCCAGCAGATGCGCGCCGGCAGGCCCTGAAACGCGACCTTCTCCCTCGCCAGCTCGATCCAACGACGCAGGCTGGTCTTCTCGGGGAAGAGCGCGAGCACGGCCTCGTCGGTGGCGCGGATGTCGTCGGGGTCGCCGGAGAGGGCCACCCAGCGGAACGGGCCCATGCCCTCGCAGAACAGCGGGCGAATGTACGCGGGCACGAAGCCCGGGTAGTCGAAGGCGCGCGCGCAGCCGCCCTGCTGCGCCTCGGCGCGCAGGTTGTTGCCGTAGTCGAAGACGGGCACGCCGTCGTGAAGCCAGCCGAGCATGGCGTCGACCTGCCGCGCCATGCTCTCGCGCGCCCGGCGCACGGCGCCGGTGGGATCGGCGGCGCGCAGCGCCCGCGCGCCGTCGAGCGTGACGTCGAGGGGTAGGTAGCCGTAGAGCGGATCGTGGGCGCTCGTCTGATCGGTGACGAGGTCGGGCCGGAACCCAAGCTCGCGCAGGGCCGGGTGGGTGTGGGCCGCGTTGCCGACGACGCCAACGGAGAGCGCGCGCCGCTGCGTCCGCGCCTCCTCGACGAGCGCCACCGCGCTTGGCAGGTCGTCGGCGATGACGTCGAGGTAGCGGGTGTCGACGCGCCGCTGCAGGCGCGTGCGGTCCACGTCGACGACCAGGCACACGCCGCCACACATGGTGACCGCCAAGGGCTGCGCGCCGCCCATGCCGCCGCAGCCAGCGGTGAGCACGAGCTTGCCGGCGAGCGAGCCGTCGGTGGAGAAGTGCTGGCGCGCCGCCTGCGCGAAGGTCTCGTAGGTGCCCTGCAGAATGCCCTGCGTGCCGATGTAGATCCACGAGCCCGCGGTCATCTGCCCGTACATCATCAGGCCCTGCTTCTCGAGGGCGTCGAAGTGCTCCCAGGTGGCCCAGCGGCCCACCAGGTTCGAGTTGGCGAGCAGCACGCGCGGGGCGTCGGCGTGCGTGCGCAGCACGCCCACGGGCTTGCCCGACTGCACGAGGAGCGTCTCGTCGTCACCGAGGGCGCGCAGGGACGCCACGATGCGATCGAAGCTCGGCCAGTCGCGCGCGGCCTTGCCGCGCCCGCCGTACACCACCAGATCCTCGGGGCGCTCGGCCACCTCGGGATCGAGGTTGTTCATCAGCATGCGCAAGGCGGCCTCTTGCACCCAGCCCTTGCACTCGAGGGTGGTGCCACGTCGAGCTCGAACCGTTCTGACGCCGACTGCCATGCGGGCCTCCGCCGTCGGCGGATTCGCCCCGATGCGACGCGATGTCAACCGCAGGTGGCTTTAGCGCTTGGCGTGCGCCCTGCTACCAGGAGCACTCCATGAACGAGACCAGCCCTTGGGTACCGCTGGTAAGGAACGACGTGGCGAGGTTGGTCACCTTCGCGCTGTTCTTGAAGTTGACGTCGCCTTGCGCCGTGATGGTCCCGTTGATCGAGATCTGGTTCTTGAAGTCGACGTTGCCGAGCGTGACGAAGTCCATGTTGAAGGTCGCGTTGTTCGTGTTGCCGCCGCAGACGGAGCCGACCGACCAGGTCATCGAATTCGCCGCGCTCAGGTCGCTGAAGCACACGCCGATGTCCGGCGCGCCGGCGGGGTCGCACTGCGCGGTGGAGCACGCCGAGACCGCACCCCCCGAGAACTGATTGGTCGCGACGATGTCGCCGACGATGCAGGGGTTGTCGGGGAGGTACACGCCAGGGCACTCGACGGTGCCGACGAAGGTGTTGTTTCTGGCGAGCGTGCACTGCTCCGCGTTGGTGCCATTGACGCGGAGGACGAGCGGGTAGGTACGGAGGTTCGCGGCCGGGCGTGGCGGCGGAGGGAAGGCGAAGTAGGGCGAGCCCGGCACCTGCGCGTTGCCGGTGACGCAGCTGGCCGCGGCGATCGTCTTGCCCGTCATGGGCCCCTTGCACCCGCTCGGCATCATGGCAGAGCAGAAGCCGGACGCCGTCCGAATGTCCGGCGTGCGGTTCAGGAGCCATGTGGCCCAGATCGGCTCGGTGTCGCCACCGGGCTGCTCCAGCTCCACGTTCTTGCCCGCCGCGGTCTCGATGACGAAGATCGTTGGCGCCGGGAAGTAGGAGTTCGAGGTCCGGCCGTGCGCGTGGAAGTCGTCGCACGGCGGGAGGGGATCGTCGCACTCCAAGAGCCACTGCCCGCTGCCGCGGTTCGGTCCTCCGCTCTCGCAGCTGTCACAGACCCCGGCTGTTGCGCCACAGAGGGTGTTGGCACCGGCCACGAGTCGCTTGGTGGCGTCGCGAATGTAGGGCACCGGCTGCGTCTTGTAGAACATGACGTCGGCGCCGCTGGAGTCGGTCGACTCCCACTCGAATTGCGCGGCGCTGCCCAGCGCGAAGTCGGGCGTGTTGTCGACCTGGTCCAGGTACCCCATCGGTTTCCAGCACAGCGTCTCGTTCGGGCCGCAGGTGATGGTGGGCTGTGCGCCGCCGCCGGTGAAGGTCCAATCACACGGGCGCTCGACCTCGGCTTCAGCGCCGATGCCCGTGAAATTCGCGACGCCACTGTAGTTCCTGCAGTCGGTATCCGCACCGCCGGCAAAATTCCCGGCCGGGATGCTGAAGATCGTCTGCAGCGTCGTCAGCGGCGTCGAGTCGGTGACGTCCCACATGAACGCCGTGGCCGGCCGCGCCGCGCCATCGTCGGTGACGAACACCTTGCACTGCGCGGTATCGCCGAGGTTGATGCCCCCCACGTTGTTCGGGTCACCGAAGCCGGAGATTGCGAGGTAGCTGTGCTCGGGTGGTGTCGGGATCGCCGGACACGGCGCCGGCGAGCCGGGCGAGGCGGTGGTGCCTGGCGCGGTGCAACACGCGCACTGGGCCGGCGGGGTCGCGGGGGTGAACGTGTTGCCTTGGAGCGACCCGCACGCACAACTGTTGCTGAGGTTGACGTCGCCGGTGGCGGAGAGCCCGCCCGTGCCGCAGAACTCGGCCGCGTTGCCGAAGTTGATGTCGCCGCATGCCGAGATCGCCGGCACGGCTTGGGGGGTGTTGATGACGGCGTGGAGGCGCTTGAGGGTGACACGAGCGTGGGCGCGGTCCCACACGTCGGCGTTGACGACGCCGGGCAGCGCGGGGAAGACGCCGATCACGGTCAGGTTGATGGCGCGGTCGCGATCGCGCAGCGGGTTGTCGCGGCCGTCGTTAACCGCCGGCCCCTCGTTGAGCCCGGTGGCGGGCAGCTGCACCGACGCGAGCGCCAGACCGTCGTCGGAGTTGTCGTCGATGCGCATGTAGCATGCGCCCTGCTTGCCGGGCGGACCACGCTTGAGGAACTGCCAGCGATGGCGAGTATCGGCGGTCCCCTTTGGCACTTGCACCGCGACCGCGCCCGTGATGTTGGGTTGGTAGTCGTCCGCGGTGCCAAGGGTCGAGTCGCGGTCGAGCAACAGGTCGAAGTCGTCGAACGCGGGCGCGACGGGGTCCATGTAGCCGTCGACGTACCCCTGCAAGAGGCCGAGGCACCCCTCGGCAATGGCGCGCGCCTGCACCTCTTCCTCGACGCGCACGGCGCTGATGGCCTCGCTGCGGGACGTGGACAGCTGGCCGACCACGACCGCCGAGGCAATCGCGAGCGCCATCACCACGACGACCAGGAAGAAGCCACGGGCCCGGCCGCGCAGTACGTTCGTGAGTGGTTGCGCGAAGCGCATGGTCGCCTCCTTGGGGCGTCAGTTCAGGTTCTGCAGTCGCACCGAGCCGCCGCCGACGAAGGTCACCGGCCGGCCGCCGACGACCTTCCGGAAGTTGATGCGGTACGCGATACGAGTCACCGACTGTTTGGCTAATGCGGTGTTGATGGGCGTGGGGACTGCAGCGCCGGTACGGTCGAAGTACGAAAACGACAGGCTCTCGACGTTGCGGGCGACCACCTCGAAGTTGCCGCAGTTGGATTGCACCGTACCGGTGTTGACGACGAAGTCGGCGCGCGTGGCGGCCGCATCGCCGTTGATGGTGGCGTCGGTCGCGCGGGGGAACTCGGGGTTGCCCTGCGGGTCCGGGTCGCCGAAGCAGCGTATGCGCTCGATGTTGCAGTAGTTCGGGGCACCGGTCGTACACGTCGACGTGCCGCCGCCGGTGCCGGTGAGGCGATAGAACACGCGGTCGGGCGTGGAGACGTAGCCGCCGCCGGGGACCTCGCCGGGGTTACCGTAGATCGTGATGGGTGGCGTGAACGGTGGCGCCGAGACGCCCGGCACCAGGTTCGGCCATGGCTGGCTCCAGCCGGTGGACAGGCTCGCCATGTCGACCGTGTAGGCCGTCGCGATGGGCACCGGCGACGACACGTTGACCGGGTCGAGGCTGTTGCCGAACCGCGCCGTCGCCCAGCGACCTGCGCCGTCGACCACCACGAGGCGCTCATTGGGCAGCATGCGGCGCAGCCCCCACGGGCACGTTCGCGAATTGAACGCGGTGCACCCGTTGGCGTTCGGGTTGTTGAAGAACAGGCTGGAGTCGCCGACCTTGCACGACCCCACCATCGAGTCTTGCGCACACGCCCCGTTGTTCTCGTTGTGCCACATCAGGTGGTTCTGGCCGGTGACCAGCGGCAGCGAGGTCAGCGAGCCGAACGGCGGGTAGTTGGCGTCGTCGCGGGGCAGGTCGGCGACGACGCCAACCTGGCTGGCGGCCGCGACCAGCACCGCGCCGTAGAAGAACGTGTTGCCAGCGCCGCCGTAGGGGTCGTCGATGTGCTCGCCGGACGGCGGCTGCACCACCGCCGGCGGGCTCGGCAAGACGCTGTCATCGAGGGGGACCCCCAGGCCCGCTTGCCGCAGCTCGAGGGAGAACAGCTGCCCGACGAACGCCATGTCGCGCTGCATGGCCGCGATGGTGCGCGAGCGCTTGGTGTCCTGCACGGTCGCCAAGATGACGGTGACGACCGTGCCCATGATGATGATGCTGAGCACCATCGCGATCACGACCTCGAGCAGGGTGAAGGCGCGCGGCTTCACGGGCGATACACCCTCACCGTCGCCTGGCTGGTCCTGGTCACCACGCTACTGAGCTTGATCGTGTAGCTGACCGTTACCGTGACGTCCTTGTAGTCCAACGTGAAGCCCGCGTTGTTCGGCAGCGGTGTCGCCTCGGTGCCGATCCCCGACACGGTCGTGGTGCGCGTGTATCCCGCGGGTACGCCTGGGTCGGCCGGGGTCCCCGCGGCGAGCGCCGTGAAAGCGGGCGAGCTCGCGGCCGCGGAGTGGCGCATGGCCTCGAGCCGCTCGAGCACGAGCTGGCTCGCCTCGATGTCGCGACCGCCGGCGATGTTGAGCGCGCGCGAGCGCTGCAGCTCCGTGAGCAGCCCGCCAATCACGACGGCGATGATGGCGCCCCCGATCGCCACCTCGAACAACAGGTAGGCGCGCAACCTCTTCAGGGTGTGCATTGCCAGTCTCCATTTGGATCCGCCACGAGCGCCGCGCCGCGGTCGAGCGTGCAGATGTAGCCGTTGCCGTTCACGAGCACCCGACGAAAGTCGCCGGGGCTGCTCGCATGCACGATCTCGTACACGGCATCGTTGGTTTCCGTCGGCGCGGTGCCCGGATCGGCGATGAACGCGGTCTGGTGCCAGACGCGCCCGTTCGGCCGGAACACCACCTCGGTGCACGGGTGACCGGCGGGGGTTCCGGCCACCGACGCGAGCTGCGCGGCACACGCGGTGGTGCTCGCCGGCGCGTCCATCAGCGTCACCGAGAGCGCCGGTGACTCGAGCAAGAGCGCACCGGCCGCGCCGAGCCCGACCCAGACGTTGCCGCTGCCGTCGAGCCCGTTCGGATAGCCGCCCGGGAACGTCGCGGGCGTCTGGTCGCAGTCGAAGGTATTGAGGCGCTCGGCGACCATGCGCCGCGGATTGGTGGAGTCGACCCACACGCGCACGCACCGTTTCGACAGCATCGCTTCGGTGCGAGCGCGCGCGACGAAGGCCGCTACCGCCTCGGTCGCGTTTTCGACCTTCGCCTTTCGCACCTCGGGCAAGAGGTTCGGCACGGCGAGCGCGGCCGCGATGCCGAGGATCGCGACCACCATCATGACCTCGATGAGCGAGAAGGCGCGACGCATGCGTACTCCGCCGCCATGCTAGCAGATGGTCTTTTTCGCTGTCGCGATCGGTCCGTTGGCCTGCGACCACGGCGCCTCCACGGGCACCATGCTCCACATGTCGCACACGCGCGCACGACGCGCGCGGTGCTGCCGCGCCGAACCCCAAGGTCGCTTGCCCTCCTGGTTCGCGCGCCGGCCGCGCGAAGGGTGCGTCGCCGTATCCGGTGCGCGCGTCGCATGGCGCATGAGCCCGTGGTGCTCGCGCGCACCGCACGGACCCGTCACGTCGCCAGCGCGTGCCGGACCGCCGTTGGCGGCGTTGCGCCTCTCGTCCCAAGCGGTCGAGGAAGCTCACGCGGCGCGCCTTGCCTGAGCGTTCTCGTCACCCGTCGGCGCGCTCCGGGTTGGTGCGAGAGGGTCGCGGACCTCGCCACCATGATCCTCCCTGGCGGCCCGCTTGGCCTTGTCCGCGATCCCGGGGTCGCACCGCGGTCCGCTCCGCGAGGCACGACCCGCTGGCGCCCCGTGGCCTCGTCGAGGGCCCGCGGCGCCAGCCAGCGGCCCATCGCGGATGTGATCGGGTGGTACTAGTTCGCCGCCTGGTTGATGCAGAA
Organism: uncultured Myxococcales bacterium; assembly: GCA_964580865.1. Classification (GTDB taxonomy): domain Bacteria; phylum Myxococcota; class UBA727; order UBA727; family VGSZ01; genus JACOUT01. The sequence goes on along the minus strand of CAZONM010000191.1, from coordinate 539 downwards.
CGCGTTTCCCTGGGCGCCGCTATCGCTGGTGAGCCCAACCGCGCCGTCGGGTCGGCCCGTGCCGCAGAGGTAGAATGTCACCGTGTAGTAATTCGCGATGCCCGCGACGGGCGCGACCTCGGGCGCGAGATCGGCCCCGTCCGAATACGAGAGGCCGGGGGCATTGACGCCGAGGGTGAACTTGAAGCGGTCGGTGTAGAGGTTCGTGCTGAAGGCCTCCTCCGAGTAGACCTGCGCGAGGTAGATGTACACGTTGTTCGCGCAGTTGGCGCCATCGACCTCCTCGTCGAGCACCTCGGCCGAGACGATGAGCGGTCCGCCCTGATAGTCGGGGAACAGCTCGCCACCGGCGCACGCCCCCACCAAAGAGTTGGGCTCGGCGCACAAGGTGCCATCGCACATCCATGGGTCAGGGAGCACGTCGCTGTCGCGGTCTTCGATGCAGTCGCCGCTGTTGACGTCGCCGTTGCAGGGCACTGCCGGATCGCCCTCGCCCTCGCCCTCGCCCTCGCCCTCGCCCTCGCCCTCGCCCTCGCCCT
>CAZONM010000190.1:0-11008 GCA_964580865.1 uncultured Myxococcales bacterium | reverse complement strand
TGGGGGGGTTCGGGGGGCGCGCGGGGGTCTTCTCCGGGGCGGGGGCGCCCCCGCCGGTGGCGCGCGCGCCCCGCCCGGCCCCCCCCGCGCCCGCGGTCGTCGGCGTCGAGCGCGCGGCGCGGGCTCGCCAAGATGCCCGCGAGGAAGACGGCCTCCGAGGGCGCCAGGGCGCTCGACGGCACGCGAAACCACCAGTGGGCGGCCGCGGTGCCGCCAAAGGTGTCACCGCGCCCCCACTGCGCGACGCTCAGGTAGAGCTCGAGGATGCGGGGCTTCTCCAACGCACGCTCGAGCTTGAGCGCCAACAGGATCTCGCGCGCCTTGCGCGCGGCCGCGCGGTCCTCGGAGAGAAACACGTTGCGCGCGAGCTGCTGCGTGATGGTGCTGGCGCCTCCACCAGGGTGTCCGCGCACGTACCGGGCGAAGGCCGACCACGTACGAGACCAGTCGACGCCACGGTGCGCGAAGTACTCGCCGTCCTCGGCGTGCACCACGGCGCACACGAGGTACGGCGAGTGCTCGGCCAACGGGGTCACGCGCAACGCGAAGGCGTCGGCGGGCAAGCCGTGCTCGAGCGCGCGTTCCTCCATGGCGCGCGTGCGGGCAGGCGCGCCATCGCGCAGCGGCGCCACGTCCGGCAGCGTCACCCACGCGAGCGCGAGGGCGCTGCCACCGATCGCCGCCGCCGCGCCCAAGGCCTGCAGTAGGCGTCGGCGCCCCCGATGTGGGACCATGGACCACTGTATCGCGGCGCCTCAGACGCTGGCTCGACGCGAGGCAACGCCGGGGCCTGGCCGCGCCTTGTGCGATGCTCGCCCCATGCGCCTCGGAGGTCTCCTCATCATTGGCGGCGCCATGGCCGGCTGCTTGTTCGATGCCGCCGTGCCAAGCGACGCGCGCCTCGCCTGCGTCGTCGACGCGGAGTGCCCCGAGGGCTTCACGTGCAGTCGTCAGGGGTGCCTGCCCGCCGGCGTCGAGCTACCCGAGGTCGACCCCACGCGCTTCTCCACGGTGGAGGATGAGCCCGTGGACCTGGTGCTGTCGGCCTCGAACGTCGTCGAGCCGCGCTTCCGGGTGACGGCGCCGCCGACCGCCGGCACCCTCGCGTGCGCCGACGGTGTCGTGGTGTGCGCCGACGGGTGTGACCCTCTCGACGACTGTGTCATCGACGGCGTGGCGCGCTTCGAGCCGCTCCCCGACCAGAACGGGACCTTCACCGTGAGCGTGCTGGCGCAGGACCCCACGCGCCTCGGCGCGGACGGCGCCCCCCTGGCCAGCGACGACGCCATTATCGCCATCGACATCGAGCCCGCCAACGATCCGCCGAGCTTCGCCGCCGGCCAGCTCACGCTGCGGACCACCGAGGACACGGCCGGCGCGCTCAACCTGCTGGCCGTCGTGTCGGACGTCGACGGCGACGCGGTGGCGGTGACCGTCGTCGGCGGCATCGCGACGCGCGGCGCGGCCACGCTGGTCGACGCCACCGCGCTGTACCAGCCGTTCACCGACGAATTCGGCACCGACACGTTCGAGGTGCGCGCCTCGGACGGCACCCTGGAGGCGAGCGCCACGGTGGACGTCATCATCGAGCCGGTCAACGACGCTCCCGTGCTGGGCCCGAGGACGCTGGTGGCGCGGCACGGCGAGGACACCGACGTGACGCCCGTCGCCTTCGACGCCGAGGGTGAGGCCCTGGTCTTCCAGGTCGTCGTCGATGCAGGCCTCGGCGTGCTCACGGCCGACGCCGGGCGGCTCTGGTATCGCCCCACACCAGGCGAGTTCGGCCTCGACATCGTCACGGTCGCCGCCATCGACCCGCACGGCGCGACCAGCGAGCCGGTAAACCTCGCCATCACCATCGAGCCGGCCCTCCACGCCTTCGACGGGGCCGTCGCAACCACCGAGGACGCCCCGGTCCAGCTCGAGATCGCCGGTGTGGGCGTGGGCCTCCTCGACTTCGGCGTCGGACAACCGACGCACGGGCTCGTGACGGTCGCTGGTACTCCCGTCGACGCAGGCGGCGCCATCACCTCCATGCGGGTGGAGTACCGCCCCGACCCCGACTTCCATGGCGAGGACTCGTTCGAGTTCTTCGCCATCGACGACGCGGGCCTCAGCACCATGCCCGGCACCGTGACCGTCACGGTCAGCCCGATCAACGACGCGCCACGCGCTCCGCCGGGCGCCGTCGCCAGCCCCGAGGACCAGGCGTTCCTGATCGTGCTCGTGCCCACCGACGTCGACGGCGACGAGCTCGTGTCGGGCCTGGCGGTGCCCGCGGGGTGGGGCGTGGAGTCGGTCGACGCCGACCGCCATGAGTACCGCCTCATGCCGCCCGAGGACTACGTCGGCACGCTCGCGATCGGGTACTCGGTGAGCGACGGCTCCCTCAGCACCGACGGGATCGTCACCGTCACCGTCACCCCCGTGCAAGACCCGCCCGTGCCGCTGCCGCCGGACCTCGTCGAAGGGACCGAGGACCAGCCGGTGATCGTCTTGCTCGACGCCTTCGATCCCGACGGCGACGCCTTGGCGTTTTCGCTGGGCATCCTGCCCGCGGGGTGGCACCTGATCGACACCGTGGGCGCCATCTTCGTCGTCGCGCCGGCGCCCAACGCCTACGGGGCATGGAGCCTCCCGTTCCAGGTATCGGACGGCCTCGAGTCCGTCGACGCCACTGTAGATGTGGCACTGTCACCCGTCGACGACCCGCCGACGCTCGGGGTGGTGGCGCCCGTGCTGATGCCGCAGCAGTCCCAGACGCTCTCCTTCCAGCTGACGGCGACCGATCCAGACGCCGACGCCGCCCTCACCTTTCACGTCGTGGCCCAGCCGCGACGGGGGCTCGTGACGACCGCCGCCAATGGCGCGATGCTCTTCCAGCGCTCCACCATGGCCGCCTTCCTCGAGGACTCGTTCGTCGTGCGCGTCAGCGACGGAGCCCTCAGCAGCCTCAACACGGTGGTCGCCATCCAGCTCACCGGTCGTGAGAGCTGCGCCATGATCAAGAACCACGGCGAGTCCATCGGCGATCAGGTGCATGTGATCGATCCCGGCGCCCCTGGCGGCAGCGACCGCTACCTCGCGTTCTGCGATCAGACCACCGCGGGGGGCGGGTGGACCTTGGCGCTGCGCGCCGACGGCCGGGTCAGCACGTTCGACTACGACTCGCCGTACTGGACCAACCCGGAGCTCCTCAACACCAGTCGGCCCACTCGCGCCGACGCCATGGAGGCCAAGCTCGCGAGCTTCAGCTCGCTGGCGGTCGACGAGGTGCTGATCGGTATCGCGCCCGTGGAGCTGGCCAACGGCCGCGAGGTGCCAGGCATCCTTCGCTACGTACGGGGCGTGCTCGCGACCCCGGCGGCGTCGCTGCAGGACCTGTTCTCGCGCTCGGCGCCGACGGCACTGTCGGTGGTGCCGGAGAGCGCACCGTCGGGGCGCCTCGATCTGGAGCATTGGCGCTCGCTCATGCCAACAGCCGGGCTCGACAGCACGTGCACCATGGATGGTGCCAATCAGGTGGCCACGTCCCTGAGCGTGCGCTTGGGCATGGTGAGCGGCAACACCACCGATTGCGCCAGCGTCACGGGCGCCATTGGCATCGGCGCCAACGTCACACCGAGCGTCGGACACCGCAACGACGGCACTGACGACGAGCTGCGCGCCTTCGGCGTCATCAGCGTGCGCGCGCTCGACTTCACCTCGTTCGCGAGCCAGGCCAGCTGCGCGGACCACCGCGCGACGGGCCGTGTGCTCAACGGCTGGTACCTGGTGGGCGGCGTGCCGCAGCGCTGTGACGACTTGGCGCCTACGAGCATCTGCCTCGACGGCTTTCGCGACGGCGACGAGGAGTGCGACGACGGCAACTTCTCCCATGCCGACGCCTGCGATCGCGCTTGCCGCCTCATCGAGTGCGGCAACGGCCGCGTGGAGGGCGACGAGGCTTGCGACGACTCTTCGCCTTATTGCATCCCCGCAGGTGAGGCTAACGAGTGTCGGTACCGGGACACCGGGTACGGCGGCGGATAGCCGAGCGAGCGTGTGGGGCAGGTTGAGCGCGGTCCTCAACGCCAGCACCGCCGCGTGCCAAGCGAGCACCACGCACGTTCGTGGAGATCGGCAATGGCGAGCGTCAATTGTGCGAATGCGCGCCCGAGGCCGCGCCCGCCGTGGTCCTTGGCGTGCGACTCGTGCCACTCACGAGGTTGCCAGGGCGCGTCGCGCACCGACAGCAGCGCGCGCCGCACACGGGAGGCCCGGCGCGCTCAGCTCCGCACGTACACGTCGAAGCGCGTGGAGCGCCCGGCCTGCACGAAGCTCGGCGCGTCTCCGAGGGCGGGCGCGCGCTTGCCCCGCTTCACCACCCCGCGCGCGCGGGCGCACGCGCGCGCCGCCTCGAGGAGCAGGGGCCCGTCGACGTCCGCCCCCACGGCCAGGCGCAGCGCGCGCATGGTCTTCGGCGCCACGCTGGCGCGCTCGTCGTCGTACATGGGGTCCACCAGCACGGCGTCGGGTGCGCGCGCCGTGCCCGCCCACGCGCGCAGGAGCTCGATGGCGTCGCCGTGGATCAGCGTGAGCCCGGGGACGCCGCCGGCGCGCGCGACCGCGTCCCGCTGCAGCGCGTGCACCACGGGCGAGCGCTCGATGGCGATCACCTCGAGCCCGGCGTGCACCAGCGCCATGGCGTCGACCAGCAGGCCCGCGGTGGCGTCGACCGCGGTGCGCGTGCCCTTGTGCAGGCCGAGCGCGCGGCACAGCGGGTCGCGCGTCGACGCGCCGTGCGTCTTGCGCCAGCCCACCTTGCCGCGCACCACGTCGATGGTCACGGGGCCGGGCGCGCCGGCGCCGGTCTCTTGCAGCGCCAAGCCGTGCGCGCCGCTCACCAGGAGGAGCGCAGCCTCGTCGGGCGCGTGCACCACGGCCAGGCCGAGCGCCTCCCCCACCGCGCGCGCGCCGACGTCGGCGGCGAGCACCGCGACGCGGCTGACCACGGCTCAGCCGGCGCCTGGGGGATCGACGTACAGGTCGGTCAGCGGCTCCACGCCGGGCACCGACAGGTAGCGCGTGAAGTCGGTGACGCCGCGCGCGCGCAGGAGGTCGTCGTCGATGAGGGCCTGGCCCGTGAGCGCGAGGCCCGCGGTGGTAACGATGGCGTAGGCCGCGTCGGCCATGATGTCGGGCGTGCGGCTCTGCTTCATACCCTCGTCGCCCATGAGCATGTCGACCGCGGCCGTAGCGATGAGCGTGCGCGGCCACAGCGCGTTGACGGCGATGCCGTCGTCACGGAGCTCCTCGGCGAAGCCCTGGGTCAATAGCGTCATGCCGTACTTGGTGAGCGAGTACGCGGTGTGCCCCTTGAGCCACCTCGGGTCGAAGCGCCCGTCCCTCGCCGCCACCGGGGGCGACAGGCTCAGGATGTGCGGGTGCCGCCCGGCCTTGGCGCTCGCCTGCAAGAGCGGCAGGCACAGCTTGGCCGTGAGGAAGACGGCGCGCGCGTTGATGCCGAGCATCAGGTCGAAGCGCTTGACCGGCGTGTCGTGCAGCGACGTGAGCGAGATGGCGCCCGCGTTGTTGACCAGCACGTCGAGGCCGCCGAAGGCCTTGGTGGTCTCGTCGACGACCCGCTGGACGTCCTCCTCCACGCGCACGTCGCAGCCCACCACCAGGGGCGTGCCGCCCGCGGCGCGCACCTCGTCGGCAACGCTGTGCAGGGTGCCGGCGAGCTTGGGGTGCGGCACGGTGCTCTTCGACGCCAACACCACGTTGGCGCCGTCCTTGGCGAACCGAAGGGCCATGGCGCGGCCGATGCCGCGCGACGCGCCGGTGATGAGGGCGGTCTTTCCCTGAAGCGTGCTCATGCGGCTGCTTTTGGGGATTGCGGCGTCGACGTCAACGGGCCAAGCCCGCGGCACGCTGGAGGATCCCCATGAAGGTCGAAGCCAACGCCGGGTTCGGGACGCGCGCCATTCACGCCGGGCAGGTGCCGGATCCCACCACGGGCGCCATCATGACGCCCATCTACCAGACCTCGACGTACGTGCAGGACGGCCCCGGCGAGCACAAGGGTTACGTCTACGCCCGCGGCCACAACCTGACGCGCCACGCGCTCGAGCAGAACCTCGCGTCGCTCGAGGGCGCCAAGCACGGGCTGTGCTTCTCGTCGGGGTGCGGCGCCGCCACCACCATCGCGCTGTGCCTCAAGGCCGGTGACCACGTCATCGCCTGCGACGACCTGTACGGCGGCACCTTCCGGCTGTTCGACAAGGTGTTCAAGAACTTCGGCATGACGTTCTCGTACGTCGACATGACCAAGCCTGGCGCCCTCGAGGCGGCGTTCACCGACAAGACCGCGCTCGTGTGGCTCGAGACGCCCACGAACCCCATGCTCAAGATCATCGACATCGCGGCGGTGGCGGCCGCGGCCAAAGCGCGCGGCGTACCGGTGTGCGTCGACAACACCTTCGCCACGCCCTACCTGCAGCAGCCGCTGGCCCTCGGCGCCACCCTAGTGGTGCACTCCTCCACCAAGTACCTGGGCGGCCACAGCGACGTCATCGGCGGCTGCGTGCTCATGAACGACGACGGCTGGCACCAGCGCCTCAAGTTCATGCAGAACTCCGCGGGCGCCACGCCGGGCCCCATGGACGCCTACCTGGTCATGCGCTCCACCAAGACGCTGCACGTGCGCATGGACCGCCATGTGGAGAACGCGCGCGCCATCGCCGCATTGTTGACCGCGCACCCGCAGGTGGAGAAGGTCTACTATCCGGGGCTCGACAACCACCCGCACCATGAGGTCGCGAAGCGACAGATGAAGGCGCCCGGCGCCATGATCTCGTTCGTGGTCAAGGGCGGGCTCGACAAGGCTCGCAGGCTGCTCAAGGCCACGCGTCTCTTTGCATGCGCCGAGAGCCTCGGCGGCGTCGAGAGCCTCATCGAGCACCCCGCCATCATGACCCACGCGTCGGTGCCGCCGGAGACGCGGCGCGCCCTGGGCATCGACGACGGCTTCCTGCGCATCTCCGTGGGCATCGAAGACATCAACGACCTCAAGGCGGATCTGTTGCACGCTCTCGACGCCTGATCGTTCGCTGATTTTCTATCGACTTCTCTCTTGTGGGTCCTCGCTTCATCCGTTATCGAGGACAGGCTTGAACCACGAGAAGGGTTGACACCATGGCCAGCAAGAAGGGCGCCGGCAAGCGCAGCATCGTTTCGTTCAAGGACGTGCAGATCGCCTATCTGCTCGACGGCATCTCGGGCGTGGAGAAGATCGTCGCCGGTCGCAAGTCCGCGGGGGCCATCATCCGCCGTGCGCTGCGCGAGCTGAAGCAACAGGGCCGCAGCGTCGACGCGCTCGAGACCTACGTGGGTGAGAAGTTCGGCAGCGGCGGCCGCGGCCGCTCCATGCCCAACGTGGGCGAGGAGCGGAAGTACCGCGCGCAGCAGATCAAGACCGGCGGCGCGTTCCTGCGCCTGCCCCTCACGCCGCTCGGCGTGAAGAAGGGTGGGTCGGTGCGCGTGCGCTTCGAGTCCGATCGCATCGTCGTCGTCAAGGCGTGAGCGCCACCACGGCCCCCTCGGGGCCGTGGCGGTGCTTGACCACGCGCACGGCCGCACCTGTCTGCCGGCGCGCGAGCTCCAGGCGCAGCGCGGCATAGAAGCGCAGCGCGCTGCCGCCCGCGGTCACCAGCTCAGGGACGTCGTGGTCGAGGGCCAGCCGTGTCTGGTTGACGAACAGCCCCGTGGCACCGCTCGCGAGCGCGGCGTGGACCAGGCGGCGCAGCCCGAGGCTCAGCATGCGCGCCTGCAACCCCGGCGCGGCCTCGCCGAGCGGTGCTGCCAGCTCGGCCTTGGGCATGAGGGCAGCCACGGAGTCGACCACCACCAGCGCGCAGCCGCGCGAGCGCGCGAGCGCCTCTGCGATTTGGAGCGCCTGCTCGCCGGTAGAAGGGCGCGCCACCACCAGGCGCGCGAGGTCGACGCCGACAGCGGCCGCGCGGGCGGGCTCGAGCGCGCCGTCGGCGTCGAGCCAGGCGACGGCGCCGTGCGCCTGGGCCGCCGCCGCCAGGCGCAAGGCCAGCGTGGTCTTGCCGCTCCCCGGGCCGCCGTAGAGCTCCACCAGGCGCCCGCGTGGCAAGCCACCGTCGAGCGCGCCGTCGAGCTCCACGCACCCCGTGGGCAGCCGCGCCAACGGCACCGGCGCACCGTCGTCGCCCAAGACGGCGCAGGCGGCCGCGCGCAGCCACCCGTCGAGGCGACCGCCCCACCGCGTCCGCGCGCTTCCGGCCATGGATCGAGCCTGCATCGACGACCTCCGGGCCGCCCGATCGCAACCCCCGTGCCACGCCCGCGAGAAAGCGGTGCGCCCCGGTATCCGTTGCCGCGCGCCGCCGTTCCACCTACGCGTCGAACGATGCTGGTGGAACGCCCCGATCCCGCGCGCGAGTGCGCCCGCTTCTTCGACGACGACGAGCGCGCCATGGTGCGCGGGCTGTTGATGGACTGTCACGGCGCCGCCCTCGACGTCGACGGGCGCGAAGGGGACCAGGCCGCGCTGGTGGTGGCCGTGCTCGGGCCCGAGCGCGCGGCGCATGAGGTGCACGTGTTCGTGCGCGGCGAGGGCGCCAAGGACGCGGCGCTCGACTACCTCGACGGCCTGCTCGGGGAGATCGTCGGCAAGCAGCACGACCCGGCGCACGGCTACCACCTGCCGCTCGACTGGACGCCGCGCGACTACGACGGGCACACGGTGTGGGTGCGCGGCGAGGTGCGCGACTACCTCGCTGAAGAGGGCGCCGCGAAGCTCCTGGGTGAGGACCCGCCCGCGCGCGCCGCGCGGCGATGAACCGTCAAAACGCGCTGCCGATGCCCAAGAAGAAGCTGATCGGCTGATCGCCCGCGCGCGCGGTCAGAGGCACGCTCCACTCGAAGCGGAACGGCAGCACGGGCGTCTCGATGAGCACGCCAAAGCCCGTCGACACGAAGAGCCCGAGCGGCAACGTAGCGCCGCGATCGATGGCGGCGCCGGCCAGCACCGCCGCCAGCTCGTCGTGCGAGAACGCGTTGCCGCCGTCGAGGAACAGGAAGCCGCGAAACGGCGTGTCGGGCCAAAGGGGGAACTCGAGCTCGAGGTTCTGCACCGCGCGCACGACGCCGCCGATCTCGAGATCGACGCTGCCCCCGTCGGTGGTGGGCAAGGTGGCCACGGGCGAGAGCGTGAGCGCGGGGAAGCCGCGCACGCTGCCGAGGCCGCCGAGGAAGTAGCGGTCCGTGACCGGCACCTCGCCGCCGTGGGGGTTCACCACGCCGCCCAGCTCGGTGTTCGACTTGATGGTGATGCCGAAGGCCGGCGTCCAGTAGAGCTTGAGCGACGCACCGCCGTCGAGGAACGCCAACCCCGAGAGCGTGAACGGCCCGGCGTAGGCGCCGCTCACGTCGGCGTAGATGCCGTTTCTCGGCAACAACAGCGAGTCGCGCTTGTCGAAGGCCACGCTGGCGCGCACCACGTTGCGAAACACCCCGGCGGGCAAGAGGCCGAAGTCGGTGGGGCCGTCGAGCTGCAGCGCGGGCCCCGGGAAGCCGTCGGCCGCCTCGTCGTAGAGCACCACGCCGCCGTACTCCACGCCGAGGCCGCCGCCCACGACGACGCCGAGGCCCAGGGGCACCGTGGTACGCAGCCCGCCGCCCGCCTCCGAGCGCGTGCGAAACGCGCGGTAGCTCACCTCGCGGCGGTGCGCCTCGCCCGTGAGGGTGGCGCGGGTGTCGAGGAAGCGCGGATCGCTCAGCGTGAGGTCGAAGGTCTGCTTCTTGCCCGACAGACGCGCGAACGCCGACGTGAACAGGCCGGTGCCGAGCACGTTCCGATCGGCCAGCACGCCCACGATGATCAAGCCCTCGCCGCCGGCGCTGGTGTCGAACGCGGGCGCTACCGAGAAGAGCCACGTCTGCTGCTCGGTGACCGTGACCTCCACGTCGACCACGTTGGGATCGTCGGTGGGCACGGCGCGCGCCTGCACCGCCGAGAAGAAGCCCGTGCCCATGAGGTGGCGCTCGGTGGTCTTGAGGGCCGCGTGGTCGTAGGGTGCGCTCTCCTGTACCTCGATGTCGCGGCGGATGACGCGCTCGGCGGTGCCCTTGTTGCCCGCGATGACGACGTGCCGCACGGTGGGCTTGGGCCCGCGCACGAACTTGAGCGTCAGGCGCACGGCGCGGTGCGCTGCGTCGCCCGACGGCGGCGGCGCCACCGCCACCGCCTGCTCGAAGCGCGCGAACGGGTGGCCGAGCACGCGCAGCGGCTCCAACAGCGCGTCGGCCTGCTGCTGGATCGACACCAGGTCGCACACGTCGCCATCCTTGATCGCGATCTTGCCGCGCAGCTCGGTGAGGTCGGCGCCGTCGGGCGCCTCGCCCACGAGGTCGATGCCCGCGAGCTCGTACACGGGGCCCTCGATGACCTGCAACGTCACCGCGATGCCGTCGAGCGAGGGCCACGCCTGCACGCGCGTGTCGAGCACGCGCGCCTCGAGGTAGCCGCGCTTGTAGTAGTTCGCCACCAAGCGCTGCCCGTCCTGGTCGAGGTAGGGCCGGTGGAAGAAGCCCGCGCGCGTGACGGCGCCGAGCGGCTCGGGCGGCCGCGAGAAGAAGCCCTCGCGCAGCGCCGCCTCGGGCACGTCGACGTTGCCCACCACCGCCACGCTCTTGAGCTCGGCGCGCGCGCCGGCCTCGATGTGGAACACCGCGCGCACCGCCGACGGCGAGGGCGTGGGCTCCACGCGCACCGTGACCAAGGCCGCGAGGAAGCCGCGGTCCACGAAGCGCGCGCGCATGCGATCGGCGTCGCCCTCGAGGGTCGCCTGGTCGAGCGGGCCCGGCAGCGGGTGCGTGATGAAGCTCTTGAGGGTCTCGTCCTTGAAGTAGGTGCGGTTCTCGAACGCGACCTCGACGAGCGCAGCCGTGGCGGGCGGCGGCTCGGGCGCCGGGGCGGCGACGGGGATCGGCGACG
>CAZONM010000189.1:0-11035 GCA_964580865.1 uncultured Myxococcales bacterium | reverse complement strand
TTGGACCGACCGACGATGGCGACCTGCGGCAGGCCGGCCATGGGGCTGTCGGGCGCGATCTGGAACTCGTTGAAGTGCTGGACGGTGCGGAAGCGCATGGGCGGCTCGCGCGGTTGGACGCGGCCGCGCTGCACGTGCTGGGGCGCGCCGCGTGCGCCGCCGGCGCCGCCGCCGTGACCGCGCTCGGCGCCACCACGGCCATGCTGCGGCAGCTCCCGTGACCGTCGCGGGAATCAGGCCGCGACGCGCTGCACGAGGTGCGCGAGCCACAGCACGTGGCGCGCGATGTTCTGCCTCGAGGTCAGCTCCTTCTCGCTCTCGGGCGCGAAGTAGCCGGTGCCGAGGTTGGCGATGGGCACGTTGACGGCGAGGAACGGATCGACGCCGGTGCCGCCGCGGATGGGGCGACGTCGTCCCTCCACGCCGGCGGCGCGCGCCGCCTCCTCGGCGAAGCGCGGCACGTCGGGGTAGCGCGCCAACACGGGGCCCATGTTGACGTACTGCCGCGCGCTCTCGACGGCGAGGCCGTGGCGCGCCGCGCACTGCTCCACGTGGCGCGTGCGCGCCGCCAGCGCGCTCTCGTCGAAGTCGCGCAGGCGGAAGTCCACTGCCAGCCCCGCGTCGGTGGGCAGCGCGCGGTGCGGGTTCGAGTAGCCCTGGTACCCGTCGCTGTCCTCGGAGAGGAGCGGCGAGGGGCCGCCGGGCGCGAGGAAGGTCTGCAAGAGCGCGAGCAGTTGGCGCGCAGCGTCGCTGCTGCGCTGCACCTCGAAGCCGCGCGCGAGCACGCGCACGTCGGCGCCGCGGCGCCGCGCGGGGGCGACCACCTGCTCGAAGGCCGCCACCACCGCACCCTCGGCGCCCTCCTCGACCAAGAGCTCGACCACGGCGTTGCACTCGAGCGAACCATCGGTGACAAACGACAGCGGCACCACGTCGGTGCGCTCGGCCAGCGCGCGCGCGAGCACCACGGTGGCGTTGAGGTAGCCCTCGGACTTCGCGGTGGCGCCGTGCGTGTTCACGCCCGTGACGCCCAGGCGGAGCGCGTGACGTGGACGCGGCGAGAGCGCCAACGGGCGACCCACGATGCTCACGCGCGCGCGCGCCGCCTCGAAGTTCTCCACGTTGACCTCGAAGGGCTCGAGGCCGTCGATGGTGTAGCCGAACGAGACCCCGCGCTCGGCGAGCGCCTTGGCGAGCCCCTGCACGGCCTCCATGCGCCCGATCTCCTCGTCGGGACGGAACACGAGCAGGATCTCGCCGTGCGCGAGCGCCGGCTCGGCCGAGAGCAGGCGCGCCAGCGTCAGCATCTCGGCGATACCGAGCTTGTCGTCGAGGCCGAAGGGGAAGTCGCCGGGGCCGCAGAGCAGGTCGTCGCCCACGAAGGCGCGCAGCAACGGATAGCTCTCAGCGTCGACGTGCAGGCGCGGGTTGGCCGCGTAGGGCACGCGGCTGCCGTCCCAGCGCTCGCAGACCGCGAGCCGGGGCAGGGCACGGGTGCCGTGCGACGTGTCCATGTGCGCCATGAGCGCGACCTTGGGCGCACCCTCGTGACCGGGCGACGCCGGGATGCGCACGATCAGGTTGGCGTGCGCGTCGGCGTCGCTCATGAAGCCGAGCGCCTGCGCGCGGTCGGCTAGGGCGCGCGACAGCACGCGCTGGCCCTCGCTCGAGGGGATGGTGGGGCTCCTCTCGTCGGAGGACGAGTCGATGGCGACGAGGGCCTCGAGCGCCTCGGTGCCCCAGGCGGCGAGCGTGGCGAGATCCGTGCGGGGAGAGATCGACATGGCGTGCTCCGGGTTAGGGGGTGATCTCGATGCGCGCGCGCGCCCGTGCCGACGCGCCGGCGTCGTCGATGACGTAGAGCTCGACGAGGAAGAGGCCGGGCGCTTGCCACGCGTGCTCGGCCGAGAGGCCGGCCACGGGTTCGCTGCCGTCACCGAAGAGCACGTGGGCGTCGCTGAGCGCGCCGCCCGGATCTTGGCTCGCCTCGCCGTCGACGAGGACGGCCTCGCCGACGCGGGCGCTCGCCGGCACGGTCAGCACCGGCAGCGGCGGCTGGTTGACGGTCGGCGTGCGCAGCGGCGGCGCGCACGCGCAGGCAACCACCGCGGTCGCCACGGCGAGGGCGAAACGCGCGCTCATCGCTCCTCCCCGCAGTCAAAGGGCGTGTCGGGCGCCACCAGCTCGGTCACGGCCGCGGCGGCGTCGCTCAGCTCGGCGCACGTGATGGCGCCATCGCCGTCGACGTCGGCGTCGATGGCCCCATAGGCGCCGTCGACGCGCACGAGCTCGACCACGCTGCCGAGCGCGGTGGTGTCGGGCAAGAACGCGCCCCCGATGCCGAACACCGAGGTCTCCGTGGTGGCCACCAGATCGCCCTCGCGGTCGCCGACGATGCGGTTCGACGACCGCACGCGCCCGCCGGCCTTGCCGACGTTGCGAAAGACGATGTTCTGCAAGCCGCCGAGCGAATTCTCGACGGTGACGCCGGGCCGGCCGTCGCCGTCGGTGTCCTCGACGCGCGGGTCGTCGGCCTCGGTGGGCAGCGCCTCGCGCTCGGGATCGTCGAGGGCGGCGCCGACCACCACGACGGATCGTGGCGGCGCGTACTCGGCGCCGAGCTCGCCGCTCGGCAAGGTGAAGCGCTGCTCGACGACGGGGATGGCCTGGTAGAACGCGTCGGTGGCCCGGTTGGTGATGGTGCCGACGATGGAGGTCACGGGCGGGAACGTGACGTCGCACGTCTGGTAGCTCGCCTGCACGTCGAGCCCCTGCTGCACGAAGGTGGCGAGGATGATGGACGGCGCTACGGCGCACTGGGGGTTCGGCGCCAGCGCTCCCGAGACGAGCTTGACGCGCGCCGGGCCCACCTGCGCGAACGCGCCCGTGAGGTCGAAGAGCGGCGCGCCCGCCGCGACGAAGCGCACCACCACGCTCGCCGAGGCGCCGCTGCCGGGCTCGGTGACGGTGATGGTGGCGTCGGCGGGTGCGTCGGGCACCGCGAGCGACGCCGTGGCGCTCGCGTCTGCCTGCACGATGGCCGTGGCGTCGACGTCGAAGCCCGGGGCATCGATGGTGAGCGACGTGCCCTCGGCGATGCGTCGCGTCAGCATGCGTAGGGCGACGGTGCCGCCAGCGCCCGCCACGGCGGCCGGCGGGTCGGCGTCGAGGAAGATGAGCGGGGCACCCGTAGTCGGCGGCACGGCGACGATGGTGGTCGTGGCCGTGAGACGCTCACTCGCGGAGAGCGCGATCGCCGCCGACATCTCGATGGCGCGCTCGGTGCCGCGCCCGAGCTCGCGCTCGAGCGGCGCCATCAATTCCACTACGGCCTCGCCGTCGACCAACGGCGCAGTCGACGACGAGAGCGCGCCGCCGTTGGACGCGAACGACACCACGGCCCCCTCGATTGGGTCACGGGCGCGCGCGGTCACCCGCGCACGGGTGACGCCGTCAGCGCTGACGTTCGCGGGCTCAACCGTGAGCGACAGCGCCGGCGCCTCGGTGCAGCCGGCGAGCAGCGTGAGGGCGAGGGCGGCGATCGCGGAGCGCACCAGGCGACGGTAGTCGTCTCGCCGGCGGGATGAAGGGGGTCGCTGCAATCCCCTCTTCCGCGCGGTCGGCGCTGCGGCGGAGTTCCGTCAACGTGGCTGACCTCGGCTGTGAGGTGCGACGAAGTGTCACTCGCCAACCGGGCGAGCGTCGGCTACGCCCAGGGACTCGGAGACCGCCATGATCAAGCGCGCCCTCGCTATCGTCTGTTGCCTCGTCGTGCTCGTGTCGGTCGCGTGCGCGCCGACCACGGGCGTCGAAGGTGAAGGAGAGGGCGAGGGTGAAGGCGAGCCCGAGCCCATCGACGTGGGTCCGCCGCCGTCGGGCTACGGCGAGACGCCCCCCGCCTCGGCCGCGGGGATCGCGTGCAGCACGGGCCAATGGTGGACGCGCGGCGACCGCGGCACGTCGCTCATGCACCCCGGCGGCGACTGCATCGACTGCCACGAGCGCGAGGACGAGGGCCCCACGTTCACGTTCGCGGGCACCGTGCACCTGGCGTACGACGACGAGACGGACTGCCGCGGCGTGCCCGGCGTCCTGGTTGAGCTCATCGGCCCCGACGACGAGGTCTTCTATGCGAACCAGACCAACCCCGCGGGCAGCTTCTCGACATCGACGTCGGTGGCGGATCACGTGCCCTACACCGCGCGCCTCACCTATGCCGGTCGCACGCGCACCATGTCGACGCCGCAGACCGAGGGCGCGTGTAACGCTTGCCACACCGCCGAGGGCGAGGAGGACGCCCCCGGGCGCATCGTCGTGCCGTGAGCGTGTCTTACCCGAGGTTGTGAAAGACCTGCTGCACGTCCTCGTCTTGCTCGAGCTTGTCGACCATGCCGAGCACCTCGGTGGCCTTGTCCTCGGGCAGCGTCATGGGGTTCTGCGCGATGAACTCCGACTCCGACGACAGCGGCGTGAGCCCGCGTGCCTCGAGCGCCTTCTGCATCTCGCCGAAGCTGGTGAGCGCGCAGCGGATCACGATCTGCTTCTCGCCCTTCTCGCCGGTACCTTCGCCCATCTCCTCGAGGCCGTGGTCGATGAGCTCGAGCTCGAGGTCCTCGGGCGCCTTCACGCTCGCGGGGTCGAGCCGGAACACGCCCATGCGCGTGAACGCGAACGCCACGCTGCCGGAGTTACCGAGGTTGCCGCCGGCTTTGCCGAAGACCGTGCGCACGTTGGTGACGGTGCGCGTGGGGTTGTCGGTGGCGGTCACCACGAGGACGGCGATGCCGTGGGGCGCGTAGCCCTCGTAGATCACCTCCTCGTAGTTGGCCGTGTCCTTGCCCTGCGCGCGCTTGATGGCCGCGTCGATCTTGTCCTTGGGCATGTTGAGCGCGCGCGCGTTCTGGATCTGTCGGCGCAGCGCCGGGTTGCTGTTGGGATCGGGGCCGCCCGACTTCACCGCCATGACGATGTCTTTGGAAATGCGCGTGAACTGCTTGGACATCTTGTTCCAGCGGGCGAACATGGTGGCCTTGCGCGTCTCGAAGATGCGTCCCATCGGCACTCTCCTGCGGGCGGTCTTGCACGTCTTTGGGCCGCCGTCAGCGGCCCTCGACGAGGCCGCGCGACAGGTAGAGCGACTCCACCGTGCGATCGCCCCGGCCGAGCAGCGTCGCCTGCGATGAGCGCCCCGCAGGGAGCTCCACGTGGACGAGCCCGAGGTGCTTGGGCAGGGGCTCGCCGTAGCGCCGCGCGCCCAGGCGCCCGTCGTAGCTGACGATGACGCGCACGCCGCGCGCCAGGGCGTGCTCGAGGTCAGCGACGAAGCGCTCGCGATCGAGCGGCTGGTGGTAGCGGCGATCGCGCGCGCCGCTGGTGCCTTGCCACGGCGGGTCGAGGTACACCACGTCGCGGGGACCAGCGTCGTCGAGCGCGGCCGCGTAGTCGCCGGGCCGCACCTCGGCGCGCCCGGCGAGCAGCGCCGAGGCGCCCAACAGGCTCGCGCGCATGCGCTCGGGTCGCGTGCCTCGTCGACGAAGATCCGGCGACTGGTTGAACGCGCCGTGGGCGTTGAAGCGCACGGCGCTCTTCACGCAGCGCACCAGCAGGAACAAGAGCTTCGCCGGATCATGGTCGCGGTTGAAGTCGTCGCGCACCCGGTCGTACCACTCGCGCGGCCGGCGCTCTTGCGCGCTCCACAGCCGCTGGTAGTCCGCGGCGAGCGCGCCCGGCTCGTCGAGGATGCGCCGCCACAGGGCGCACAATGGCGCCAGGCTGTCGCCCAGCACGAAGCGCCGCGCGCGGCCGGCGCGCGCGACCGCGAGCGTGACCGCCGCCGATCCGCAGCACGGCTCGATGAGTCGATCGACGTCGTCGGGCAGGTAGCGCACCACGTGGTGCGCCAGCCGCCGCTTGCTGCCCTGATAGGGGATGGGGTGCGGGCACGTCGTCACGCCGGCGTCCTGCCACCGTGCGTGCGGGCGCGAAAGCGGGCGCCGTTTGCCCGGCTCGACGAGCGCGTGCCACCATTGGCGGTGGAGGACGCGTGCCGACCCCGCTCGCTGAGCCCGTGAGCGACCGTGCCGGCGTCCGCGTCGGCGCCATCGAGGTGGCGCGCGTCGTTGGCTTCGCGGGCATGATGCTCGGGGTGTTCGCGGGCGCCGCGATCATGGCGCTCGCGCTGCAGCACGGCCACCTGTTCGGAGCCGCCGGGGGTGTCTTGCTGGCGACGGCCGCGAGCTGCTTCCTTCGACCTGTTCGGCGAGGCCGCGCTGGTGCGGTGGATGGCGCGACGCTTCGAGCGGCGCAGCGGCTCGTCCTTGCGCGGCGCAGGCCCCGTGCATGCGCTGGTCAACGTGGAGCCCGAGGCCACCGCGCGCGTCATCAAGCGCGTCCCCGACGACATCGCGGTGCTCGAGCTGGTGCCGAAGAGCGGGCGGCTGGCGTTCGAGGGCGTGCTCGGCCGCGCCGAGGTGCGCGCCGAACGGCGGCCCGTGATCCGCGCGCGCAAGGACAAGCTCTGGCCCGTGGCGGAGCTGCGCTACGCCGACGGCGACGGACGCTACGACCTCGTGCTCTATCAACAGCCGAGCTTCGTACGCACGTTCGGTGTCTTGTTCGGGCTCATCGGGCTCGTGCGTCACCCGTCGGATCGGCTCGCCGACCGCATGCGCCTCGCCCTCGAGGTGGTGGCGCTGCCGGGTCGCAGCGTGCCCGCGGCGGCCGCGCCGCTCGACCCGCGCGCCGACGCGCAGGTCACGTCGGCGGGCGCACCGCCGCGAGCTCCGTCGTGAGCGCGCCGGCCAGCCGCCGATACTCGTCGAGCGAGTTGTAGGCCTGTGCCGACAGGCGCACCAGCCGACGGGGACGCGCGGGCCAGCCCCCGTCGACGAGGCGCGCGCCCGCCTCGATGGCCGCCGGCACCGCGAGCCACGGCGTGGGGTCGGTGGTGCCGATCCAGTCGAACTCGAGGCGGAAGCGCGAGCGCTCACCGACTGGAGCGTTGGCGCCATGCGAGATGACGGCGGGCCGCGTGACCTCGAGCTTGTCGGCGCGCACCGCGAGGAAGCCCGCGCCCTTTGGTGCAAACATCCACTTGTGGCAGTTGCCGGTGAGCCACGCGGCGCCGATGGCGTCGACGTCGAGGGGCACCTGGCCGGGCGCGTGGGCAGCGTCCACCAGCGTCTCCACGCCGCGCTCGCGCAACACGCGCACCAGGCGCGCCACCGGGAAGACCAGGGCGGTGGGGCTCGTGACGGCGTCGAGCAGACAGAGGCGCGTGCGCGGCGTGACCGCAGCCAACACCGCGTCGACGACGGCGTCGTCGTCGGGCAGGGGGAAGGGCACGCGCGCCGTCACCACGCGCGCGCCCGCGGCCGAAGCGGCCTCGCGCAGCACGTTGTTGCACGCGTTGTACACGTGGTCGGTGGTGAGCAGCTCGTCGCCGGGCGAGAGGGGCAGCCAGCGCAGCACGGCGTTCACGGCGGCGGTGGCGTTGTGCACGAACGCGAGCCGCTCCGGTGCGGTGCCCACGAAGGCCGCCAGCGGCACGCGCGCGTCGTCGAGGAGGGCCGGCAGCTCGCGCGCCAAGAAGCGCACCGGCTGTCGCTCCATGCGCGCGCGCAGCTCCTCTTGCACGCGCAGCACCTCGCGCGGACACGCGCCGAACGAGCCGTGATTCAGGAAGGCCACGTCCGGGTCGAGCGCGAAGCGCGCGCGCAGATCCTGGTCCATGGCCGCACCATGCGCGAGCGCGCCGCGACGAACAACCGCGGACCGAGCGAGGCCGTCGTGCCGCCACGCCGCGTCGCGGGCGCTTCAGGTCGCGGTCGACGATGGCCGCGCCACCACCAGCACGTTGCCCACGAGGTCGGCGAAGTAGGCCGCCTCATCGCCCCAGGGCCGCGGCGCGCGCGCCGACAACAGGCGCGCGCCGGCGCCCACCAAGCGCGCGCACGCGGCGTCGAGGTCGTCGACGAAGAAGTACAGCTCGCAGGGCGCGAGCTGCCCGGCCGCGATCGCCACCGGCACCTGGCCCGTGTTCTTGGCGAAGCTGTCGCGCTGATAGAGGCCCAGGCGCTGGCCGCCGGGCAGCGACAGCTCCACGTACACCGGCGTCTCGACGACGGCCGGCCACGCGAACGCCGCGCGGTAGAACGCCACCGCGGGCGCCAGCTCCGGCACGCCGAGGATCGTGAGCACGTGCCGCGCCTGCGGCGTGGGGGGTGCCGTCAATTCGCGAGCCGGCACGCGCCTGGTCCGCGCGGGTCCATGCAGCCGCCGCATGCGCCCATGTCCGAGCACGCCTCGCCGCCGCCCGTGGACTTGCCCGCCGCGAACACCGAGAGCTGCTTGTCGAGCTCCGCGCTGGCGCACTTGGGGCACTCGGCCTTGCCGGTCGAGTCCACCAGCGCCTCGAAGCCGTGCTGGCACTTCCTGCAGACGTACTCGTAGATGGGCATCGGGCCTCCTCGCGGCCGACAGCGTTGTAGGGAACGCTCGACGCCTGCGCCAGAGGGCGCCGGGGCGGCACCGCGATGGCGTCACGGCGCCGTAGCGCGGTGCGTCATGGTGACGTCGCCATGACGAGAGGCGCGCATGTTCGGGGGGACCGGGAGGTCTTCGTGTCGCACGCCCCGCTCATCGTACGTCCGTTCCCCGCTCGCTCCGTCCCTGCCGTCGAGGTGGTGGGACCGGCGACGCTCGTGCGCGGCCCCATGGGCTTCGCCGAGTCGGTGGTGCGCTTGGGCCTCGGGCTCGCGTGGGTGTGCGCGTGCTCGCTCGTCTTCGCGGTGGCGCTCTTCGTGTTGCTGCCCTCGCGCGTCGCGCGCATCAAGGTCGGCAACGTGTACGGCAGCTTCATCGGCAAGGGGTGCGCGTGGCTCACGGGCAGCCGGTACACCATCAGCGGCCGTGAGCACGCCGATCCCGCGCGCCCCGCCATCTACGTCGCCAACCACGCGTCGCTCGTGGACATCTTCCTCGGCGCGTGGCTCTCGCCCACGGGCACCTGCGGCGTCGCCAAGAAGGAGATCATCTTCTACCCGTTCTTCGGCCAGTTCTTTTGGCTCGCCGGCCACCTGCGCGTGGATCGCGGCAATCACGAGCGCGCCGTCGCGTCGCTGCGCGAGCTGGCCGAGCTGGTGCGTCGCCACGCGCTCTCGATCTTCATCTGGCCCGAGGGCAGCCGCTCGCGTGACGGGCGCCTGCGCCCGTTCAAGAAGGGCGCCTTCCACCTGGCGCTCGCCACCGGGCTGCCCATCGTGCCCGTGGTGATCGCCGGCTCGCACCGCGCGTGGGAGACCCGCTCGCTGCGCCTCGCGCGCACCGACGTGGACGTCACGTTCCTGCCGCCCATCGACACCTCGGGGTGGCGCCGCGAGACGCTCGACGCGCACATCGCCGAGGTCGAGCGGGTGATGGCCGCGGCGCTGCCGCTCGATCAGCGCCCGCTCGAGGCCGCTAAGGCGGCGACCCCGCGCGCCGCGTAGCTCACCGGCGGCGCCGCCACATCAGCACCGCCAGCGCAGCCAGCGCCGTGGACGATGCCGCGTCGGCGCCGCCGCCCGTGCCGCGCCCGTCGCAGCGGAGCACGTCGCCCACCGGGTCGTCGCCGAGGGCGTCACACCCCTCGTCCTCGCGGTCGTCCGCCTCGTCGTCGGTGACGCAGCGCCAGGGCTCACACGGGTCGAGCTCGTCCTCGGGATCGTCGAAGCAATGGTTGAAGGCGCACTCGTCGCGCGCGCCGGTGGCGCAGTCGGGGTCCGGGCTGCCGCAGCCGCAGTCGCAGCCGTCGCCGCTGCCGTAGAACGACATGGCGCACCGCCAGCCGTCGGGCAGCACCACGCACGGCAGCCCCTCGGTGACACACTCGAAGCCGGGCTCGACCGTGCAGTCGCTGGCGCAGCCGTCGCCGCCGGTGGCGTTGGCGTCGTCGCACTCCTCGAGCACCGTGCCGTAGATCAGGTCGCGGTCGCGCTGACCGTCGCCACACACGGGCCGGCGGCACGGCTCGCCCGGGGTCTCGCAGATGAACCCCGGCTCGCGCACGTCACAGCTCGACGAGCAGCCGTCGCCGTCGATCTCGTTGCCGTCGTCGCACTGCTCCATGAACCCGAGCTGGTCGTAGCTGATGATGCCGTCGCCGCAGCGCACCTCCACGCACGGCTCGCCGGCGGGCTGGCTGTAACAGTCGAAGCCAGGCTCCGGCAGGCACGCCGCCGAGCAGCCGTCGCCGCCGTCGCCGTTGCCGTCGTCACACTGCTCGAACCCCACCGCGCCGTCGTAATCGATGATGCCATCGCCGCACACGACGAAGTGACAGGGCCCGTTCCAGCACAAGGTGCCGGGGGCGGCGACACATTGGTCGCAGCCGTCGCTCGCGTCGTCGTTCATGTCGTCGCACGTCTCGCCGAGGCGATAGAAGGGATCGCCCTGCACGACGCCGTCGCCGCACACGGTCCGCTGGCACCCGCCGCCCCAGATGGGGCAGTACCAGCCGGGCTCTGCCTCGCAGCGCGTGCAGCCGTCGCCCGACGCGGTGTTCCCGTCGTCGCACGTCTCGCCGCTCCCCGACCAGGTGTCGAACTCGACGTACAGGTCACCGCACACCGTGGGCCGGCACGGCTGCGCGTCGTAGCAGATGAAGCCGGGCTCGTCGGTGCAGTTGGACGAGCAGCCGTCGCCCCCTAGGCTGTCGCCGTCGTCACAGCGCTCGGACGCGGTGCGCAGCCCGTCGCCGCAGCGCTCGCGCCGGCAGCCCTCCCCGCGCTCGCCGCACAGCCAGCCCGTCTCCTGGTGTGAGCAGTCGGCCGCGCAGCCGCCGTCGCTGCTCGTGTTGCCGTCGTCGCACGCCTCGGCGCCCGCGCGGTAGCCGTCGCCGCAGGCGTTCGGCTGGCACACCGTGGGGTCGGCCGCGGTGGGCACCGCGCCCGTCGGGCATGCGCTGTAGTCGCAGCGGGCCAGCTCGGTGGGGGCGGCGCCGCAGTCGGTGTCGACGACGCCACAGCCGCAGTCGCAGCCGTCCTGCGTGCCGAGG
>CAZONM010000188.1:0-11036 GCA_964580865.1 uncultured Myxococcales bacterium | reverse complement strand
GGCGACCACCGAGATCTACACTCTTTCCCTACACGACGCTCTTCCGATCTGATCGAGCGGAAGGCATGCACGCCCCGCCGTGGGCCATGTGCGACAACGGGGGGTCTCTGCCACGCGCTGGTGCATCTCGGGTGGTGCGCCACCGAGGCGAGCATGCAGGCGCGCGGTCTGTCGCAGCGGGCGCTGTTCCCCGCGCTCGAGCAGGGGCGCGCCGCCGAGGTCGTCGCCATCATCGACGCGCGCTTCCCGGGCAGCAGCCCCGACGGTGTCACGCCGTGCGTCGCCGGCAGCCAGGCGACCGTGCCGGTGCGTCGCGCCGTGCGGGGCGCGCGCGTGACGGTGCGGTCGTCGAGCGCGCGCCTCGCGGGGCCGCTTCCCCGCGGCGATCGACCGGCGTTCTCGTACCTGGTGCTGGGCGCGCTGCACGGTTGGGCCGACGCCAACACCGCCGGGCGCGTCACGGCCGGCGAGACCATTCGCTACGTGGCGGACGTGCGACGCGCGGCCGTCGCCGATCGCGTCCAGACGACGCACGTGGCGACGCGCGACGCCGTTCTCGTGCTCGCGCCGTCGGCGGGCGCCAGCGCTCCCGACGTGGCGGCTAACGTCGCGGGCGGGGCTGGGCGCTCTGGAGGCCCGAGCGCCCGGCTCTCACTCCTCGCGCAGCGCGCTCGCCTCGATGAAGTCGCGGTACGCCTCGGCCATCACGCGACGCGGGATGTCCTTCGGGCATGCGGCCTCGCATTCGAAGTGGTTGCGGCATGCGCCGAAGCCCTCCTGGTCGGCGCGCGAGAGCATGTTGAGCGCACGCTTCTTGCGCTCGGCCTCGCCCTGCGGCAGGTGCCGCAGCTGCGAGATCTTGGCGCTCACGAACAGCATGGCCGAGGCGTTCGGGCACGCCGCCACGCACGCGCCGCAGCCGATGCACGAGGCCGCGTCCATGGCGAGGTCGGCCTCACGCTTCGGGATCGGCACAGCGTTGGCGTCGGGCGCGCCGCCCGTGTTGACGCTGACGTAGCCGCCGGCCTGCACCAGGCGATCGAACGAGGTGCGGTCGACGATCAGGTCCTTCAGCACCGGGAACGGCTTGGCGCGCCACGGCTCGATGGTGATCTCGTCGCCGTCCTTGAAGTGCCGCATATGCAGCTGGCACGTCGTGGTGCCCGGAAAGCCGCCGTGCGGGGCGCCGTTGATGTAGAGCGAGCACATCCCGCAGATGCCCTCGCGGCAGTCGTGGTCGAACGCAACGGGATCTTCGCCCTTGGCGATGAGCTCCTCGTTCACCACGTCGAGCATCTCGAGGAAGCTCTGGTCGGGCGAGACGCCCTTGGCCTGGTAGGTCTTGAAGCCGCCGGCGTCGTGCTTGGACTTCTGGCGCCAGACCTGCAGCGTGAGGTTCATGGTCTTGTGCGTGCTCACTTGTAGCTCCGCTGGCTCAGCTTGACGTTCTCGAACGCGAGCGGCTCCTTGGCGAGGCTCGGCACCTTGCCGTCGCCCCGGTACATCCACGCGGCCACGTACGTGAAGGCGTCGTCGTCGCGCCGGGCCTCGCCCTCCTCGGTCTGGAACTCCTCGCGGAAGTGCCCGCCGCAGCTCTCGTTGCGATGCCACGCGTCGATGCACATCATCTCGCCGAACTCGAGGAAGTCGGCCACGCGCCCCGCCATCTCGAGCGAGGTGTTGATGCTGTTGCCCTCGCCCAAGACCTTGACGTTCTCCCAGAACTCCGCGCGCAGCGCGCGGATGTCGTCGACGGCCTTGGCGAGCCCGGCGGCGTTGCGCGCCATGCCGCAGCGCTCCCACATGATCTGGCCGAGCGCCTTGTGGAACTGGCGCGGCGACTTGTGGCCCTGGATCGAGAGCAGCTTGTGGTTGCGCGCCTTGACGGTCGAGACCACGTCGGTGAACGCCGCGTGGTCCGGCGCCGCGCGGCCCGCCTTCTCACCCGCCAGGTAGCCGCCGATGGTGTACGGGATGACGAAGTAGCCGTCGGACAGGCCTTGCATGAGCGCCGAGGCGCCCAGGCGATTGGCGCCGTGGTCGGAGAAGTTGGCCTCGCCGAGCACGAAGAGGCCCGGCACGTTCGACATGAGGTTGTAGTCGACCCACAGCCCGCCCATCGTGTAGTGGACGGCGGGGTAGATGCGCATGGGCGACGTGTACGGGTCCTCCGCCGTGATCTTGGCGTACATGTCGAAGAGGTTGCCGTACTTGCCCTCGATGTCCCGCTTGCCCTTCTCCGAGATGGCCTTGGCGAAGTCGAGGTACACGCCGAGCCCGCCCGGCCCCACGCCCCGGCCCTCGTCGCACACCGCCTTGGCCGCGCGCGACGCGATGTCGCGCGGCACCAGGTTGCCGAAGCTCGGGTAACGGCGCTCGAGGTAGTAGTCGCGATCGGCCTCGGGGATCTGCCCGGGCGCGCGCGTGTCGTTCTTGGCCTTCGGCACCCAGATGCGACCGTCGTTGCGCAAGCTCTCGGACATGAGCGTGAGCTTCGACTGTTGGTCGCCGTGCACCGGGATGCACGTGGGGTGAATCTGCGTGAAGCACGGGTTGGCGAAGGCCGCGCCGCGCTTGTAGGCGCGGTACGTCGCCGTGACGTTGCAGCCCTGCGCGTTCGTCGACAGGTAGAACACGTTGCCGTAGCCGCCGGTGGCGAGCACCACGGCGTCGGCCGCCCACGCCTTGATCTCCCCGGTGACGAGGTCGCGCGTGACGATGCCCTTGGCGTGCCCGTCGACCAGCACGAGATCGAGCATCTCGGTGCGCGCGTGCATCTTGACCCGGCCGGCCTCGATCATGCGCGAGAGCGACGAGTACGCGCCGAGCAGGAGCTGCTGGCCCGTCTGGCCGCGCGCGTAGAACGTGCGGCTCACCTGCGCGCCGCCGAAGGAGCGGTTGGCGAGCTGCCCGCCGTACTCACGCGCGAACGGCACGCCGAGCGCCGTGCAGTGATCGATGATGTCGACGGAGCACTCGGCCAAGCGGTGGACGTTGGCCTCGCGGGCGCGGAAGTCGCCGCCCTTGATGGTGTCGTAGAAGAGCCGGAAGATGCTGTCGCCGTCGTTTTGGTAGTTCTTGGCCGCGTTGATGCCGCCCTGCGCCGCGATGGAGTGCGCGCGTCGCGGCGAGTCTTGGAAGCAGAAGCAGTCGACGTTGTAGCCGAGCTCGCCGAGCGACGAGGCCGCCGACGCGCCCGCCAACCCCGAGCCCACCACGATGACGCGGTAGCGGCGCTTGTTGGCCGGGTTGACGAGCTTGAGCTCGAACTTGTGCTTGGCCCACTTCTCCGCGAGCGGGCCCGCGGGCACCTTGCTCTCGAGCTTGAGGTCCGACGCCGCGATGTCGAAGGTGCCGCCGCTCATGGCTTGCCCCACGCGATGAGGATGATGAGGGGGATGGCGATGTTGCCGAGGAAGATGAGGAACGCGACAGAGCGCCCCACGCCCGACAGCACCGGCGTCCAGGTGGGGTGGTTGACGCCGACGGACTGCCAGACGCTGGCGGTGCCGTGCAGCAGGTGCGAGAGCACCACCACCTGCGCGACCACATAGGCCACGACGAGGCCCGGGTTGGAGAAGGCCACCCACACCATGCGGTACACGTCTTGGCGCCCCTGGTCGTCCTTGAGGCCGAACGACGCGGGATCGAACAGCCCCGTCGTGAAGTGGTTGAGGTGGAACACCAGGAACGCGAGCAGGAGCACGCCGCTCGCGGCCATCCACAGCGCCGCTGGCGTGGTGCGCAGGCGGCGCTTCTTGGCGTACGCGATGGGGCGCGCCGCGCGGTTGAGGGCCGCCAAGCGCATCCCCATGGCCACGTGCGCGACGAAGCATGCGAGCAGCGCGCCCCGCACCACCCAGAGCGCGGCGCCGTGCCCCAGCGAGTGCAGGAACACGGCGTAGGAGTTGATGGCGTCGGGCGCCTGGAAGATCTGCAGGTTGCCCACCAGGTGGCCGATGAGGAACAACCACAGCACCACGCCGGTGAGCGCCATGATCACCTTGGCGCCCACGCTCGACGCGACGAAGTCGCCCACCAACCGCGGAAACGGCAACGCCGCGCGGACGACGCGTTCTCCCTCTGACATCGCTGCACCTCTCGCGACCGGTTGACGACGACGCTCGTTCCCGGTCAGGACTTCGCCATCAGGGCCTGTGCCTCACCCACGGTCTTCTTGACGCTCTCGATGGACTTGGCGAACGCCGCCTTCTCGCCGGCGTCGAGCCGCACCTCGATGACCTTCTCCACGCCGCCGGCGCCGATGATGACGGGCACACCGATGAAGGTGCCGTCGTCGACGCCGTATTGGCCGTTCAGGCGCGCCGCGCACGGCAGCACGCGCTTCTTGTCGTAAAGGTACGCCTCGGCCATCTCGATGCCCGACAGCGCCGGCGCGTAGAACGCCGAGCCGTTGCCGAGCAGCTGCACGATCTCGCCGCCGCCCTTGCGCGTGCGATCGATGATGGCGTCGAGCTTCTCTTGCTTGAGCATGCCCATGGCGACGAGCTCCGGCAGCGGGATGCCGCCCGCGGTGGAGAAGCGCGGCAGGGGAACCATGTCGTCGCCGTGGCCGCCGAGCACGAAGGCCTGCACGTCGTCGCGCGAGATGCCGAGCTCCCAGGCCAAGAACGCGCGGAAACGCGCGCTGTCGAGCACGCCCGCCATGCCCGCCACCATGGCGGGCGGCAACCCCGAGCGCTTCTGCAGCGCCCACACCATGACGTCGAGCGGGTTGGTGATGACGATGACGAAGGCCTTGGGCGCGTACTGCTTGATGCCGTCGGCCACCTGATGAATGACCTCGAGGTTCTTGGTGAGCAGGTCGTCGCGGCTCATGCCCGGCTTGCGCGGGAAGCCGGCGGTGACGATGCACACGTCGGCGCCCGCGATGTCGGCGTACTGGTCGGTGCCGGCGAGCTGCATGTCGCCGCCCGTGAGCGACGACATCTGGCTCAGGTCGAGGGCCTTGCCCTTGGCCACGCCGCCGAACACGTCGAACAGCACCACGTCGCCGAGGTTCTTCTGCGCCGCCAACAGGGCGAGCGTTCCGCCGATCTGACCGGCGCCGATCATCGCGAGCTTCTTCCGAGCCATGGTGCACCTCGTGTTCGTCGTGGCCCGCGCCGCGCGCGGGTGGGGTTGTCGGAAACGCGGCGCACCCTAAAGGACGCCCACGCGGTCGGCAAGCGTCAGGTGCGCCGGCGGCGCGCGCAGCGTCCAAACGCGCGGCGCCACGCCGCGCCTTGCGGTTCGTGACTCGCGCTCGGTACCGTTGTAGTGCTCCCCCACCAGCAAGGCGGCGCATGAGCAACCACCTCAACATCCCGTCGATCCTCGACCCCGAGGCGCAGCGCGTCGCCACGGTCACGCGCGAGATCCTTGGCGAGAACTACCTGCACTTCGCGCTCGAGCGCCTGGAGCTCGTGGAGGACAAGGACGGCGTCTCCGTCAAGGTGCGCCTGTCGCGCTCCGGCTCTGGCGAGCTCATCGATCTCGAGGGCAAGGGCGTGGGCCTCATCGACGCCGTGTTCGAGGGGCTGACGCGCCGCTTCGGCGACGAGTACCCGTCGCTCAAGACCATCGCGGTCACGGACTTCCGCGTGGGCTCGGGGTTCGACGAGGCGCAGGGCCGGCGCTCCGACGCGCTGGCCGTGGCCACGCTGCGCATGAAGAACTCCCATGGCGCGGAATTCCAGTTCGAGCGCAAGACGCCGTCGGTGACGCGGTCGTCGGCGCGCGTGGCCCTCGACGCGCTCACGTTCTTCATCAACTCCGAGCGGGCCTACGTCCAGCTGCACGTGGCGCTCAAGGACGCCAAGGAGCGCCGGAGGAGCGATCTGGTGGAGAAGTACCGCGGCCAGATGAGCACGCTCGTACACGCCACCTCGTACTCGGATGTGCTCGAGCGGCTGCGCGACTCGGAGTGACGCAGGTCCCAACTTGAGGCCGGCGGCGCGACGCGGTGCGCAACCTGGTCGCACCTTTCCCGATATTTCCGGCAATTGCGGATCCCCGGGGGGTTCGCGCTCACCGGCGCGCCAAAGACGCGCCACATCGGCTATTTACGGCAGCTCCTGCCTCTGAGGTGCATCGTGCCCGTCGTCAACGTCTCCAGCCTCCGCACCGGCCTCGGCCGCCCCGATACCAAGTTCCCCGCCACGCCGCCGCAGGCCACTGGCGCCGAGCTGCTGCGCATCCTCACCAACAACTGGGGCCTGGTAGGCACCCAGATCTCGCGCGCCGAGGCCGCGTGGCTCTTGGAGCTCGGCACCCACGCCAACGCGAATACGGCGCTGCTCGACGAGCTCAAGAGCCGCTGCGCCACGGTGCGCGTGGGCAGCTCGGCCCTGTCCTTGGGCTTCGATCAGTGGCTCGCGTCCATCGGCGGGTCCGCCACGCCCACGCCGACGCCCACCCCTACGCCGACCCCGACGCCAGCGACCGGCGGCCTCACCGGGCGCCTGTTGGCGCAGGACGGCTCGAAGGTCGTCTCGACGGCCTCGCACGAGGTCACGCTGGCATCGTCGCAGGGCGGGCAGTTTTTGCCCGACTTCCAGATCCGCCGGCGCGACATCACCGACCCGGAGCCCCGGGCCACGATCGCCTCAATCCCGCAGGGCGAGCTCGCGGCCATCCGCACCGCGGGTGACTTCAAGGCCAAGCTGACGACGCTGTTCGACGCCAACAAGGCGTACCTGCTGGCCGACAAGGCCGCGCTCCTCCAGAAGCTGCCCGAGGCCGATCGCAGCAACTACTCGTACCTCAACCTCACGGGCCGCCGCCTCGAGCAGTTCTTCAACGAGATGCAGCGCGAGCTCGGCCGCACCTCGCTGTCGGGCAACGAGGCCAAGGAGGCGCGCAAGGCGCTCAACGCGGCGTACCGCGACGCGTTCCGCGGCCGCCAGCACGACTTCGATCGCGCCGACACCGGCACCTACTGGTCCTACGGTCACGACGCCGCCTTCGTGCACGTGTTCGAGAAGATGCTCGAGGCGCTGCCGCCGAACGATCCCAAGCGGCCCTACATCCAGAACCAGATCGACTTCATCTTCGCGCACAAGTACGTGCCGCACGGCAACGTGCAGGAAGACGACATCGAGGGCAGCCTCGACCTCGTGGCCATCGACAAGGCGAGCCGCCACGTGGCGTCGATGACCAAGGACTCGGACAACGCCAACACCGTCCGCTACGAGATCCTCGATCTCAACGGCCGCTATGCCTACCGCGACGGCACGCAGTACTTCTGGGAGGGCGGCCGCACCCAGCTCAGCGACGCCGAGGTCAATCAGCTGAAGAAGACGCCCATCAGCCAGCTCACCTTCCGCCGGGCGCAGAGCGGCGAGCAGCTGCGGCAGAGCTTCCGCTACGACTGGGACGGCAACCGCATGATCAACGCCAACCAGATCGACACCGGTTGGTGGGGGCACTGCGACATCAAGGCGCTCATCGAGACCTTGTTGGCCGACATGGGCAAGTCGCGCGGCGTGTCCGAGTTCCGGAGCGATACCAAGAAGACCACCGAGTTCTCGCGCGAGATGCAGCTCGAGGCGCTGGCCGCGCTGCTCAACTACGACGACGTGTACCGCGCGCAGAGTGGCGGCGGCACGCGGCGCTTCGGCGAGACCAACTTCGCCGGCGGGCGCAACGACGACCGGCCCACCACCATGAGCCTGTCGACGGATCGCACCAGCTTCGAGCTGCCGATCCGCCTCGACACGCTGTCGGAGAAGAACGCCCCCGCCAAGCTGCTCGACGTCACCGCCGCCTTCAACCCGAAGAAGGCCGACGACCGGAACGAATCGTTCGTCGACAACGCCGACGTTCGCGTGGATCCGCAGGATCCCGATGTGGCCACCATGGAGGCCACGGGCCGGAAGATCGGCGGCACCACCGACGGCTACACCTTCGACGATCGCGGCCGGCCCATCGAGGCCAAGGTGCGCTTCGAGATCGACCCCACGGTGACGAGCGGCGCCAAGGTGCTCATCGGCACCGAGCTCACCGACATCGCAGGCCGCCAGCTGCAGCGCATCTACTTCGACCCCGCCAGCAAGGAGCTGTCGGTCGTCGACACCAAGTTCGTGGAGCGGAACGGCAAGTTCGAGGCGCAGGAGGGCTCGAGCCGCTCGCTCGGCAAGCTGCGCGGCGTGTCGCTCGGCAAGGAGCTCGAGGCCGGCGACGACGTGCAGGCCAAGCTCGCCATGCTGGAAGAGGCGGTGCGCACGGGCCGCAAGATCGCCACCGACTCGTCCACCGGCATGCAGGTGTGGAACGGTGAGATCCACGGCATCCGCCGCAACCTCGAGTGGCGCTCGCCCGACGGGAAGTGGGAGCGCGAGAGCGTGACCATCGACGCCACCTTCGGCTCCGGCAAGGTGGGCACCTTCCTGCACAAGCTCGACGACGAGGGCCGCATCGTCGACTCGATGGAGATCCGCGCCGCCGTGGACTTCTACTGGGCCGACAACCCGCGCATCGCGCCGCTCATCTCCGAGCGCGGCAACTGGTGGGTGAACCGCTCCATGGCCGAACGCGGCGTCATCGACCTCGGCGCGGGCAAGATGGCGTCCCTCGGCGCCATCCAAGACCTCACCGACCTCATCTACCTCGGCCTCAACGCCAAGGACGGCAAGAAGGTCTTCACCATCGTCGACCAAGGCAAGCGCTACGTCTATGCCGACGAGGCTGCCTGGAAGGCCGACGTCGACAAGCTGAAGAACGCGGGCACGGGTGGCACCGGCGGTACGGGCGGCACCGGTGGCACGGGCGGCGGCGCGGGCACGGGCCCGGTCAACGTCGCGCGGCAGCCGAGCGCGTCGATCCCCGACAACGACCCCACGGGCATCACCGACACCATCCGCGTCGACCGCGACGGCAAGGTCAAGGACATCAAGGTCGCCGTCGACATCCGGCACACGTACATCGGCGACCTCGACGTGATGCTGGTGGCGCCCGACGGCACCAAGGTGAAGCTGCATGCGCGCGGCGGGCGCGAGCGCGACGACATCGTGGGCGTGTACGGCGGCGACCTTCGCGCCATCGACGACCTGGCGGCGCTCAAGGGCAAGGACATCAAGGGCGACTGGCAGCTCAAGATCGTCGACCTCGCCGGCCAGGACGTAGGCAACCTGGTGTCGTGGGGCTTGACCATCGACCCGCAGTAGCGCGAAACCTCGCTGGGGAGGCCTCATGGCGAACGAGCTCGTCGGCGAGGACACGTTCAAGAAGGTCTTTGGCCTCACCAAGAAGGCCGAGCGCGACTTCGCGACCGATCTGGTCGCCGCGCTCGGCCGCCTCGACCGCGCGCTGCTGCCGCCGCCGGCGACGCACCCGATGGCGTCGCTCATCGCCGAGGGACCGCGCGCCGTCGATCGCCTGCTCGCGCTCGTCGAGCGAGGCACCGCCCGTGAGGCGGCCAACGCCGCCGACGCGCTGGCGCACGTGCTGTCGGGACAGGTGGCGCCCAAGAACACGCACGAGCGCCTGCGCGGCGCGCTGAAGCTCCGCGGCGGCGACGCCGACCTCGAGGCGCTGCTCGCGAAGACCCTGGCCCTCACTGGCGACGAGGGCTTCCTGGCCGAGCAGCTGCGCCGCCTGAGCGACGACGATCCCGGCGTGGTGGCCACGGCCGCGCGCCTGCTCGGCTTCGGCCGCGCCGCCTTCGCGGTGCCCGCGCTCATGGGGTTGGTGTCGCCCGAGCGCTTCTACGAGTCGCGCTGGGTCATCTGGGCGCTCGGCGAGATCGGCGACGCGCGCGCCCTGCCCGCCCTCGAGATCGCGCTCGCGCATGCGTTTCGGGTCGTCGACTGCTTGATCGCCATCGGCAAGCTCGGGCGGCTCACGTCGATCCCGCACCTGACCCCGCACCTGCTGGCGGGGCACGCGGAGCAGAAAGACGCGGCCGTGCGCGCGCTCGCCATGATCCTCGACCAGAACCGCGACGGCGCGCGCGTCATGGGCGCGATCCGCGATCAACTGGCGGGCATCCTCGAGCGCGACCTGGCCGACCCGGCCGCGCCCATCTCGACGTCGGTGCGCTTTCACATGCTCCTGTGCCTGGCGCGCTTGGGGGTCCACCTCGACGTCGCGCGCGTCCGCAAGTACCTGGGCCTGCCGCCGGCGGGTCCGAGCGACGGGCGCGCGAGCCCGTTCGCGCGCGTGGCTCCGCGCGGGCCGCGCTGAACGTTCGCGGACGTACCTTGACACCTACGCGCGCGTGCCGTTAGGTACGCTTCCCATGCTGGCGTAGCTCAGCTGGTAGAGCATCTGCCTTGTAAGCAGGAGGTCACGGGTTCGAGTCCCGTCGCCAGCTTCGACGACGGGAGTGAACACGGTTCGGTGGGGTACCCAAGCGGCCAACGGGATCAGACTGTAAATCTGACGTCTTCACGACTTCGTAGGTTCGAATCCTACCCCCACCACCACCCGACCCTCGCGACCACGCACACCACGATCAACCAGGCAGGACGCACGCGCGAAAGGAAGACGACAGAGACGACGACATCCGCCCGCGGGGTTAGCTCAGCTGGTAGAGCATCAGCCTTCCAAGCTGGATGTCGCGGGTTCGAATCCCGTACCCCGCTCCAACGCTGCCATAGCTCAGATGGTAGAGCGCGTCCTTGGTAAGGACGAGGTCCCCGGTTCAATCCCGGGTGGCAGCTCCAGGTGAACGACCCCGCGCATGCGGGGTCGTTCTTTTCGTGCGACCGGAGGGAGCATCTTGGGTGGGGGCCCCGCTTCCGGCTGCGCCGGAAGCGGGGGAGGGTCTGGAGACAGACCCTCCCCTCGATATGCTCAGATGGCAGAGCGCGTCCTTGGTAAGGACGAGGTCCCCGGTTCAATCCCGAGTGCCAGGTCCAGGTGAACGACCCCGCGCATGCGGGGTCGTTCTTTTTCGCGAGCGTTACGACGGTGGCGGCTTCCGCTCTTGCGTGGCTGCTGGGAGCGCCCTAAGAGCGCCCAACTCATCAGGAGCCCTCCATGTCGAAGGAAAAGTTCAACCGCGACAAGCCGCACGTCAACGTCGGCACCAT
>CAZONM010000187.1:0-11049 GCA_964580865.1 uncultured Myxococcales bacterium | reverse complement strand
GGCCGACCACGACGTCGATGGCGCCGCCGCTCGGAGCCAGGGCGTCGAAGCGGACGCGCTCGAGCAGGCCCGTGCCGCCGCCCGCGAACAGCGCGACGTCGCCGGCCACAGGCGCCAGTGACGCCTGCGCGCCCGGCGTCGCCAAGGCGCCGCGGTCGAGCGGGCCCACGCCGTCGTGGAACAGGGGATTGACGCTGTCGATGACGCCGCCGCGCACGCGCCGCAGCACGCCCCGATCCTCGTCGGCGTCGGACAGCACCAGGTCGCCGGCCGCCGCGCTCGGCGAGCCATCGACGGCGAGGTCCACGGGCTCGACGACGCGCGCGGCGCTCATCGGCCCCCCGTCGCCCGACAGCGACGCCGTGCCGTCGCCGAGGATGGTGGTGATGACGCCGTCGTCGTCGACGCGGCGCACGCGGTGGTGACCGCGATCGGCGATGAGGATGGCGCCGTCCGTCGCCACCGCGATGCGCTCGGGGCGATCGAGGTTGGCCGCGGTGGCGGCGATACCGTCGCCGTTGAACGTCGTGGTCCCGGTGCCGGCCACGGTGGCCACGCGATCGAGGCCGGGATCGTAGGAGCGCACGCGCCCGTTGCGCGCGTCGGCGAACAAGAGCACGCCGTCGTCGGTGAACGTGAGATCCGTGAGGTCGCCGATGCGCGCCAACGTGCCGCGGCCGCCGTCGCCGGCGAAGCCCTCGTAGCCGTCGCCCACCAGCGTCGTCAGCGTGTGGTCGGCGTTGATGCGCCGAATGGTGTACTGCCCCAGCGCCGAGAGCCACACGAGGCCCGTGGTGGGATCGACGGCCACCTGGTGGACAGCCCCGAGGGCGCCCAGGGCCGACGCGCCGTCGGCCGCGATGGGGAAGCTCTCCCCGTTGCCCGCGATGGTGAGGAGGGTGCCGTCGGCGTGGACGCGGCGCACGCGCGCGAGGTTCGGCTCCGCGAGCAGCAGCCCGCCGCTCGGCTCGGTCGCCAGGCCGCTGACCTGGGAGATGCGACTCGAGACCGCCGGTCGATCCTCGCCGTCGTAGCCCGGGGTGCCGGTGCCGGCGACGACGGAGGTAGTGCCGTCGGGCCTCACCCGCCACAGCACCGCCTGCTGGCTGTCGGCCAAGAGCACGTCGCCGGCGCCGTCGACGACCACCCGGGTGCCGAAGGCGTGCGGCGGTCGTGGCGCGGGCTCTGCCCCGGCCACGGTGCGGATGGCGCCGTCGCCGTCGACGTCGATCTCGCGCAGGCGCCGGTTGCCCGTGTCGCCCACGAGCACGCGGCCATCGTGCGCCGCCACGCGCCGCGGGCCCGAGAGCAGCGCGTCAGCCGCCGGGCCCTCGTCGCCATCGAAGCCGGCCACGCCGGTGCCGGCGAGCCACGACAGCACGCCGTCGACGACCAGGTACACCTGATGGTTGAGGCTGTCGGCGACGTAGCAGCGAGCGCCGTCGCACGCGACGTCGGCGGGCCGCCCCAGCGCCACCGCCGTGGACGGGCCCGGCATCGGCAACGTGCCCACGATGTCGGGCATGCCCGCCGCCACCTCGAGCGCCGAGTCGCCGGGCCCGCTATCGCCGTGCGGTAGCCGCCACACCACCGAGCGCGTGGCGTCGGCGATGAGCACCGCGTCGTCGTCGTCGACGGCGAGGCCCCCGGGGTGGATCGCGTCGGGCTGCGCGCAATCGCCGCCGGCCACGGTGGTGATGATGGCGGTGTCCGGGTCGGCCGCGCCCGCGATCTTGCGCACGCGGCATGCCTCGCGGTCGGCGACGAACAGGCTGCCCTCGCTGTCGAGCGCCACGTCGGTCGGCGCGACGACGGCGGCGAGGACCGCCAGGCCGCCGTCCCCTGACGAGCCGGCCGCGCCGGTGCCCGCGAGCGTTCGCATGACGCCGTCGTCGTCGATGATGCGGACGCGCGCGTTGCCCGTGTCGGCCACGAAGACGCGCCCGGCGTCGTCGACGTCGAAGCCGCTGGGGGCGTCGATGCGCGCGCCCGTCGCGGGCGCGCCGTCGCCGCCGAAGCCATCGCCGCCCGTGCCCGCCACGGGCACCAGGCGATCGCCTGCGGGCCCGCTCGGAGCCGCCGCCTCGACGCGGAAGAGGCGCGTGAGGCCGTCGCTCACGAGCACGCGCCCGCGTCGATCATAGGCCGCCGAGGGGTTCACCAGCGGCAGCGCCAGCGGATCGCCGCGGCTCTCGCCCTGCCCCGTGACCACGCGCGCCGTCCACACCGGCCGCGTGCACTGGTGACACGCGTCCGACGGGTTGTCGTTGGCGTCGTCGCACGCCTCGCCCTCGTCGACGACCTGGTCGCCGCACACCTCGATCTTCGCGCAATCGGCGCGGCACCCGTCGCCGCTCTCGCGGTCGCCGTCGTCGCACGCCTCGCCAGGATCGAGCAGGTCGTTGCCGCAGAATTCGAGGTGGAGGCAGTCCGACGAGCAGCCGTCGCCGCCCGCCGTGTTGCCGTCGTCGCAGATCTCCGGCGCCTCGACGGTCGCGTCGCCGCACACCACGCGCGTGCACTCGGCGCTGCACGTGGCGCTGGCGCCGCCGTCGTCGCACGCCTCGCCGCGATCGACCACGCCATCGCCGCAGGTCTCCAGCGTGCAGTCGGTGCGACAGCCGTCGCCGTCGATCCAGTTGCCGTCGTCGCACTGCTCGAAGTTGTCGCGCACGGCGTTGCCGCACGCCACCGCCGTCGACGACACGCAGTGCGCCGGCCGATCGCCCTCGACCGCCGGACAGGTGAAGCCCGAGGGGCAGTCGGAGGGTACGCGGCAGGGCGTGCGATCGCCGACGTCGTCGGGGAGCGTGGCGTCGGCGAGACACCCACCCAGCAACAGCGCCGCGCCAGCCGCGATCGTGCCGCGGCGACTCATGGGGCCTCCGCGGGCGCAGCCTCGGAGAAGTCCGTGAACAGCGTCGCCACGCCGGTCGCGAGGGCCACGGCCACCGCGCCGCCGGCGAGGCTCCAGGTGGCGATGGCGCTCGCGTCCACGGCGCCACGCTTGTCGTCGAACGTGGCGGTGACGAACGGGTTGGCCGAGGCCTTGTAGCGCGCGAGGTCGTCGGCCTGGACCAGGTTCAGCGCCGCGGTGGTCGCCGAGAGCGCCGCGGCAGCGCCCGCGGTGGTCGCGCCGGCGACGACGACCCACGGTGGCAGCGGCGGGGGGTTCAGGCGCAGCGCCACCTCCTTGGGGACGCCGCGCGTCTTCCCACTCCTGAGCGGCACGTCGGCGAACAGCTCCTCCACCGCGGGCCCAATGGCCACCAACAGCTCCTCGCCGTTGCCCGCCTGGAAGCGCCGGGTCACCTGGCCCACCACGCGCGCGTTCACGGGGTCGAGGCGCTTGAGCCCGAAGACGTGCTGGTCGCCCACCACCGCCACGGTGCCGATGACCAACGCGTCGACGCCCAAGGCATCGGCGAGCTCGGAGAAGCAGCTCTCCTGCGCGCAGCCGAGCAGCTGCTTCTCTGCCTCGTGCTCCAAGAGCGCGCGGATCTCCTCGTCGGTGATGACGCTGGTGTGCTCGAGCTTGCGCAGCTCGAGGGCGAGCGAGTGCGCGATGAGCGCGCCCCAGCGCGGCGGCACGTCGGTGAGCTGCAGGTCCGGCACCGCGATGCGCAGCAGGGACCGCGCTGCGGGCGCGGGAGGCTCGGACGCGGGCGCGGCGGCCGCGCTCGCGGGCACGTCGGTCGCGCGCGCAGGCAACGCGGCCGAGAGCAGGACCGTGAGCACCACCTTGTTCGCCGCCAGCGCGATCGCGCGGGGCGCGGGCGGCGTCGGGGAGCGAAGCACCATGAGCCAAACGCTACACCCGGAGGCGCCACGCGCTCGCCTCGGCGACCGCGCGCCGTGCGCGGGCCGTGGTCCGCTGCAGCGTGGTCCGGCGATCCTCCGCAAGATCGGGCGCTTGGCGCACTGTGACGCACGTCGTCATCGCCGTGCGCGAGGCCAGGGACGCGCCGGGTGGGCGCCCTGCGCCGCCCGAGGTCGCGCAGTATGGTGCCCCATGGCCATCCTCAAGATCGCGACGCTCGGCGATCCCGTCCTGCGGCAGCGCGCGCGCGCGCTGACGACCGACGAGCTGGCGAGCGCGCGCTGGCAGACGTTCATCGACGATCTCATCGAGACCATGCGCGACGCCGACGGCGCGGGCATCGCGGCCAACCAGGTGTTCACGCCCGTGCGCGTCGCCGTCATCGAGGTGAAGGGCGACAACCCGCGCTACCCCTACAAGCCGCCCATCCCGCTCACGGTGCTGGTGAACCCCACGCTCACCCCCATCGGTGACGAGACCTTCGACAACTACGAGGGCTGTCTGTCGGTGCCCGACCTGCGCGGCGTGGTGCGGCGGTTCGCGCGCGTCCGCGTGCACTACCTCGATCGCCTCGGGCAAGCCCACGACGTCGAGGTCAAGGGCGTCAGCGCCGGGACGTTCCAGCACGAGTGCGATCACCTCGACGGCCGCGTCTTCGTCGACGGCGTGGGCGACCCCACCACGTTCTCGACGTGGAAGAACTGGGAGCGCCATCACCGCGCCGCGTTCATCGAGCAGATCACCAAGGTGGTGGAGCGCTACGGGAGCTGACGTCGCTACTCGCCCTCGCCCTCGCCCTCACCCTCGCCCTCACCCTCGCCCTCCCCCTCGCCCTCGCCTTCGCCCTCGCCTTCGCCCTCGCCCTCGCCTTCCCCCTCGCCCTCGCCTTCGCCCTCGCCCTCGCCCTCGCCCTCGCCCTCGCCCTCGCCCTCGCCCTCGCCCTCACCCTCACCCTCACCCTCGCCCTCGCCCTCACCCTCACCCTCACCCTCGCCTTCACCCTCGCCCTCACCCTCGCCCTCACCCTCGCCCTCGCCCTCGCCCTCACCCTCGCCCTCGCCTTCACCTTCACCCTCCGACGGCGCGGGCGCGCACACGCCGGGCACGTAGGCGCAGTAGCCGTAGCGGCAGCGCATGCCCGACGGGCACGCGGGGCACTCCTCATCGATGGGGCACTCGGCGCTCACGCACGTGGTGTAGTCGTCGTCGTAGCGCACCTGAACGCGAGCACCCATGTCGAAGTCGCACACCTCGCCGGCGGCGCACGTGCCGTGGATCTCGCCCTCGCCGAGCCCGAACGGTCCGTAGCCAAAGCCTGCCTGCGCGAAGATGTCGTCGTCATAGTCCCAGTCGACGCGGTCCTGGTGGCAGACGTTGAAGCACATACCCTCGAGCGGGTCGTAGACGTCGGCGTAGTAGTTCATGCCGAGCACGCAGGCGCTCGCCGGCGGATCGGCTATGCCGAGGTACGCGCGGTTGTCGCACAGCCGGTGCTCCTCGACGTCGCGGCACGCCGCCTCGGGCGGCACCGCGAACGCCTGCACCTCGGCGCTGGTGGCGGCGCGCACCGGGTCGGCGCAGTGGCCGTACAAGCGCGCGCAGCGCGCGCCTGTGGTCAGCTCGATGCACTCGTAGCCCTCGCTCGCGTTGCAGGCGCACGGCTGGCCGCTGGTGCACGCCACGACATTGCAGGCAAGGTCGCCGTTGTCGGGCCCCGGCTGCTTCGACTCGATGGCGAGCTGGTAGAACGGGCGCCCGCACACCTCGCCGGCGCCGCACGACGCCTCCGCGCCGGTGGCACCGAGGGGGCAGTCGTCCTTGCATCGTGTGCCGAGGATGACGTCGGTCGAGCCGTCTGGCGCCGCCTGCACCTCGATGAGATCGCACACGCGGCCGTCGCTACACGCGTCGGGGTCGAGGAACGCGAAGCAGGGCGCGTCGCGCGCGGTGACCTGCGGCAGACACGCGGGCACATAGCCCATGAAGCCGGTGTCGCCGACCCAGACGATCTGCTGGCAGCTCTCGCCCTCGTCGCAGCGGGTGGGGTCGTCGGCGGAGACGTTGCCGCTGCCGTCGACCGTCGCGCAGGGTCGACGGCAGGTGCCGTTCGCCGGGTCGAAGGTCTCGGACAGGCACAGGAGGCCGGCGTCGCACTCGGCGCCGCTGCCGATGGTGCAGGGTGTGCCCGCGTTGTCGTCGCCCTCGCCCTCGCCTTCGCCCTCGCCCTCGCCTTCACCCTCGCCCTCGCCAGGACGCGGCGTATTGTCATCGAGGTCGATGGTGCGCGGGGGCGGGCAGCCGACGCCGAGCGCCGCGCCCACCAAGGTGACGAAGAGGAGGGCCGTGGGCGGCGTGGCGAGCGAGCGCATCGTGCGCGCAGTGTGCCCCGGCGCGCGAGAGATTCAAGGCGGGCCCGACGGCAGCGGCACCAGCGGCGGCTCTTCCTCGAGCTCCTCCCACGGTGCGGGCGGTCGAGCGACGGGCGGCGGCGGCGGCGGCCGCTTGGGCGCGGGCAGCGCGGGGCGCACCAGGCGCTCCTCGGCCTCGAGCAGCGCGCGGCGACCGTCCTCGTCGAGGTCGAGGAGCTCGAGGTCGAGGCGCACGGTCTCGCCGGCCTTGACGTCGATGCCGCGGCCTTGCTCGCGCCCGGTCACGGGATCGAGCACGCGCACACGGTGCGCACCGGGGGTCACGCGGTAGTCGACGAGCGGCGTCGTGACGCCGGTGTCGACGCCGTCGAGCACCACGCGCCCCCAGGGCCGCGAGCGCACCTCGAGCACGCCGAAGGGCGCGCCCTCCTTGGCGCTCGCCGGTACCACGGCCGACGACCGCTGCGCTCCCGACAGGAGCTCGAGGGCGCGCTGCGTGCGCGCCGCCAGCGCCGCGTCCTTGGTCTCGACCGCGACGGCGTGGAGCGCCATGTGGATCTCGGGGTTGAACGGCGCCTCCCACGTCGCGCGCTCGTAGTGCCGGCGCGCGCTCGCCCAGTCCTTGGCGCGCAGGGCCACGCGGCCGAGCAGCACGTGCGTCTGGGGATCCGTCGGGAACGCGGCCAGCGTGGCCGCGAGCGTCTTCTTGGCGGCCTCGACCTCGCCGAGCTCGAGGTACACGCCGGCGAGGCGGTTGTGCAGCGCCGGGCTGTGCAGCCCCACCTGCGCCACGGCCTTCTCGTACTCGACGGTGGCGGCGCGCAGCCGTCGCTTGACGCGCAACAGGTTCCCCAGGCGCACGAACTGCCGGCCCGACTTGCCCTTGGCCTCGTCGAGCGCGGCCTCGTCCTCGTGCTCGTCGGCGCTGGCGCCGCCCTTGCGCGCGTCCTTCACGAACGTGAGGCGCTTGGGCTCGGCGCCGGGCACGAGGTGAAACGAGCGCGTCTTCAGGTACGCGCGCCACTCGCGCTGCAGCGCGGCCAGGTCGCCCCCGGTGGCCGCGGTGAGCGCCTGATCGAGCGTGGCGCCGTCGCGCAGCGCCACCAGCAGCGACGTGGCATAGGGCGGCGTGGCCGACGCCGTGCGCGTCGTGTCGAGCATCTCGACCACCGTGAACACCTCGGCGAACGCCAGCGCGGCGTCCTTCTGCGAGGGCAGCTTGGCCATCGACGGGTGCATCTGCTCGAAGGTGATGAGCGTCCCCTTCTTGAGCGCGTCGGCCAGGAGGTTCTCGCTGGCGGGCTCGAGCGCCAGGCCGGGCGCGCCGCGCCAGCGCGTCTCGTTGAACTTCGCCAGGCCCTCGTGCAGCCACACCGGCACGTTGTTGCGGCTCTTCTCGCTCACCACCAGGTGCACGAATTCGTGGGCCAGCGTGTCGAGCCAGGAGTAGCCGCGCGCCAGCGCCTTCGGGCTCGTGGCCATCAGGCGGTTGAACTTGCAGATGGCGATGGTGCCGCTGGTCTCGATCTCGCCCACGGTCAACGTCGACACCGACGCGAGCCCACGGGCGTCGTGCAGGATGTCGACGACGATCTTGCGCTTGGGCTGGTAGTCGAACGCGGCCCCGATGGCGGCATAGGCGGCCTCGAGCGCCTCGAGCGCGATGGGCTGGAGCGCCTCGTCCTTGCCCGGCGGCACGCGCACCACGAAGTGCGCGCTCTCGGCCGACACGTTGCCGCGCGTCTCGGCCAGCGTGCTCTGCGCCAAGGGCAACAACGGCACCGTGTCGCCGCCCTCGGACGCGCGGCGCAGAAGGCGCACGGCCCCCTCGTAGTCGCCCTGGTGGAAGCGCACGGCGCCCACCACCGCCTGCACGGGCGGGACGTCGGGCAGCTCGCGCTCGAGCGCCTCGGCGATGACGGCGGCCTCGTCGAGCTGCCAGTCGGCGAGCAGCGCCTGCACGCGCGCGATGCGCTCGCCCACGTCGCCGGCGCCGGCCCGCGCCGGCGACGCCGCCGCGGCCATCGCCGCCGTCAGCGCCACCCACCGGATCGCAGCTCGCGCGGTCATTGGATCAGCTTCTCGTAGTAGCGCCGCACTTCCTGCATCCAGTCGCTGGGCGCGCCTTCGCGCATGGCGTCGATGATGTCCTTGCGCTGCGCGTCGGGCACCTTGAAGTCGTTGCCGTCGGGGATCTCCACGCGCTCCGACGAGGGCGTGCGGCCGTCGCCGTCGCGATCGCTGGGCTCGGCGCCCGGGCTGCCGCCGCCGGGCAAGGGCATGGGCATGCCGCCCTGCCCCTGCCCCTGGCCCATCTGCTGCAGGTCGTCGGCGAGCTGCGCGAGCTGCCGCATGGCCGAGCGCTGCGAGCTGCGCGCGCCGCGCACGTCGCCGCGCTTCATCTGCGCGCCCGCGCGCCGCATGGCCTGGCGCGCCTCGTCGACGCGCTGCTTGTGCTCGGGGCCGAACACCGGCGCCTCCTTGCCGATCTCGTCCATCAGGCGCCCCAGCCGCTCGGCGCCCTCCTCGAGCTGCGCCTGCCGATCGGCGTCGCGCTGCAGGCGCTGGCGATCGGCTTGGTTCATCATCGCCTGCGGGTCGGGCGTGAGCTCGCGCAGCTCCTTGCGCGCGGCCTCGAGCTCGGTGCGCGCGCGCTCGAGGGCCGCCTTGGCGTCGAGCGTGGCCTTGTCGCGCGCGCCGAAGCGCCC
Source organism: uncultured Myxococcales bacterium (assembly GCA_964580865.1). GTDB lineage: Bacteria > Myxococcota > UBA727 > UBA727 > VGSZ01 > JACOUT01. Next base: position 2,152 of record CAZONM010000187.1, on the reverse strand, counting down.
GCGCGAGCGCTCGGTGACCGAGCGCTCGGCGGATCGCGCTGCCATCTCGGCCTCCTCCGCGGTTGCGGCGGCGTCCTCGAGGTCCGCGGTGTCGAGCGCGCGCTCCAAATCCTCGGTGCGCGCCTCGGCGAACGCGCGGTCCTCGTTCTCGTGCGCGAACAGCGCGTCTTGCTCGACGGCGCGCAGCTGCTCCTGTGCCCGCTCGACCTTCTTCTTCACCTCGGCGAGCGCGCGCTCGAGCTTGCCCTTCAGGCGCTCCTCTGCCGCCTTGGCCGCGCGCTCCATCAGCGCCTGGCTGCCGTCGAGCACCTCGCGCTGCCCGTGCTCGAGCGCTTGCAGGTCGTCGGAGAAGCGCTCCATCTTTTCGCGCAGCTCCTTGTACTCGTCGCCACCGAACTGCTCGCCGCTCTCGTCGAGCCCCTCCATCATCTTCTGCGTCGCCTCGAGCATGCGCTCGAGCGCTGCGGCGGCCTCGTCGAGCTTGCCCTCCTCGATGAGCTGATCGATGTCCTTGGCGTTCTTCATCAGCTCGTCGCCCTTGAACGCCTCGTCGTTGAGGAACTCGTCGGGCACGTCGCGTTGCAGCTGCGCGAGCTTGGCCATGAGCTCACTCATCTGCTGCTTCATGCGCTCGATCTCCTCGAGCAACGCCTTGCGCACCTCGGGATCGCCGGACTTCTTGAACTGGTCGATGAGCGCCTTGAGCTCCTCTTGCGCGCGCTTGAGGTCGTCCGCGATCTGGCGCGCCTCGGCGATCTTCTCGCGCGCCAACAGGTCCTCGAGATAGAGCACGTCCTTCTCGAGGCGCTCCACGAGCGCGCGCTGGTCGGCCGCCAAGCGGCGCCACGGGCCGGCGCTCGCCGCCTTGCCGCCGTCGGTGAGCTGCACCAGCTGCGCGAGCGCGCGCTTCTTCGCCGCCAACAAGCTCGCCTCGGCCACCTTGAGGTTGGCGAGCGCGCGCCGCGTCGCCGGCGGCGCCATGCGATCCTCCGCCAGCGCCACCAGCGCGTCGTCGAGCGCCTGCTGCAGCGCGCCGTGCCGCGCCTCGATCTGGCGGTGGCGATCGACGTCGCGCCGCTGGGCCGCGCCGTCGGCGACGGCCCGCTCGTCGACCGGCGCCTCGAGCTCATCGCCGAGCACGTCGATCATCGTGTCGAGCACGGCCTCGAGCCGCTCGGTGACCCGGCGGTGCTGCTCGGCGGCCGAGAACACCGTGAGCACTCTCGTCGCTGACCGGCCCACGTTGGGCCCGCCCACGACGTCGTTGTCGAGGGCCTCCACGTACACGCTCAGGCGATCGCCCGGGCGCGCGCCCGTGTCGGCGATGACGAGGTCACCCGTGCCGCGCGCCGCCGCCAGGCCGCCCGGCAGCTCGAGGAGATCCTTGGTCCACGGCTCGCGCGCGCTCCCCTGCCGCTTCACCACCACGCGGAACTTCGTGAGCCCCACGTCGTCCTTCGCCGAGAACGCCAGCGGCACGCGCTCGTCGAGCTGCACCACGCGATCGACGTCGGGCGCTTGCAGCGTCACCGTGGGCGGCAGGTCGGGCCGCACCGTGATCTTGTGCGCCACCGGGTCGAGGTCGGGCAGCGCGCGCACGGGGTCCACGCGGAACCGATAGGCGCCGTTGCCCTCTACCACGAAGCGCGCGCGCACGGTGCGCGCGTCGGGCAGCTCCACCTGCTGCTCGCGATCGCCCACCAAGAGCACCGCGCCCTCGAGCGCGCGATCCACGCGCCCCTCCACGGTCACCTCGGTGCCGCGGGGCGCCAGCACGTCGCCCGAGCTGCCCGCGATGACCTCGTCGGGCTCGGCCATGTACGCCGGGTAGCGCAACGTCAGCCTGAGGTCGGTGACGAGGGGCAGCGCGCTGTGGGCGCGCTCGTCGAGCGCGCGCTGGGCGCCGGCCGCGGAGAACAGCTTGTCCCACCGAGCTTGCCAGGCGGCCGGGAACCCGAGCGCCGACACGACGAGCGCGATCAGCGCGGCGCTCACGAGGAGCAGCGTGGGCAGCGCGCGCTCGAGCGCCACCGCGCCCAGCGACTCGCGCGCGCCGCCCTCCTCCACACGCGCCGCGGTGGCCGCGATGTGCGCGCGGCACAGCGCGCGCGACCGGCCGAGCGCCGTGTCCTTGGTCTCGTCGAAGAACTCC
>CAZONM010000186.1:0-11099 GCA_964580865.1 uncultured Myxococcales bacterium | reverse complement strand
AGGGAACCACCGTTCGTTCTCGCGAGAGCAGCGATCGATGATGACGGCGAGAGAAGAGGCCCCTTGCTCTTCTTCTTTTCCCGCATCCGTTCAGCCCCTCCTTGGTGACCCACGGAAACGTCAGGAGACCCAAATTTTTGGCCCGAGGGTCCGCGGCCCGAGGTGCCGCTGACCGCAGGCCGCGGCCCGACCGAGCCGCGGGCCGAGCGCCCGACGGCCGATGTCCTACCGGGCATGGCGCGATGGCGGGGTCCGCCGAGCTCGCGAGGGATGCTGCTCAGCTTGCGGCGCTCGCGAGGGCGGCGAAGAAGTCGGGCAGCGTGTCGCGCCAGGGGCGCGGCGCGTCGCCGAGCGCGCGCTCGAGCTTGCCCGTGTCGAGGACCGAGGAGCGCGGGCGCGCCGCGGGCGTGGGGTAGGCCGAGGTCGGGATGGGGCGGACCTGGCGCGCCTTCACGGGCAGGCCGCGCGCGAGCGCGCCCTCGCGCACCGCGACGGCGAGGTCGAACCACGTGGTCGCGCCCGCGTTGGCGTAGTGGAACACGCCCGAGACCTCGCGCGCCGCCAGCTCCAGGAGGGCGGCCGCCAGGTCCGGCGCCCAGGTGGGGCGGCCGCGCTGGTCGTCGACGACGGTGAGCTCGTCCTTCTCGGCGAGCAGCCGCAGGATGGTGCGCGGGAAGCTCTTGCCCGCGGCCGAGAACAGCCAGCTCGTGCGCACCACCACGCCGCGCGCGCCGAGCGCCTCGAGGAAGGCGCGCTCGCCGGCGAGCTTGGTGCGGCCGTACGCCGAGCGCGGCGCGGGCGCGTCGTCCTCGAGGTAGGGCGTGGGCTTCTCGCCGTCGAAGACGTAGTCGGTGGAGAGGTGCACGCCGAACACGCCGGCCTGCGCGCATGCGCGCGCCAGCACCGCGGGCCCGAGGGCGTTGGTGCGGTGGGCAGCGGCCTCCTCGCGCTCGGCCTGGTCGACGGCCGTGTAGGCGGCGCAATTGACGAGGTGCGTGGGCCGGTGCTCGGCGAGGAAGGCGGCCACGCGCGCCTCGTCGGCGATGTCGAGGTCGGCGTCGCTGGTGAGGGCGGCGACCCCGCGCGCGGCGAGCGCGGCGCGCACGGCGGTGCCGAGCCCGCCGCCGGCGCCGGCGACCCAGACCTTCGCGTGCGAGAGCGGTGACGTCACGGCGCCCCCACCTTGACAGGTCTCGCGCGGCGTCGCTACGCATGCGGGGCCCTGTCGCGTCGTCGGCGTGAGATCCCTGGTGGGGAATCGTCTAACGGCAGGACAACGGATTCTGATTCCGTTTATCTAGGTTCGAATCCTAGTTCCCCAACCATCTAAACCCCCGGCTCGCCGGGGGTTTTTCTTTGCGCGGCGGCCGTCCCCAAAATGTCTCCAAGCTCCTGCAAGGAACGACGTGCATCCTCGACCCGCGCCGCCGCCATCTGCGGCTGCCTGTCGAGGAGCGACACTGCGGTGGCGCGCGCCGACGGCGACAGGCGCATGTAGCGCATCGTCGTCGTCAGCTCAGTGTGCCCGGCCAGCTCCTGGATGGCCTTGGCCGGCGCACCGAGGATCGCCAGGTGTGAACAGAAGGTGTGCCGCAGGATGTGGATCCTGCCGGTCACGTCCCTGCCCGCTCGCCGCTCGGCCGCGCGGATCCAGCTCCGCACGACCTTCGCCGTCACCGCGGCGCCGTCGTCCGCATAGAGCACGCGCGGCCCGATGAGGTGTCGATGCGCCTTGAGCGCCGCGCCCAACCTCGACGTCAAGGGGACGTCCCGGTGACGTCCGCCCTTGGGCAGCGAGGCCTCACCGTTCCACTCCGCCTCCGCCACGCGCACCACACCGCGATCGAGCAGCACGTTGCTCCAGCGCAGCGCGAGGATCTCGCCGAGCCGAAGGCCGGCGTTGCTGCCGAGCAGCACCACCAGCTCCGCGCGCGGATCGAGCTTCCTCGCGGCGTCGAGCAAGCGCTCCAGCTCGTCGAAGTCCAGGAACGGCCGCTCGCGGTGATGGAACCTCAACACCTTGATGGTGCAGGGCCGACGTCGATGACACCCCACTCCACCGCTTTCTTGAGCAGCGTGGAGAGGACGACCAGCAGGTTGTTGACGCTCTTGGGTGCCTGCGTCGCCATGCTCGCCTTCACGCGCTGCACGTCGGTGTTCGTGATCTCGTTGAGCTTCCTGTTGCCCACCAGCGGCTCGAGGTACGCGCGCAACGCAATCTCCTTGTACGCGATGGTCGACGGTTTCTGCCGTTCCGCCTTGCAGAACTCGTCCAGGTACCGCTGCTTGAACTCGCTCAGCGTCGGCACCGCTCGCTTCTTCTTCACCTCCTCCGGGCGGGGCTTGCCCTTGGCGAGCAGCTCACGCTCTCGCGTCTCACCCCAGCGTTGCGCGATGGACCGTGACGAGCCGGGAGCGACGAGGCGCTCTCGGTGGTACTCGCCGTCGGGCCAGTCGAACGCGATGTCCACTTCCCACCTGGCTTCTTTCCCAGACTGCTTGCGCCCTCGGAAGGGCCTGACCTTGACGCTCATCGTCGAGACCTCCTCGACGACGACGCTCAGCTTCGCACCGATGCTACCGAGCGGCGTCGTCGAGCGGAAGGCGGCTAGCGCGGGCCATCCTCGAGCAGCGCGACCAGCGCCTTGCGCTTGAGCAGGATGCGCCGGCCCAAGCGGACCACGGCGCCGCCGAGCCGACCGCGATCGATCAGCGAGTAGATGGCGCGGCGCGTGGTGCGCAGCAGGTCGGCGGCTTCGCGCACGGAGAGGTACGGGCGCAGACGGCCGGACTTGGGCGTGGGTTCGGGTTCGAGCATGTGGGCCTCCTGCCGGTACATGTCGAATTCTCGCGGCGGTCTCCTCGCGGTGGAGAGGTGTTCGGCTCACATCGAGACCGAAGCGTCGGCCACCGGTGGCTTCATGCACCGACGTCCGCCGCCGTGCCGTCGCGTGCACTGCAGCGCGCCCCGGTACGTGGGCTCCACGGAGAGCGCATGCACGGCGCCGGGGTGTCGGCCAACGAAAGCGGCGCCCGCTTCGATGTCACCATGGGTGGCGTGCATAGGTGACATGTTCGGGTGAGGCATGTGCCCGAGAAGCCAAGCGAAAAGCATAGGTGACATGGTGCCAGTGACCTCCGGCCTCAGCGCCAGCAAGGCGCCAAGGCCGCCGGCACGCTGCGCGTGTCGCGCTCACGCGCGACGGGCCGGCACGCGCTGGCGGGGTACGCAGGGGCGCCCCCGCCAATCGCTCGCCGCACGCGCAGGGCGCGTGTCGCTATCGCGACGGGCGGCGGGAGGTCACTGGTCAAGGACGATCAGCCATCGGCGCATCGCCCGCCTGCAGTCGGAGCGATTTGTCGGGGGGACCAGTCGAGGCGGCAGTACCCTTTGCCGCGCAACCGCCGGCCGCGACGCACGGCCTGGGTGATGTTGCTGCTCGTCCTCGGCCTCGCGCTCCAGGTTCCGCCGCTCGACTGCTGACCTGCTCCCGTTCCTCGATCCGGACATTGCGTGACAGCCACGACCTACAGAGATGGCGCAGCCCGTCATCGCCGCGCGCGCCCCTGCCGGGTGGCGTCGGCCAGCTGGGGCTGTACCGAAGATGGCGCGAATCGCGTTGTCCTCGGTCATGGTTGCCGCGTCACCAGCAGCCATTCATCGCGAGCGGATCACACTCCGAAAGGTCGATGTCGACGGAGTAGCGCTGGCAGCTGCTGCCCGAGTAGCGACGCACCTCCACCTGATACCACCCCGAGTCGTTGACCGCCGGCATGCCGAGCACCGTCACGTGCTCTGGCGCGTTGCCGAGAGCGTCGGACACCCCGAGCACGTCGCCGTCGATGTCGTAGACGTAGAGGTCGTAGTCGGTCCCCGTCGGGATATTCGACACGTACACGTCGATCTGGAAGTCCCAGCTGGCGTTGTCGTGCGCATAGAACCAGAAGTAGTCCCTGGTATCCGTCGTCGACAGCGTGGGGCTGAAGGAGTAGCCGGGCCGCGAGCCGCTCAGGACCCCGCAGTCGTAGATGGGCCACAAGCAGCCGCTCTCCCCGTTGCCGGCGGCGACCTGGCAATCGGAGTTCTGGCCGCAGTCCTCGCCAAAGAGCTCCCAGTAGTTGTCGAGCACGCACGCGCCCACCTCGCAGTAGTCGCTCGCGCACGCGCATGCCCCGCAGTCGGCGGCGCACGAAGAGCACGACTCTGCGGCGGAGCAGACCCCGTCGCCGCACGAAGAGGTCGGTCGGCACGTGCCGCTCGAGCAGGAGAGGCCGGGGAGGCATTCGCTGGTGGAGTCGCACCGCCCCTCGGCGTTGGCGCAGGGGCACTGGGTCGAGCAGTAGCTCGAGGATCCCACGGCGCCGCGGCAGTCGGACGGGCAAGTCGCGCAGGTCTCGCCGCCGGCGCATTGGCCGTCGCCGCAGACCGGGCCCGCAGCGACGACCTCAGTGGCGAGTGAGTAGTCCACCCCCGGAGCCGTTCCGAGATCGGTGCTCTCGCGCACCTCAAGCCAGTACGACGCGGAGGTCGGCGCGGTGAAGGTGATGGACTCGGGGATGCTCCCATCGACGGAGGAGGCGCGCACGGATCCGTTTCCGTCGATGACGCGCAGGTCGAGGTCTCCCTCGCCGAGGAAGAAGAGCGCTTCGGCGTCGAGCCGGTCACCGACCGCGAGATCCACGCGGAAGAAATCCGCGTCATTGCTGCACATGGTCAGATCCGTCGTCACTCCAATCTCGAGGAGGGGCTGTGCGCCGCGCGCGTCGTTCGGCTCGTAGGCGTCGTCCGGGCAGGCGCAGGCATTGCAGTCGCCAGGACACGAGGAGCAGGTCTCCGTGCCGTTGCAGGAGCCGTCACCGCAGCGCGGCGTGGTCGGCGTCGTCACCGTGAGCGTGATGGAGTAGCCGTTGCCCGCCGTGGAACCTGTGTCCGCGAAGAGGTGGGCGCGAATGAACACGGTCTCGGCCGCGGGCGCAGTACGGGACACGTGCTCGCTGTTCCCCGTGCCGGTCGACGCGCTTCCGAGCCGGGAGCCCGCGGAAGACTGCAGCTCAAGGTCTATGTCTCCCTCGGCATGCGTGAACGCGAGGTCGACGGTGAGGGTCTGGCCGGCGGCGAGGTCGATCCGGAAGAAGTCGTCGTCAGCGGTGCACAGCGTAACGCCGCTGCGCGTGCCGACGCCGAGCGTGCGCGCTGCGGCCAGCGAGTCGTTCTCCTCAAGGGTGTCGGCGGCGCAGGTTGGCGGCGGCGCGCAAGCGCAATCCGCCGGGCACGACGCGCAGCTCTCACCTGCGTTGCACGTCCCGTCACCGCACGCCGGGCTGGCGAGGCAGCGGCTGTTGTCGTTGGGGTCGAGGACCGAGCAGCCACGGCCGACGCTGCACGACCCGTCCATCGCGCAGAACCCGTCGCACTCGTCTGGACTCGGCGATGAGCAGTCCGGGTCGGTCACGCCGCACCCGCAGTCACAGCGGCCGTCGATCCAGTAGTCGGTTGGACAGGTCCACGCGGTGGGGACCAGGTCGCAGCGCGGGGAGCACTGCCCGACGGCGGGCGGGTCGCAGTCCTCGCCGGCCTCGATCACCTGGTTGCCGCACGAGGGCGGCGGCGGCGCACAGGTGCAGTCCGCTGCGCACGTCGCGCAGGTCTCGGTGCCGTTGCACGAGCCGTCGCCACACCGGGGGCCGCTCGTGATCGCGAGGCTCATGCTGTACGCCGCGCCAGGCGTGCTCCCAGCGTCACTCGTGAGCCGGGCGCGGACCAACACCTGCTCCGCGACGGGCGCCGTGCGCGTGAGCGTTTCTGTGGAGCCGGTGCCGTTGGAGGTGCTGATCGCAGTGCCGGCGGAGGTGAGCAACGCGAGGTCGATGTTCCCCTCGGCGGCAGCGAAGGTCACGCTGACGTCGAGCCGGTCGCCCGCGGCGAGCGCGACGCGGTAGAGGTCGTCGTCGCCGGTGCACGACGTGAGGCCCGACGTCGTGCCGGCAGTAACAGTCCGCGCTGCCGCCACGGTGTCGTTCTCCTCCAACGCGTCGGGGGTGCAGGTGGGGCACGCGCAGTCAGCTGCGCAGGACGCGCAGGTCTCGCCGGAGGCGCACGCCCCGTCGCCGCAGCTAGGAGCGCAGGCACCGCAATCGCGCGAGCACGTCGAGCAGGACTCCGTCGCATCGCAGTTGTCGTCGCCGCAGCGTGGGCACGCGCCGCAGTCCGCCGCGCATTCGCCGCAGCCCTCGAACTCGTCGCAGCTGCCGTTGCCGCACGCGGGCGCCACGCTGGCGCTGATGCTGTAGCCGACGCCGAGCGCGCCCGTGTCCTCGCGTGGGAAGACGCGAATCATGGTGCTCGTGAGGTACGTGGCCTCGTAAGTGAGCTGCTCGACGGTCCCCACCGTGTGGCCTGCGTCGCGCAGGCCGAGGCCGTCGTGGATCTCGACGTCGAGATCGCCGGTGCCGGCGGTGGCGCGCACCTCGAGCGTAAGGCGGTCACCCACCATGAGGTCGATCCAGTACCAGTCCTCGTCGTCCTGGCAGGCCACGAGGCCGCTGCGCTGCAGCGGGAGCGGGCGCGCGTCGAACAGCTCGTCGTTGTCCTCGAGCGCGTCGCTCGGGCACTGCGGGCATGCGCCGCAGTCGGCCGCGCATGACGCGCAGCTCTCAGCGGCGCCACACGCGCCGTCGCCGCAAGACGGGAGGGGTGCCGCGGTGACGGTGCTGCGAAGCGAGTATGGGGCGCCGAGCTCACCGGCGTCGTCCAGCAGGTAGACCTCGACGAGGTAGATGCCGGCCTCGAGGCCGTCCGCGGCGAGGCTGTCGGTCGCTCCCGTGGCTGCCACCTCGCTCCAATTGGCGTCATAGAGCGTAGCAATCAGCGTGCCGTCGGAGTGCGGGTACGACAGCGAGACGGACAGGTCTGAGCGCTCGTCCACCTCGAGCGCCCAGACATCGGAGTCCCAGGGGCAAGCGACGATCCCGCCCTGCAGTCCCGCTGCGAGCGGGGCGGGGTCGTCGAGGAAGTCGTGGTCCTCGAGCGCGTCGTCCTCGCAGACTGGCGCGCAGGCGCCGCAGTCCTGCGGGCAATCGCTGCACGACTCCTGCCAGCAGTTGCCATCGCCGCACGCGCTCGGCGTGGTGATGGAGAGCGAGTACGGCGTCGCTTCGCCCGGCTCCGCACCGCGAACCAAGATCTCGATGAAGTACTCGGCCGGCGCCAGACCGCCAAGGAAGATGCGGCTCTCGCCGTCGACCAAGGTGTCGCCGAGATCCAGCTCGTCGAGGTTGTCGTCGAGCACGCGCAGATCGACCTGGGCGTCCTCGTCGAACAGCGCCAACACCGACAGGTTCCGGTGTTGCCCGAGGACGAGCGAGTACGTGTCCAGGTCGCCGCCGCACAGGATGAGCGAGCGCTGCCACGCCGGCGCTACGGGCGTGGCGTCGAAGGCGCTGTCGTTCGGCTCGAACCCGTCGTCGTCGCAGATCGGCGGCTCCGGCGCCGCCTCGTCGCAGTCGCCGTCGACGCACCGTCCGTTCGGGCAGTCATTGTCGACGAAGCACTCCTGGTCCGGCGTCTCCTCCGAGCGGTCAACTGCAGGCGTGCGCAGGCACCCGGCGAGGAAAGCGACGATCGTGAGCGAGAATAGGAACCGCATCGGGTGCTCCGTTTTTCTTACGGGGCCAACCCCCGGAGGTCGTGAAAGGCGTCAGGGATGAAACTCGCGCGGAGCCGAAGTTGGACGAACGGATCCGCGCGCCCACCCCGCCGCCACAGTCAGGGACGGGTGCGCCCGACCGCGGCGCGTCCGGTGAGGTTCCCAGCGCGAGGTCGAGGAACCAGGGGATGGCGATGAGCGCCACTTCGATCGGCTCGGCCTCCCCCAACGCCACGCCCAGCGCGCCACCGACGAGCGTCAGCGTCACCTTCACCCGACCGCCAAGGACGAACGCCCCCACTAGCGCGCTGAGGCCCGGCGCACCGCCATGCGCGCTCCCGGCGCGCGCTGTGCGGAGCGCGCGGGTCCGCCGTCCACCAAGGCGCGTCAGCCTCACGGCCGATCCACGGCGTCCCTCCAGAGCGAACCGCGCGTCGCCGCGCCGCGGGCCGACCGCCTTCGCCGATCAGCCGCCGTCCGGCGTCGGATCGATGCCGTTGGCCACGCCGTCGTTGTCACGATCGGGGTCGTCCGCCACGCGCCCCCAGCTCAACCCACCGGAGGTGGCGAGATCGAACGTACCAACAACAGCCGCGACACCGACCTCGACGCGGATGACCTCGGCGTCGAGCCCCGCGCCGCGGATGGCCAAGAGCCGGCCGGCGTCGTCGTACACGGGCGCCGACAGCAGCTCGCCGGGCGCGTCGTAGGCGAGCGTTCGCGTCACCAGGTCGTGCTCGAAGATGCCGCCGCTGTCCGAGAACGCGAACCGTGAGCCATCGGGCGCCCACGCGGTCGCGCGCACGGCCTCGCCGCTCGGCACCGACGTGACGGACCCGTCGTCGCGGTCGAGGAGCGCCAGGTGGCCGACCTGGGAGCACGTCTGCGCGTTGAACAGCACGGTGCTGGCATCCGCCGGGTTCACCGAAGGATCGGACGCGATCTCGAGGACGGCATAGACGACCTCGGGCGCCGAGCCGGCGATCGCGTCGATGCGCCGCAGATCGCTGCTGCAATTCGCCTCGAACGTGTAGTGCAGGTGCTGACTGTCGCCCTCCCACGAGAGCCGCGACATTGCCTGGCCGCCGGTGGGCACCAGCGGGCGCGCGTCGCTGCCGTCCGGGCGCACGCGCCAGATGTGGCGATCGCCCACGGCCCCGCCCGGCTCGATGTTCGACTGCACCGCGATGAATCGCCCGTCCCACGAGAACGTCGGGCCCGCGGCCTCGCCGGAAGCCGACGAGAGCCCCTCGGTGACGCGCACGCGGTGGCTGCCGTCATCCACCGCGATCCACACCTCGGCGGCCCCGGTGACGTCGGAGATGTACGCGAGCCAGCCGAGCCCCTCGCGGACGATGGGCTGCGCGCACTGCTCCGCGCGACACACGAGCGGCGTGGGGCAGCCGCCGTTGTCGACGCACGGCGCGCCGTCGATCAAGAACGTCCCGCAGCCGACCGCGGGCGCGCCAATGAGCGCGGCGGCCACAAGACGCCTCACGGCTCCTCACCGACCAGCGCGAACACCGCGGCACCGACCCCCGCGACGGCGCCGACGACCGCGAGCGTCGCCCCCGCACCAACGAAGCCCACCAGCGCATCGCGGGCCGCGAGCTTCTGCGCGCCGGTTGACGCGGCGTCGTAGAGCGTGAGCGCGGGGACGACGCCGACGGCAGCGACGGCCGCCCCCACTCCCAGGCCCGTGCCGGCGATGCCTGCGCCCCACAGCATGCCCGGCGGGGGCGGGGGGGCTGGCTCCTCGGGGAGCACGCCGAGCCGGACGCGCGCCACGCTGGCGGCGTCGAAGGGCTCGGCGAAGAGCTGCGTGAAGGCGTGGTGCGCCGCGCTGCGGGTCTTGGTGCGTGGCTCGACCGGCGTGAGCGCGCCCACGTCGACCACGCCGTCGCCGGCGATCTCCACCTCGACGCCGAGGTCGACGTCGCGCAGGAACAGCGGCGTCGCCGCCGGCCGGTGCAGCAGCGCCACGCGCGTGCCGGCCGCGCTGTGGAGGTCGACGAGGCGCACGCCCTGTGCGTCCTCGAGGAACCAGCGCCCGGAGCGGTCGCCCGGGATCTCGATGCGGCGCTCTTGCAGGGCGCCGCGCAGGTCGGCCAGCACCGGCGAGTCCGACGGGGGCCGAGCGAAAACGCGCGGGCGGAACTTTTCGTTCGGGATTGTGCCGTTCGCGCGCTCGATGAAGGCCGCGAGCTCGTCGTAGCGGACGCGCCCGTCGCCGTCGGCGTCGGCCGCGCCGGCGAGGCCGGAGCGGACCTCGTGCGAGAAGATCCCGCTCTGGATCGCCTCCCACTCGTGGCTCTCGCTCGCCGAGGACGTAGAGAGAAAGAGGCCCACGCCCTCCGCGCCGAGGAGCGTGCCGATCTGCGAGAACCCCGCCAGCGTCCGGCGCGCGCCGCCGGGGCCGCGCGCCGAGACGAGGAGGAACGAGGAGCACGCGTCCACGATCACGTGCGCCCGGCGCGCGCCGATGCGCTCGATGACGTCGCGCAGGATCTCGGCGCCCGTCAGGCGGCCATCCTCGAGGGTGACGTAGCCCTGGCCCTTGTCGGCGTCGCCGTGCCCCGCGTACACGACGTAGAGCTCGGTGGCGATGGCGCGCTCGCGCGCGGTGGCGACGTCGGCGGCGATGCGCGTCACCGCGGCCTCGAGCCCTGCGCGGGTGGCCGGCCGCGCCTCCGCCACCGCCTGGGGGTGGAGGCGCGTGGTGTTGGGGTCGAGGCTGCTCAGCAAGAGCGCGCGCGCGCCCATGGCGCGGAACAGGTCGAACGAGCGCGCGGCGTCGTCGTCCGCGAACGTGAGCGGCGCGGTGGACGCGTCGAGCGCCCGGTTCACGCCGATGACGAGCGCGAAGCGCGCGGTGGGCGCCTCGGCGTCGGTGGCGGCCGTGGCGAGCAGCGACAGGAGCGCGACGGCGGGGATCAAGGGGTCGCGCTGCGGACCGCGAGCGGCACGGTCATGATGTCAGCGGCGTCCACGAGCGGCGCGCGGCCGCCGCGCACGGCCGCTTCGATCTCGGTGACGCTCACGGCCCGGTCGACCAGTACGGCGTTGATGACGAGCGAGCCGCCGTCGAGCTCGTGGCGGATCGCCTCTGGCAGCTCCACGGGCGCGACCGACTGCTTCGCGGCGACTGCCACCGGGGTGGCGGCGGGATCCGTCCAGGCCGGGTGATACCAGTGGACGTGGTGGTGCTCGTCGACGCCGAAGATCAGCAGGTGCGAGCGGCCCGCGGGGTTGGTGTACGAGAACGCGAGCTCCGCGCCGGGCGCGATCGGGCCGGAGACCGGCGCCGCGCTGCCGCCAACGACGTGGAAGACCGCGAGGGCGGGGGCGGTGGGCGCGCCCCCGCCGCGAGCGCGGAAGCCGTCGCCATCGCCGACGCGGGCGACGACGACGGCGACGGCGGCGGCGGCGAGCGCGGCGGCGAGGGCGACGGCT
>CAZONM010000185.1:0-11145 GCA_964580865.1 uncultured Myxococcales bacterium | reverse complement strand
TATCACGTTGTGACTGGAGTTCAGACGTGTGCTCTTCCGATCTCTGCGACCAGCGCGCGAAGTCGCGCGCCATGCCGGCGTTCCCCGGCGCCACCACCAGCTCGCGATCGGGCAGCGGCGTGCTGCCCGCGCCGCGCGCGAGCCGCCACGCGAGCGCGTGCTCACGACCACCACTGCCCACGATGAGAACGCGCATGGCTCACTCGAAACGGAAAGAGAACGAACGCACCGCGGCGCCGCCGCGCCCGTCGCGCAGCACCACCCAGGCGCGCACCACGCCGTCGGCGGGCACGCGATCGCCCTCGGCCGGCGGCGTGTACTCCACGGGCGCCACGCGCTCGTCGCCCTCGATGTCGGGGCAGTCGACGCCGCGCGGGTCGAACACGCGCTGCACCACGCCCTCGTCGACGGTGGTGTCGCGCCGCACGCTGCCGTGCGTGACGTACCACGAGAACGTGGGGATCTCGCAGCGCTGCACCTTGGCGAAGCGCGCCACCAGCTCCTCGAGCGGCACCTCGCGCAGCGCCTCGGGGTCGGACAGATCGAGGCCGCTCAGGTCGACCTTGAGCGAGATGTAGTCTTCCAGCGTGCGCTCGTCGTAGATGGGCTCGAAGAAGTAGGCGCCGCCGCGCTTCACCGCGGTGACGGTGGCGCCGCCCACCGTGCCCTCGTGGACCACCACGCCCGACAGCGTGGGGTTGGTGTTGGGCGGCACCACGGTGCCGTCGTCCTTCACGTGCGCGTCGAGACCGGCGAGCTGCGGATCCACGTCTCCCAAGGCGACGGGCAGATACACGGGCACGCGCTTGAGCGCCTCGATGGAGCGATCGCCGGCGCGCACCGTCGCCGAGGTCACGCGCCAGTAGCCGAGGATGGCGCCGAGCACCTTGTCGCTCGGCAGCGTGCCGCCCGCGGCCGCCGCGGCCAGGTCGCCGAACAGGTCCGCGGGCACCGTGTCGACGTAGGGCACCGCGCTGCCGAGCTCGATGCGCTCGGACGGGTCCGTGCACTGCGCGTAGTCGCCCAGGGCGTCGCTGTCGGTGGCGGGGCAGCGCCACCACGTGGCGTGGTAGCCGCTCGACCCCTCCACCAGCTCGCCGCCCTCTGACACCACCAGCGGCGTCAAGCGCACCTCTTGGCCCGTGACCGCCTCGGGCGGGTCGGCGATGACGGCGATGACGCGCTCGTTGGTGATGACCGACGCCGGTGAGAACGCGGTGCCGCAGGCGCCGAGCGCGCCCGCCGCCACGACCACGGCGGCGACGACCGTGGCGACGACGGCGACAGCGGCCACCGAGCGGGAGCGGCGCGGCATGGCCGTCGTCTAGCACGCCGGCGCCGCGCCGGAAGGTCCTCTCGACTCGCCGCCCTGGGCGGTCGATAACGCGGGGTCGTGGCGCCCCTCTCGCTCATCGCCCTCGCGCTGGCCGCGCTGTCGTTGGCGGCCATCGCCGGCGCCGCGCTCGCCGGCCGTCGGCGTTTGGCTGCCCTGGTACCCCTGACGCCGGCGCCGCTCGGCGAGCCCCTCGTGGTGGTCATTCCCGCGCGCAACGAGGCCGCCAACCTGCGCGCCCACCTGCCGGCGCTCCTCGCCGAGCCGAACGCCAGCTTGCGCGTGCTCGTGGTCGACGACGGCTCCACCGACGACACAGCGGCCGCCGTTGACCAGGCCGCACGCGGCGACGCGCGCGTGCGCCTGGTGCGCGTGCCGGGCGAGCCCGCGCCCGGCGTGTTCGGCAAGCCGCGCGCGCTCGCCTGCGGCATCGACGACGCGGTGGCCCAGGGAGAGCTGCCGGCGCTGGCGCTGTTCCTCGACGCCGACGTGGCGACCACCCCGGGCCTGTTGGGCGCGCTGGTGGCCGCGCTGCGCCGCGAGGGCGCGCACGCGCTCTCGGGCGTGCCGCGCCTCACGCTCGGCTCGGCCACCGAGGCGCTGTTTCTGCCCACGCTGGTGGCGCTGCTCACGGGGCACGTGCGACCGGCGCGCGTGCACGACGATGGCGCGCCCGACGCGTTCTTGAACGGCCAGCTCATCCTCGTCGACACCGCGGCGCTCGCGCAGGTGGGCGGCTGGCTCGCCGTGGGCGACACCGTGCTCGAGGACGTGGCGCTGGCGCGGCGCATGAAGCGCGCGGGGCTGCGCCTGCGCTTGTGCGATCTGCGTGCCCACGCGGCCACGCGCATGTACGCGACCTTCGACGAGATGGCGCGCGGCTTCGGCAAGAACGCGGTGGCGCTCGCGGGGCCGGGCGTCGGCGCGCGCGCGCTCGCCGCGCTCACGCTGGCGGTGGCGCCGTGGCTCGCGCTCGTGCTCACGGCGGCGGCGCCCGCCGCGCGCGCGCCCGTGGCGGCGCTCGTTGTCGCCACCCTCGTCGTGCAGGCGCTGTCGCGTTGGGCGGCGCGCGTGCCCTGGTGGCCGGTGGCGCTCTTGCCGCTGTCGTACCTGGGCGCCGCCCTCGTGTTGGTGCGTGCGGCCCGCGACCACGCGCGCCGCGCGCCCATCCACTGGCGCGGGCGCCGCTACTCGCGCTGAGCACGCTCACACGCGCGCGAGGCGCGCGGTCTCTTGCGCGATGGCGCGCTCTTCGTCGGTGGGGATCACGAGCAGGCGCACGCGCGAGTCGCTGCTGGCCAGGTCGCGCTCCCCCTGGAGATCGCCGGTGTTCCTGCGCTCGTCGAGGAGCGCGCCCACCACGCGCAGCCCCTGGCAGACCTCGCGGCGCACGCGCGCCGAGTTCTCGCCGATGCCGCCGGTGAAGATCACGGCGTCGACGTCGCCCAGCACCACGGCGTAGGCGCCCACCACCTTGGCCGCGCGCCGCGCGAAGATGCGCACCGCCAGGTCGGCGTCGGCGTTGCCCTCGGCCGCGGCGCGCTCGAGGTCGCGCATGTCGTGGCTGGTGCGCGACAGGCCGAGCAGGCCGCTCTCCTTGAGGAGCACGCGCTCCGCACCGTCGATGCCGTGCATGCGCGCCAGGCGCAGCACCACCGCCGGGTCGACGTCGCCGCTGCGGGTGCCCATGACCAGGCCCTCGAGCGGCGTCATGCCCATCGAGGTGTCGACGGAGCGACCGCCCGCGATGGCGCAGGCCGAGCACCCGTTGCCCAGGTGCAGCGTCACCAGGTTGAGCGTCGACAGGTCGCGCCCGAAGAACTTGGCGGCGCGCTCGGCCACGTAGCCGTGACTGGTGCCGTGGAAGCCGTAGCGCCGGAGACCGTGCTGCTCGTGCAGCACGCGCGGCAAGGCGTAGAGGTACGCCTCGGGCGCCAGCGACTGGTGGAAGGCGGTGTCGAAAACGGCGACGTGCGGCACGTCGGGCAGGCGCGCGCGCGCCACCGCCAGGCCCGCCAGGTTGGCCGGGTTGTGCAGCGGCGCCAGCGGCGCGCACGCCTCGATGGCGGCCAGCACCGCGTCGTCGATGAGCACGGCCTCGGCGAAGCGCTCGCCGCCGTGGACCACGCGGTGCCCCACGGCCTCGGGGACGAAGCCCGCGGCGGCCACGGCGTCGAGCACCAGGGTGACGGCGCTGGCGGGATCCGGGGCGCTGACGGCGCGCTCTTCGCGCGCTTCGGGCTCGCCGCCCGCCGAGGCGCGCTTGAGCACCAGGCGCGCCTCGGCGGTGCCCACGCGCTCCACCAGCGCCGAAAGCGGGTTGTCCTCGCTCGGCAGGAAGAACACGTCGAGCTTCACGCTCGACGATCCACAATTGACGACGGCGACGGTGCGCTTCTGGACCATGGGTCACTTCACCTTGCCGACCTTGACGCGCACGGCCTCCATGTTGGCGGCGTACACCGCGCACGCGATGGAGAGGAACTTCGACTCGGCGGAGTCGGCGCGGCTGGTCAGCACCACGGGCGCGCGCGCCCCCACGACGAGGCCCGCCACGCGGCCGCCGGCGAGGTGCGCGTACGCCTTCACCAGGATGTTGCCGCACTCGAGGTTCGGCACCAGCAGGATGTCGGCGCGGCCCGCCACCGCGTTCTTCACGCCCTTGACGCGCGCCGCCTCCTCGGAGACGGCGATGTCGAGCGCCAGCGGGCCCTCGATCACGCCGGCCTCGAACTGGCCGCGGATGCTCATGAGCGCCAGCACCGCCGCGTCTTGCGTGGCGGGCATCTTCGGGTTGACCAGCTCCACGCCGGCCAGCGCCGCCACCTTGGGCTCGTCGACCCCGAAGAGGCGCGCGAGCGCGATGGCGTTGGTGGCGATCTGCGCCTTCTGCTCGAAGTCGGGGGCGATGTTCATGGCGCCGTCGGTGACGAAGATCAGCCGCTTGGTGGGGCGCTCGACCTCGAGCAGGAACACGTGCGACAGCATGCGCTTGGTGCGCAGCCCCACCTCCTTGTCGAGCACCGCGCGCAGGAAGTCGTCGGT
The DNA here is from genome assembly GCA_964580865.1 of uncultured Myxococcales bacterium. Lineage (GTDB taxonomy): Bacteria > Myxococcota > UBA727 > UBA727 > VGSZ01 > JACOUT01. The sequence continues at coordinate 6,767 of CAZONM010000185.1, read as the reverse complement.
GTGGATCTTGCCCTTCATGGCGATGTGGCACTCGCCCGACGACACCAGCTGCACGGCGCGCCGCGCGGCCTTCTCATGATCGGGCTCGTCGACGATCTCGCAGGTGGAGATATCGGCGCTCACCGACGCGGCCACGTCGCGGATCTTGGCCGCGTCACCCACCAAGACGGCGTCGGCCACGTTGTCGCGCTCGGCGCGCGCCACCGCGTCGAGCACCGCGTCGTCGGCGGCCACGGCCACCGCCACGCGGCGCTTGGGGTACGGCCGGATGGCGTCGAGCACGCCGTCGAAGGTGAGCGGCACGTGGCCTGACTTTGGCTGCTGGCTCATGGCGCGCTGATAGCACCGGTGCCACGATCGACAAACTCGGTCACGCGGGCGTGATCCGCGCGATTGCTGCGCCGCACAGGCGACGCAGGCGAACGCGCGCGGTGCGCGCAGGCGCGCGCTACCGCTGCGGGCGGCGCAGCACCGGTCGCGTGCCGAGCGTGCCCAGCGCCTTCTCCACGCTCACCACGCGATCGCGGCGCCCCAGCGCATCCCAGATGTCGCACGCGCAGTGGTAGGCCTCGGCGGCGCGCTCGTCGTCGGCCTGGGCGCGCGCGTGATCGCCGATGATCTCGCACAGCACCGCGTGCTCGCCGTCGACCAACCCGCTGTCGCGGCGCGGTCGCACGAGGGCGGCGAAGTGCCGATCGCACGCGGGCCAATCGCGGTTCGCCGCCGCATGCGCGGCCAGCACGCCGTGACACGTGGCCGACAGCACGGCCTCGCCGGCCTTGTCCACCTCGGGCAGCAGCTCCTCGACGAGCTGCACGGCGCGCTCCATGCGCCCGCGCGACAGCGCGTTGACGGCGAGGTTCGCGCGCACCGTCCGGCGCTTGCCCGAGCCGATGGCCTCCATGAGCTTGAGCGCCTCGTCGTAGTGCTTCTCGGCCTCGTCATAGTGGCCGCTCACGCGCGCCACGTCACCCAGGGCGTTTCTGCCGTTGGCGATCATCGAGCGGTGACCGGCGCGACGCGCGAGCTTCTGCTGGCGCAGCAAGAGCTCGCGCGCCTGCTCGACCTCGCCCGACCACAGCGCCACATACGCGGAGTTCCACAGGCAGAAGGCCATGGCTGCCTCGTCACCACCTTGCTGGCAGAGCGCGAACGCCTCGGCGAGCACGTCGCCCGAGCGGGCCAGCCGGCCTTGGTAGTACTCGGCGTCGGCGATGCCGTTCAGGCACTCGATGACGCAGCCGCGATCGCCCGCGCGCTCGGCGGCGTCGCGCGCGATGGCGTAGCGCCCCGAGGCCTCGTCCCAGCGCGTCTGGCGCAGCGCCACCAGCGCGGTCACGCGCAGCGCTACGGGCAGCACGTGCTCGTAGCGCAGGTTGGCCTCGTGCTGCTCCACGAGCCCGCTCCACATCAGCGCCTCGTCGTAGCGGCCCTCGTCGGCCAGCACGCTGGCCTTGGCGGCCCAGCCCTCGGCGCGGCGCGGATCGTCCTCATCGAGGTTGAGGCGATCGAGCAGGGCCTCGCGCTCGGCGAGCAACGCGTGCGCCTGCGCGTAGCCCAGCGTGCGCGCGGCCTCGTCGGCGGCGGTCAAGAGCTTGGGCACCGCCTCCTCGAGCGCGCCGCCGAGCGCCAGGTGGTGGCCGATGCGCGCCGCCATGCCGCGGCGGCCGAGCCCGTAGCGCTTCTCGAGCATGCGCGCGGCGGCGAGGTGGCAGCCCGCCAGGCGACGCTCTTCAGCGGCCGTGCGCAGCACGCTCTCGCGCAGCATGGCGTGCGCGAAGTGCAGGCCGCCCTCGTCGGGCACCAGCAGGCGCCCCACCAGCAGCTCATCGATGAGCTTGAGCGGCAGCTCGACGCCGGCCTCGTCGCACGCCGCCTGCCACTCGCCGTCGTCGCCGGCGCTGCCGAGCACGGCGCCGAGCTCGAGCGCGTGCCGCGAGCCCGGCGGCATGCGCTCGAAGACGCGCGCCAGGCGCTCGTCCCACACCTGATGCAGGTCGTCGGGCAGCTCGGCGCTGGCGTCGCGCCGCAGCGCGAAGCCCTCGCGCGTCAGCTCGAGCGCGCCGCGCATGACGAAGTCGCCCACCAGCGTGACCGCGAACAGCGGGTTGCCCGCGGTGCGCGCCGCGACCTGCGCGGCGAAGCCGGGCTCGAGGCCGAGCAGCTCCTCCACCAGGCGCAGGTGATCGTCGTCGGGCAGGTTGGGCAGCCGGATGGTGACGGTGGCCGGTTGGCGCGCCAGCTCCTCGAGCGCCTCGGCCTCGATGGGCCGCGCCGCGATCTCCTCGTCGTTCACCGACAGCACCACCATGAGCGGCACCTGCCGGCCGTGGCGATCGTCCACCACCATGCGCGCAAACGCGATGGCGTCGGCGCCCCACTGCACGTCGTCGAGCCAGGCCACCGCCGGGCGATCGACCGCCAAGCGCTCGAGGTAGCGCAGCACCAGCGCGTGGCGCTCGCGCGCGCTGCCGAGGCGCACGCGGTCGTCGCCGTCACCGCCGGGGTGCAAGAGCTCGCCGAGCGCCAGCGCCTCGTCGGCGTCCTCGAGGCCCTGGCGGCGCACCACCTCGAACAGGCGCTTGAGCAGCTCGCGCCGCTTGAGGCCCAAGGTGCGCGCGTTGAGCGCGATCAAGCCCGGCAGCCCATCGAGCGGACCGCCGCCGGGGCCGTGACCGGCGCGCACCGCCAGCGCGGCGCCCACCTCCACCGTGCGCTCGACCAGCCACTCGGCCAGGCGCGACTTGCCGATACCCGTGGGCCCGCGCAGGATGACCACGCGCGCGCCGCCGCCGTCGCGCACCTCGCGCAGCGTGTCCCAGACGCGGTCGCGCTCGGCGTCGCGATCGATGAGGGGGATCTGGCGCAGGCCGTAGAGCCCGAGGCCGGCGCCGTGCAGGTGGCGCGAGGGCGCGTGGGGCCCCGGACGTCGCCACGTGGGCGGCATGGGCGGCGGCAGGCGCGGCGCCAGCTTGGCCTCGTCGTGCTGCTCGCGCTCGCGCTGCCGGCGCTTCTCGTCGCTGACGGCGCGGCCGGTGACCGTCGCCAGGCCCTTGGGCGACATGGCCGCGAGCTCGGTCCAGGGCACGTTGGGCGCGATGGTGGTGTCGATGGGCGCGCCGTCGTCGGCGGCGGCAGGCCGGCGGCGGCGCTCGGACGAGCTGGTGGCGCCCACCGGCGGGTACGCGCGGTCGTCGTCGTCCACCTCCATCATGTGCGTGATGGTGGCGGTGGGGGCCACCGAGTGCTCGGGCATCTCGAAGGGGTCCACGTCGCCCGAGCGCGTCGACGGTTGATCGATGGGGATGCTCGCGTCCGACAACGACGACACCAGGCCCGGCTCGGGGCGCCGCCGCTTGCGCGCCTGCAGCGTGGGCAGGCGCGCGAACACCGAGGTGCCGCTCGACGACAAGCCGGTGGACGAGCGCTTGTCGCGCGGGCGATCGACCGCCGTGTGCAAACCGGTGGGCGCGTCGTCGAGCAGCGAGGGCGGTGCCGAGCCCGACTCGATGCCGGGCCCGCTACCCTCCGCGTCGCTGTCCTCGGCGGGGGCCGCGCCGTCGTCGTCCGACGAGCGCGAGCCCGCGAGCCCCTGCAGCCCGTCGCCGGTGGCCGCGGCGGTCTGGTCGATCTCGCTGAACAGGCGCGGCTTGAGCGAGCGCAGCGCCTCTTCCCACCCCGACACCACCGTGATCTCGTCCTCGACGCCGGGGGCGCGCAGGCGCAACAGCGCCCACGCCGCGTCGGCGGCGCACGCGAAGCGCGCCAGCGGATCCTTCTCGAGCAGGCGCAGCACCCAAGCCTCGAAGCCCTCGGGGTAGTCGTCGTTCGCCGGTGTGGGCGCGGGCGGCGCGTCGTGGCAGTGGGAGACCGCGAGCTTGAGCGCGTCGCCGGCGAAGGGCGTCTTGCCCGTGGCCAGCTGGAACGCGATGCAGCCGAGCGCGTACAGGTCGGTCCAGGGCCCGAAGTCGCGCCACTTGGCGCGGAATTGCTCGGGCGCCATGTAGCGCGGCGTGCCCGACAGGCGCCCCTCCTCGGCGCTCTCGTCGATGCCCTCGGAGAGCGGCGCCGCGATGCCGAAGTCGGTGAGCTTGAGCCCGGGCCGCGGATCTTCGGGCGCGCACACCAGGATGTTGCCGGGCTTGATGTCGCGGTGAATCACGCCGCGCGCATGCGCGTGCGAGAGCGCGTCGAGCAGCGACAACAACAGCATGCGCGTGGTGGGCCACGGCAGCGGCAGGCGCTTGGGCGAGAGCGCGCCGTGGCTCGCGAGCTCCATGGCGAACCACGGGCTGCCCGCCACCAGGCGGCCGCCGCTTTGGCGCTCGGCCTCGGCGTCGACCTCGCCGGTGTCGAACACCAGGATGATGCCCGGGTGGTGCAAGCGCGCGACGTTGTGGATCTCGTTCTTGAGCGCGCGGATGAACGCCTCTTCGCGCGCGCGCTCGCCGGTGAGCACCTTCACCGCCACGCGATCGCCGTCGCTGCGGTGGGTCGCGAGCCACACCTCGGCCATGCCGCCCTTGCCGAGCGGCCGCACCAGATCGAAGGGCCCGAGCGCGACCGGCCCCCCGGAGCGGAGCGACTCCTTCACGAGGTGCACATTACTGCCAAACGCGCGCCCGTGGTTCGTCGAGCGGCCACGGCCCGCGCCCCGGGTCGCCGGCGTGGTGGCCGTCGGGTACGGTGGGCGCGTGGACGATGATCGCCGGCGGCGCGCGCTGCTCATCCTGGGCGAGGTCGAGCGGGCGCTGGTCGACATCCGCTGCGACGGCGCCGCCGATTGCTGCCGCTTCGCCGTCACCGGGCGCGAGCCGTGGCTGACCTCGGCCGAGTGGCAGCTGGTGGTGGCCGAGGTGCGGCGCCAGGGTCGACGCCTGCCCGCGCCGCACGCGCACACCGACGGTCGCTGCCCGTTCTTGGCCGACAGCGGCCGCTGTCAGGTGTACGCCGCGCGCCCGCTCGGCTGCCGCAGCCACTTCTGCGAGCGCGCCGCGCCACCGGCCCCTCACGCCAGCGCCTTCCGCACGGCGGCCCGCGAGCTCGCCGCGCTGTCCACCGGCGACGACGACGAGCGATCGCGCCCCATCACGAGCTGGCTCGCGGCCTCGCAGCCCGCGGCGGCGCGGGCACGCCGACGACGGTGATCACTTGCCGAGCTTGGCCTTGAGCAGATCGCCGAAGGTGCCGAGGCCGCTGCCGCCGCCGGCCTTCTTGTCGGTCTTGAACTGATCGAAGAGCGCGCGCTCGTCGGCCTTCTCGAGCGCCGTGCGCGAGCCCTTGAGGCGCCCGCGCTCGTCGACGTCGATGATGAGGAGCTCCACGTGGGTGCCCACGGGCAGCGCCTTGTGCAGGTCGGCGCCCTTGGGCGTGTTGCTCTCGGAGGCGGGCAAGAACACCGTGGCCGGCTCCTTGCCCTCGACGGCGTCGAGCTTGACGAAGGCGCCGTACTTCTCGACGCGCTCCACCGCGCCGGCCACGCGCGCGCCGCGGCCGTAGGGTGAGCGCTTCTGCGCCGCGGTGCTGGCCGCGCCGTCGACGAGCTCGGCGAAGCTCGGCTCGTCCTTCAGCGACAGCGACACGCGGCGCGCGGCGCCGTCGGCCTCGAGCACGCGCACCTTGACGCGCTCGCCCACGTTGAGCACGTCCTTCGGGTGCGCGATGCGCCGATCGGCGATCTCGCTCACGTGCACGAGCCCCGACACGCCGGGGAACAGCTCGACGAACGCGCCGTACGCCTCGAGCTTCTGCACCGTGCCCTCGAGCCAGGCGCCGGGCTGCAGCAGGTGCGCGTTGGCGATGAACGGATCTTGCTGCGTGCTCTTGAGCGACAGGCCGATGCGCTGCTGCCCGGCGCGCTTCGGGTCCTCCTCGATCTTGGTGACCTCGACGGTGACCAGGTCGCCCACCTTGAGCACGTCGCTCGGGTCCTTCACGCGGCCCCACGACAGCTCGGAGATCGGGATGAGCCCGTCGACGCCGCCGAGGTCGACGAAGGCGCCGAAGGGCTGCAGGCGCGTGACCGTGCCCTGCGCCACGGTGCCGACGGCGAGCTTGGCCAGCGTCTTCGCTCCTTGCTCCTTCTTCTGCCGCTCCACCAGCGCCTTGCGCGAGAGCAGCACGTTCTTGCCGCCCTCCTTCACCTCGCGCACCAGGAACTCGAAGGTCTTGCCCACCAGCGTGGCAGGATCGTCGACGAAGCCCACGTCGATCTGGCCGAGCGGGCAGAAGCCGCGCGCGCTGCCCGACAGCGACACCTCGAGGCCGCCCTTGTTGTGCCCGGTGACGGTGCCCTGCACCGGCATGCCCGCCGCCTTGGCCGCCTCCAGCATGCCGACGTCGATCATGTCCTTGCCGATGCGCGTCGACAGGTGGATGCCGTCCGACAGCGACGTGACGAACGCGTCGATGCGGTCGCCGGGCTTGAGCGTGCACACGCCGTCGTTGTCGAGGAACTCGCCCATGGGCGCCTGCGCCTCTTGCGTGCGCGACAGCTCGAAGAACGCCGTGTCGCTGCCCATGTGCACGCAGCGCGCGCGCACCTTGTCGCCCACGCGCAGCTCCATGCGATCGATGGGGCCGGTCTGCGCCAGCATGGCGGCGAAGTCGCCGATCTCCTCGGGCGTCGAGCGCGGGATGACGATGGGCGCCAGGCCCGAGTAGTCGATGCGCTTCTCGCGCGGGCGCTCGTCGCGCGCGCTGCGCTCGCCGGGCGGGCCGCCACGATCGCCGTCCCTCCGAGGGCGCCGATCGCCGCGGCCGCGACC
>CAZONM010000184.1:9480-11146 GCA_964580865.1 uncultured Myxococcales bacterium | reverse complement strand
GCCGAGGCCGCCGGCGAGCACCGCCATGAGCGCCGCGCGCACGGCGCCCGCGTCGCCGCTGCCGCCGGTCGACAGCGCGCCCGCCGCCAGCGCCGCCAGCGCGACGCCGCCGGGCAGCACCGCGAGGTACGCCACCACGCGGCCGATGCGGCTCTGATCGAGGCTGGCGACGGGCGCGCCCACCACCGTGAGCGCGGCGATGATCGCGAACGAGCGCGCCAGCATCTCGTCGGCGCCGACGGCCACCACGCCGTCGAGCAAGCGCACGGCCTCCAGCACGCCCACCACCAGCATGCCGCCGGCGAGCAGCCCGGCCGACGACGTGGACGCGCCGTGGGCCACGTCGACGAAGCTCTGCTGAAACGGCACGGAGCCGAGGATGAGCGCCAGCACCACCACGATCATGGCCGCGGCGAAGGCCGCGCTGGGCTCGCCCACGGCGAGCGCGCGGCCGAGGCCGGCAAAGGTCGCGCCGCCCGCGCACATCCACGCGAAGGTGGCCGCCAGCGCCAGGAGCACCAAGAGCACGCCCGCGCCCACGATGCCCTTGGTCGCGGCCTCGATGCCGTGCGGCCCCTCGCGGTCGGGCGCGCACAGGAGCGATTGCGCCCCCGCGGCGACCACGAGCGCGGCCGCCAGCACCAGCAGGTCGACGGTGCAACAAGCGATCGAGAGCGCGGCGCCCACCATGGCGAAGCCGGCGCTCATCTCGCCGCGCTCCTCGTCGATGGCGGTGAGCGCGGGCGTGGCGGCGAGGTGTACGGCGCCCACCAAGAGCGCGATCACGGCGGTGCCGAGCAAGCCGCCGCGGTCGACGACGAGCCCCTGGGCCGACGACGCCGCCGACGCGGCGTCGACCCAGCGCAGCACGGCGTGCGCGATGACCGCCAAGGCCGCGAGCCCGATGACCCACGGCAGGTGCGTCCTGGCGGAGCGCTTGCGCCAGCCCACGGGCGTGCCCGCCGCTTCCAGCCCGAGGCACGCGAGGGCGGCAATGAGCCAGATGCCGGCGGGCGTCAGCGCCGCCACCGTGGTGGGGGTCACCTTGGCACCTCGTCGTCGTCGTCGCCGAAGGCCGGGGCGGGGAGCGGCCGCAGCTCCGCGCGCGCCGCGGCCGCGCGTGCGAGCTGGTCGGCCACGGGGCGTGCGTCGTGCGCGACCACGGGGGCGGCCAAGCCCGCGCCGAGGGCCACCGCCGCCGGCACCACCAGCCGCAGGGCCTGCGCCACCGTGACGCGCTCGAGGTCGCGGTGGCCGTGACGCGCCGCCGGCAAGAGCAATCGCCGCAGCGCGGTGGCCACGCCGATGGACGCCAGCGCCGTCGACGCCACCACGGCGATCTGGAGCACCAGCTGCCACGAGGCGGGGAGCGCCGCGGCCGCGAACGCGGGGCCGCGACCCACCTCGGCGGCGAGCAGCCACAGGGCCGAGCCGGCGCCCACCAACGGCACCCCGCCGAGCCCGAACAGGCCCGCCGCCAAGAGCGCCGCCAAGAGCGGGGTCTGGTGCCCGAGGCCGATGAGCTCGACGCAATCGCGCGTCTCGTAGCGTCGCTCGATGGCCTCCACCGTGCACAACGCGAGCATGGCGGACCCGGCGCTGGCCACCACCAGGCCCACCGCAGCGGCGATGGCGCCGCTGCCGAGCGTCATCACCGCCAGCGCGG
>CAZONM010000184.1:0-9380 GCA_964580865.1 uncultured Myxococcales bacterium | reverse complement strand
GCCCGCGGGGACGGCGGGCAGGGCCACGCGCGCCAACAGCTCGAGGCCGAGCGGCGCGGCCGTGGCGCTGGCGATGACGGCCGCGCTCACGGGCGCCTGCTCGAGGAAGTCCGACAGCCACACGGAGAACGGCCCGGCGGCCAAGCGCACCAAGCCGGGCGCCGCCAGCGCGAGGAAGAGGATCGCGGCGTGCTCGGGGGGCTGCACGGCGGCGCCCGCGGCGAGATCGTCGACGCTGGCGGCGGCCACCGCCACGTGCGCGCGGGCCGCCAGCAAGACCGCCGCCGCCATGGCGGTGGCGTCGACCAAGAGCCACAGCACCGCGGCCTTCATGGTGCTGCTGCCGCGCTGCGGCCCGCCGAACAGCGACACCAAGGCGAACAACGGCACGGCCGCCAGCGTGGCGATGACCAGCTTGACGATGGGGGCCGCCACCACCAACGCGGCGGCGCCGAGGCCGCCGCAGAACAGCACGGTGACGACGTAGAACTGCGTGCGCTCGAAGACGCGCGGCGCGCCCGCGCGCAGCGCCACGGGGATGGCGACGCAGGCCATGACCAGCATGGGCCCGTTGATCGCGTCGAGGCGCAGCACCACGCCGAAGCGCTCGAGCGTGCACGGCGCCTGCGACGCGAGCCACGCGAGGCGCACGGCCACCAGCGCCGCGGCGATCGACACCGTCATGCCCACGTGGCGCAGCGACAGCCGATCGACGCCGGGCATGACCAGCATGAAGAGCGCGCCACCCACGAACAGGAGCGGCACCAGCGCCAGGCCCCACGTGTCGATCAGGGGCATCATCGGAAGCTCCCGAGGTCCACGAGCCCGCCCCAGGCGGCGGCGAGCACCAAGAGCCCGAGCACGGCCACCGTTAGGCCGCGCTGCGCGCTCCCGTTGGCGAGCAGGCGCACCACCGCGCCCACCACCGTGCCCGTGAGCGCCGGCGCGCGGCGCAACAGCGCCTCGAGCAGACCGGGCATGAGGTTCGCCGCGATCATGCGCGACAGACGCGCCGCGCCCTCGCCGACGCCCCGTGCCACCTGGCTCTCGCGGCCCACCAGGCGCGCCAGCGCCTCGACCACGCGGCGCGCCAACGGTCCGCCGAAGAGCGCGCGGTGCAGGCGCCCGGGACCGCCGCGATAGAGCACCGTCGACGCCGCCCAGCCAACCGTGGCGGCGACGACCATCGCGACCAGCACGGCCTGCGGCGTGAGCGTTGGCGCCACGCGGTCGGCGAGCACCACGGCGCGCAGCGGCTCGAGCTCGACGTGCTCGGGCCACACCAGGCGCGCCAGCGGGCTCGTGTAGCTGCGCTCGGGGAAGAAGAGCGCCACGGCGCCCGCGGGCAGGTGCGCGAGCCCCAGGCCCACGAGCGGCAGCGCTGCGGCGATGGGCGCGAGGGACTCGCGCCACGACGGATCGGCCACGGCGCGCGCCAGCGGCTCGCGCGGCTCGCGCCCGGTGAACACCAGGTGCAGCGGGCGGAAGGCCGCGAGCGCCAGGAGCGCGGCGGCGAGCACCAGGCCGGCGCCCACCCACGGCCCGAGCCAGGACGCCGACAGCGCGCCGGCCAGGAGGTGCGCGCCGAGCGCGGCGCCGGTGAACACGGGGCCGAACAGCGCGCCGGTGGCGAGCAGGTGGCCCGTGTGCGTGCGTGGCATGCGGCGCTCGATGCCGCCGAGCAAGTGCGGGTCGGCGCGCCCGGTGACGACGACGACGGCGCTGGTGGTGCAGCACAACGGCACCGCCGCGCCCATCACGACCACCGTGCCGAGGAGGGCGCTCGCGCCGTCGTCGGCGGCCACCGCCAGCGCCGCCAGCGCGCTGAAGGCCGTGAGCAACAGCACGTCGATGCGCACGAGCTCGCGGCCCGCGATGGCGAGCGCCGCCTTGATGACGGCGGTGCCCACGGCGACGGCGCCAAACACCGTGAGCACCTCGGGCGCCAGCAGCAGCACGTGCGCGAGGCGCACCACGAGCACGAGCCCGGCGCCGACGAAGCACACGCCCCAGACGAAGCCGAGCGCGGCGCCGGGCACGCCGATGGCGTCGCGCACCAGCGCGTGCAGCGGGAAGAACGTCAGGCGCGTGGCGGCCGCGGCCGCCACCAACGCCGCCGCCAGCAGCCAGGCCTCGCGCGCGGCGAAGCCCGTGAGCGGGCCGGCGGTGGCGCGCGCCCACGGCGAGGCCTCGCTCACCGCTAGCAGGTGCTCGACGTCGAGGCCGCCCACGGCGCCGCCCACGGCCAGCACCGCCGCGAACAGCGCCACGTCGCCCACGCGGTGGAGCACGAAGGTGCGCACGGCGCCCATGCCCTCTTCGCGCTTGGGCAGCGCCGCCACGAGCATGGCGAAGCCGCCCATGGCGCTGAGCGAGAACCCGGCGGCCACGCCGTCGACGCGACGGGCGACCACCAGGAGCGCCATGGCGCCGGTGGCGAACAACAGCGCCGTGTGCATGGCGGTGGAGCGCTGGCGCGCCGCCATGGGGGCGAGCAAGAGGGCGGTGAGCGCGGCCGCCAGCAGCACCACCACCAGGAGCGCCGCCGTGGTGGGCGTGAGCGCCAGCGGCACCAAGCCGAACGCGTCCACCGCCTCGGCGCGCGCGCCCGTCCACGTCTCGAGGTCCGAGGTGAACCCACCGCGCGCGAGGAGCTGGCGCGCGACGTCGAGCGCGGCGCCGAGCGCCACCAGGTGCGCGGCCAGGGCCGCGCCCACGCGCAGCTTCGGCCACGGCGCGCGCACCAAGAGCGCCAACAGCAAGGCGCTGGCGGTGGGCACCACCACCGTGAGCAGCAACGCCGGCGCGGGGAACGACGGCATCGCGCTACCCACGCAGCTCACGCAGCTCGTCGAGGTTCTCGGTGCCGCGCCGTCGATACGTGGTGAGCGCCACGGCGGCGCCTGCCACGGCCCACGCCACCGCCAGCACCACGAACAGGATCGCAGTGGCCACGGCGACGGCGTCGCCGCGCGCGGCGCCGAGCGCGCCGAGGGTGAGGGCGACGCCGAGCAGCGCCAGCACGCCCCCCATCACCACCACCAGGATCGAGCGGCGCAGCAGCATGGCGCCGACGCCGAGCACCAGCACGGCGGCGCCGGCGCCCACCGCGAGCTGCACCTGCGCGAACGCCGACACGCTCACGTGCGCCTCCGGACCAGTGCCACCGCGGTGATGAACGCGACGGCGAGCGCGAGCACGGCCAGCGCGTACGGCAGCGTCAGCTCCTCGACCACGGCCCGCGTGACCTCGGCGCTGGTGGGGGGTGCCGCGGGCTGCTCGGGCACCGCGTCGAGCAGCGCGCTCGCGAGCGCCGCCCACAGCACGCACAGCACGGGGATGATGAGCGCGGGCTTCAGGCGCATGCGACGCGGGCCGCGCTCCTCGGCGTCGACGTTGACCAGCACCACCGCGGCGAGCAGGAACAGCGCCACGGCGCCGCCGCACCACAGCACCAGCCCGGGCGCCAGGCCGACGTCGAGGGCGGCCAGCGCGCCCGCGCAGCCCACCACGGCGGTGGCCAAGCCGCCCGCCGAGCGCGACGGGCTCTCGAAGGCGATCAAGGCCAACGCACCGACGACGGCGAGCGCGAGGCTCGCGACCAGCAACCACGGCGCCATGCGGGGCGGACCCTAGCATGAGCGGCCTCGGTGGTTTACATCGGTGGCATGCGCATGCTCGTCCCCCTCGCGGCTGCCTGCGGCCTCGTTGCGTCCTCGCTGTTCGCTCCGGCGGTCCGCGCCAACGACGTGGAGCTCGCGGTGTCGGCCAAGGTCTATGTCGGCGAGAAGCCCAAGGTGACGGTGAAGATCAAGAAGGACCTCGCCACCGCCACCCTCGACGTCGACGGCGGCGGCGGCCAGCGCGCGCGCCAGACGCTGGGGCCGGGCGCCGCCGGCACCGAGCTGGTGTTCGAGCTGCCGCAGAAGGGCACGGGCGTGGTCAAGTGGAAGGGCAGCCTCGCGGTGGAGTTCGAGGATGGCTCCTCGGGCTCCATGCCGCTCACCTTCGCCACCGAGGTCATCGGCAAGCTCGACGTCAAGGTGGTGTCGGAGCGCGCCGAGATCGTCGACCGCAACACCGTGCGCGTGGTGATGAGTCGCAAGGCCGGCAAGGTCGACGTGGAGGTCGTGGGCGACGACGGCGAGACGCTGGCCAACGTGTCGCAGAAGTTCGCGGGCGAGGCCCCTGGCGCCGAGCTGAAGGTCGAGTGGATCCCCAAGACCACGGCCAAGCCCTTCATGCTGCGCGTGGTGGCGCACGACCCCGACGGCATCTTCTCGCCGACGCTGGAGGCCTACGTGTGGGCCTTCGAGGTGCCGCACGAGGAGGTGCTGTTCGAGACCGGCAAGAGCGAGATCCGCCCCACCGAGGAGCCGAAGCTCACGGCCGCGCTCGACGAGCTCAACCGCGCGCTCAAGAAGTACGCCAAGGCGCTGTCGATCTCGAAGGACCAGAACCGCTTGTTCATCTTCGGCCACACCGACTCGGTGGGCTCGCCGGGCTCGAACCAGGCGCTGTCGGACGCGCGCGCGCGCTCCATCGCGACGTGGTTCCTCAAGCACGGCGTCAAGCTGCCCATCCACGCGCGCGGCTTCGGCGAGTCCATGCTCAAGATCGACACGCCCGACGAGACCGACGAGGCGCGAAACCGCCGCGCCGACTATCAGGTGACGAACCAGCCCGTCAGCCTGTCGGGCTGGACGCGCATCCAGTAACGCGCGTCGTCACCCGTCGACGGCCAGGAGCCGATCGAGGTGGATGGCCGCCGCCGAGCGCACGCTCAGGTGGTTGTAGCCGCCGTTCTGCGCGGGCCGCCCGGGCAGGGGAGCGAGCACGACGTCGGCGCCGTCGACGAGCGTGGGCGCCAGGCCGTGGCCGGTGCCGAACAGCACCAACACGCCGCGCAGCGCGGGCAGCTGCGCGCGCAGCGCCGACGCCGGCGTGGTGCCCTGGGGCCGCGCCGACGTCGCCACCAGCAGGGGCCGCGCGCCGAGCGCCTGCGCCTCGGCCGCGAGCGCCTCGTCCACCGACGCCACCACGCGCACGATGCGCATGGCGGTGGTGCGGTCGGGGTTTCTGCGCACGCCCGGCCCCTCCTCCCAGAAGCCCACGATGCGCCGCGCCATCTCTTGCTGCGCCGACACCGGCGTGACGACGTAGAAGGCGTCGCAGCCGTAGGAGGTGGCGGCGCGTGCGATGTCGTGCACGTCGAGGTTGGTGATCGACGTGGTGGCGACAGCGCCCTCCTTGTCGAGCACCGGGTGGTGCACCAGCGCGAGCGCGATGCGCGTCACGCGGCGCCCTCGTCGTCGCCGGCGCTGGACGCGGCAGGCTCGAGCGTGGGCACGCGCGGGTCGGCGAGCAACTTGTCGTCGGCCTTGCGCTTGTCGCGCGCCGTGAACAGATCGGGGCGCAGCTTGGCGGTGAGCACCAGCGCGTCCTTGCGGCGCGCGCGCGCGATGTCCTTGTGGTTGCCCGACAGCAGCACCGGCGGCACGGCGCGCCCCTGGAACACCACGGGCCGCGTGTACTGCCGCTCCTCGAGGAGCACGGCGGCGAAGCTCTCGCTCGCGGCCGAGGCGTCGTTGCCGAGCACGCCGGGCACCAGGCGCGCGGCCGCGTCGAACATGGCGAGCGCCGGCAGCTCGCCGCCGGTGAGCACGAAGTCGCCGAGCGAGAGCACCTCGTCGCACAGGTCGAGCGCGCGCGCGTCGACGCCCTCGTAGCGCCCGCACACGAAGGCGACGTGCGGCTTCCTCGACAGGCGGCGCGCGTCGCGCTGCGCGAAGGGCGCGCCGCGCGCGTCGACGGCCACCACGTGCACGGCGGGATCGCGGGCGCGCAGCGCGGCCAGCGCGCCGGCGATGACGTCGACGCGCAGGATCATGCCCGGGCCGCCGCCCGCCGGCGAGTCATCGACGGTGCGGTGCTTGTTGGTGGAGAAGTCGCGCAGGTCGACGGTGTCGACGGCCAACAGCCCCGCCTTCTGGCCGCGCCCGAGGATCGACGACTGCAGAATGGGCCCGAGGCTCTCGGGGAACAGCGTCAGGAACGTCGCGCGCAAGGGCATGGCGCGCCGCTACTCGAGCGCGTCCGCGTCGACGAACAGCCCGGGCGGCGGCGTCAGCACCACGCGGCCCTTCTCCGCCGAGCGCACGATGGCGGGGACGAACGGCACCAGCACGCTGGCGGCGCCTGGGCGCGCCACCGAGAGCAGGGGCTGCGCGCCGTTGTCGGTGAAGCCCTCCACCGTGCCGAGCGGGGCGCCGGCGAGGTCGACCACGGCGGCGCCGATCAGGTCCACCAGGTACACACCCTCGTCGTCGTCGGCGGGGAAGTCGGCGCGGCGCACGAACACCTCGGCGCCGCGCAGCGCCTCGGCCGCGTCGCGGTGGTGCACGTCGTCGAGCGTGAGCACGTCGGGTGCGTAGCCGGCGACGCGGTACACCCGGCCGCCGATGCGGACGTCGAGGCCGGGGCGCAGCGCGTGCGGGCCCTCGGCCCAGCAGTGCAGCTTGAGCGCGCCCTTCACGCCGTGCGCGCGCGCCACCACGCCGAGCGACACCCACCCGTCCGCGGTGACGCCGACGGTGGGCTCGATGCGGGTGGCCATGGGGCGGTCGTCCTCAGCCGTCGTCGCCCGAGGTCGCCTCGGCCGCGCCGTCGCCGGCGGGGGGCGGGCCGCCGCGGCGCGGCCCTTCGGGCTCGACGATCTCGAGCGTGACGCGCAGGTTCTGCTTGGCGGCCGCCGCCGACAAGAGCGTGCGGAACGCCTTGGCGGTGCGGCCCTTCTTGCCGATCACCTTGCCGAGATCGTCGCGGCCGACCTTGAGGCGAAAGGTGGCCTCGGCGCCGCTTTGCTGCTCGGTGACCTCGACCGGCGCTGGGTTGTCCACCAGCGAGCGGGCGAGGACCTCGACGAGACCCTTCACGCGCTCAGCCGTCGGCCTTGGGCGCCGCGCTCTTCGCGGTGGCGAGGATGTCGCGCACCGTGTCGGACGGGCGCGCGCCCTGGCCGACCCAGTGCTCCACGCGATCGATCTTGAGGTTGATGCCGTGGGCGCTCTTCTTGGGGTCGTACGTGCCGACCTGCTCGATGAAGCGACCGTCGCGGGGGAAGCGGTGATCGGCGACCACGACGCGGTAGAACGGCTTCTTGGTGGTGCCGGCGCGGGAGAGACGGATGGTGACCATTCGACGAAGATCCTCGAAGCGGGCGCAGTCGCTGCGCGCGTGAGGTGCGGACTGGACCGTGCCCGGCGCGGAGTGTCAACCGGATGGCGGCGCGCGGCGCTGGTGGCGGCGCCGCGCGACCCCGGCGATGCGTCGGCGCTTACGCACCCAAGGGCCGTGTGGGAACCGTAGGTACTCGACCGACCGGTCGAGAAGATCGCGATCCAGCCTTCGATCCCATGCTCCAACCTGCTGATCAGACGCGCTGATCGTCCATATGAGTGAAATAACCCAGGTTCTCGGCCCGGCTCTTGCCTACGTGTGGGCCATGAGCTTCCCCGTCAGCCTGTCGGAGCGCCCCTTTGCCCGCCGCTCCGCGTTCATCCTCAACGCCAACGCGCGCGGCGTCAGCGATCGGCTGATCGAGCGCCTGGCCGAGGTGGTGCCCGCCGGCGACCTGTTCTTGTCGCGCACCCTGGAGGACGCGGAGATCTTCGTGCGCACCGTGGCCCGGCGCGGCTACGGCCGCGTGTTCCTGGGCGGCGGCGACGGCACGCTCGTGTCCACGCTCAAGCTCCTGCGCGAGGTGTGCGCCAAGGAGGCCCTGCCCATGCCCGAGCTCGGCGTGCTGCGCCTGGGCACCGGCAACGCCGTGGCGCTCGCCCTCGGCGCCGCCGAGGCGCTGGTGGACGCGAGCCACGTGGTCAACCAAGGGCCCATGGCCGTGCGATCCATGCAGCTCGTCGAGACCGACGACGGCACGCTCACGCCCTTCGCCGGCATCGGCTACGACGGCGCCATCCTCAACGACTACTACGCGCTGCGCGCCCAGGCGACCACGCCGCTCGGCAAGAAGGCCGTGGCCACCGTGTGGGGCTACCTGGCCGCCATGCTCTTCAAGACCGTCCCCGACGAGATCCAGAAGAAGCAGGCGCGCGTGCGCATCACCACCAAGAGCGACGCCATCGCCATCGTCAGCGGCCCCCACGGCGACGAGGAGCAGCCGGTGCCCGCGGGCAGCGTGCTGTACGAGGGCCCGGCGCCGGTCTTGTCGGTGGGCGCCATCCCGTTCTTCGGCTACGGCTTCACCATGTTCCCGTTCGCCGGGAAAAGGCCGGGCTACGTGCAGCTGCGCGTGTGCGCGGTGCCCATCCCCATCATCCTCGCCAACCTGTTCCCGCGCGTGTGGAAGGGCAGCTACCGCCACGCGAAGCTCAAGGACTTCTTGGTCAAGGACGTGGTCGTCGAGTCCGATCAGGAGCTGCCCTATCAGGTGGGCGGCGACGCGCACGGCTACCGGTCGCGCCTGGCCTTCAAGGTGGCCGACGCGCCGCTGTCGATGCTGACGCTGGGCGAGCGCCTGGTGCCGCAGGGGCACACCGTGCTCCAGCTCGGCCCCGCGCGCGTGCTCGTGCGGCTCCCGCGCTGAGTTGTGTGTGTTCGGCGACAGCGAGGTCGCCGAACACACGTGCTCGTCCGGACCTGGCCTTTGTTGGGCTTGCCACGTCGTCATGGGCCTCCGGGGCCAGGATCCGGCCGAGCCCTTCTGCTGGGGTCCGGGCGGTCCGTTGATCTTCTTGCGCCGCGCTTTGGGCCGGCTTGCGGCTCGCTCCGCGGGCGTCGCCCGCTCCGCTCGCTGAGTTGTTGTGTGTTCGGCGACGGCGAGGTCGCCGAACACACGTGCTCGTCCGGACCTGGCCTTTGTTGGGCTTGCCACGTCGTCATGGGCCTCCGGGGCCAGGATCCGGCCGAGCCCTTCTGCTGGGGTCCGGGCGGTCCGTTGATCTTCTTGCGCCGCGCTTTGGGCCGGCTTGCGGCTCGCTCCGCGGGCGTCGCCCGCTCCGCTCGCGGCGCGCGGTTGAGGTTGGCGCTTTCTACTCGTTGACGCAGACGCCGTCGTCGCACTCGTCGTCGCACGGGGTCCAGGTGACCTCGCCGTCGAGGCATGTGTAGTAGCCGCGGCCGGCGCATTGGTCTTCGAAGCGGGCGGGATCGCAGTCGGCGTGGGGCACGCAGACGCGCGTGTCGTCGTTGGGGTCGGCGGGATCGGCGCCGCAGAAGTAGGCGGGGTCGCAGTCGGTGTCGACGACGCACGGGGCGCCGAGCTCGGGGCCGCGCTCGACGCCGCAGGCGGCGACGAGCGCGAGCAGCGCCGCGCGCGCGAGCCGTGGAGCGGTGCTGCGCCTCATGGCACGAGCTCCACG
>CAZONM010000183.1:0-11196 GCA_964580865.1 uncultured Myxococcales bacterium | reverse complement strand
CCGGCCAGCCGGCCGCGCGCGTCACCGAGCAGGGCGCGAAGCTCGGCGCCACGCTCGCGCCCTTCGCCTTCGTGGTGCTCGAGCGCGACCCCGCGCGATCGCTCGTCGAGCCGCCGCCGCGCTTCTGCCGGCCGCTCGACGGCGCGGCCGCGTTGGTGGCGCCGCTCCTGCATCAGCGCGAGCCCGCGGGCCGCTGGCTCGTGCGCCGCGCGCGTATTGGGGTGGTGGCCGACACGGCGGCCATCATGGAAGAGTGCCGCGCGCGCGGGCTCTCCCCCGCCGGCCGGCCGCGCGTGCTCGTCGACGACGCGGGCGCGCTGGTGGCGCTGGCGCTGCCCGTGGGACCGCAGGAGCAATGATGGCGCGCTTGGCCTTCTTCGGGACCCCGGCGCTGGCCGCGAGCCAGCTCGAGGCCCTCCTCGCCAGCGCGCACGAGGTGGTGCTGGTGGTGGCGCAGCCCGACCGTCCTGCGGGCCGCGGCAAGCAGCTGCAGGCCCCGCCCACGAAGACGCTGGCGCTCTCCCGCGGCATCGAGGTGGCGCAGCCCGAGACGCTCAAGAAGGACACGCCGTCGGGCGAGGCCTTCTTCGCGCTGTTCTCGTCGAAGCGCGTGGACCTGGCGGTGGTGGCCGCTTACGGCCGCATCATCCCGCGGCGCCTGCTCGATAGCCCCCCGCGCGGCTTCGTCAACGTGCACGCGTCGCTCTTGCCGCGCTGGCGCGGTGCCGCGCCCATCCAGCGCGCCATCGAGGCAGGCGACGACGTCACCGGTGTGTGCCTGATGCACATGGTGCCCGAGCTCGACGCTGGCGACGTGTACGCGCGCGCCGAGGTGCCCATCGCCAAGGACGACGACGGCGAGACGCTCACGCTCAAGGTGGCCGCCGCGGGCGCGCGCCTGTTGTCGCAGCACCTCGACGCGCTGGTCGACGGTGCGTTGCCCCGCGTGCCGCAGCCGTCCGAGGGCGTCACTTACGCCGAGCAGCTGGAGAAGGGCCACGGTCGCGTCGATTTTTCGATGAGCGCCCGGCGCGTCGTCGATCACGCGCGCGCCATGCACCCATGGCCCGGCGCCTTCACCACCTTGGGTGGCGAGGTGCTCAAGGTGTTTTTGCCCTCGGTGGCGGCGGGGCAGGGAGCGCCCGGCGCCGTGCTGTCCTCGAGCGACGGCCTGGTGGTCGCGTGCGCCGAGGGCGCCGTCCGCTTCGCCGAGGCGCAGCTGCCGAACAAGCGCCGCCTGCCGGTGGCGGAGCTCACGAAGGGCCGGCCCATCGTCCCCGGCACGGTGCTCGGAGCGCCATGAGCGAGCTCGACGACGCGCTCCACGAGGTCGCGCGCCTGGTGCGCAGCTGCGAGCGCCTGGTGTGGCTCACGGGCGCCGGGCTCAGCGTGGCGAGCGGGCTCGCCCCCTACCGCGCGTCGAAGGACGCGGTGTGGTCGCGCTTCATCACCGACTGGGGCACCATCGAGCGCTTTCACGAGTCTCCCGTCGAATGGTGGCGCGAGTTCTGGCTGAAGGCGCACGCCGACTTGGCCCCGGGGCACGCAGTGCAGCCAAACGCCGGTCACCACGCCATCGCGCGCATGGTGACGTCGCGGCCCGGGCACCTGGTCGTCACGCAGAACATCGACGGCTTGCATAGGAAGAGCGGCGTCCTCGAGGAGCAGCTGGTGGAGATCCACGGGCGCCACGATCGCTTCGTGTGCACGCGCCCCTCGTGCGAGCGCGCGCGCGAGCCGGTGGGCGCGGTGGACCTGTCGCGGCTCGATGAGGGCGTGGTGCCGCGCTGCGATGTGTGCGGCGATCCGCTGCGGCCCCTGGTGCTCCTGTTCGACGAGACCTACGACTCGCACCCGGCCTACGGCATGCGCACCGCGCGGCGCGCGTTCAACGACGCCGAGGCCATCGTGTTCGTGGGCACGTCGTTCTCGGTGGGCATCACCGACTACGCCATCCGCGCCGGCACCTACGCCAAGGCGCGGTTGGTCAACGTCAACGTCGAGCCCGTCGACGACCTCGAGATCGTCAACCTGCTCGGGCCGGCGGAGCAGACGTTGCCGCACCTAGCGGAGCTCACCGACCCGGCGTGAGCGGCGGCGCCGCACGGCAGAAAATTTTGCGCGGGCGCCGCTGTCCTCCATAGTGCTCCAACAGCGCAGCGCGGAGGCGCGCGGCGCACGAACGACGACGATGGCGCGGACCGATGTCCGAGCGCGCGACGCGCGCTCGCGGGCACGCGTGCGCGCCGAAGGAGCTGCGAGGAATGGTGGCCATGGCGAGAGAGCGGTTGGCGCGCGAGTGGCAGCAGGGTGAGGTGGACCCCTTCGACCTCGACGTTCCCTACGAACCCGTGGCCGCGCCGCTGCGCGTGCCGCGCTCGGCGCAGAGCCTGACGCCGCGCTCGGCCACGCACCTGACGCCATTGTCGAACCAGCTCTACGAGGGCGACGCGCTCGCTACGCTGCTGCAGTGGGAGGACAAGACCTTCCACGCGTGCATCACGGACCCGCCCTACAACATCGCGCGCGACCGCAAGGGGTTGGCGTGGGCGTTCTCGTCGCACGTCACCATCGACAGCGACTGGGACCGCTTCTCGCAAGAGGACTACGAGCAGTTCACCGCCGCGTGGCTCAAGGAGGTGTGCCGCACGGTCAAGGAGAACGGCAACATCTTCATCTTCGGCAGCTACCACAACATCTACACCATCGGCGCCATCGCGGCGCGCATGGACCTGCGCATCATCAACAGCATCATCTGGGCCAAGCCGAACGCCCAGCCGAACATCACCTGTCGCATGCTCACCGAGAGCACGGAGCAAGTGCTGTGGATCTGCAACAACAGCAACAAGAAGGCGAAGAACTGGACCTTCAACTACGACGACATGAAGGCGCTGAACGGCGGCAAGCAGATGCGCAACTTCTGGGAGGTGCCGGTGACGCCGGCGCGCGAGCGCGTGCACGGCAAGCACCCCTCGCAGAAGCCCCTCAAGCTGATGGAGCGCCTGGTGCTGTGCGGGACCAACCGCGGCGATCGGGTGATGGACTGCTTCGCCGGGTCCGGTTCGACGTTGCTCGCCTGCGACCGCCTCGACCGCCGCTGGATTGGGGTTGAGCGCGACGCGGAGTACCTGGGGATCGCGCACAAGCGCATCGACGACGAGCGACGACAGCGGCGCCTGCCGTTGTTGCCGCGGTAGCTCACCCGTCCGACGGCGACGGCGCACTGCCTCCCGCGCCGAGCAGCTCGAGCGCGCGGTACACGTTCTCGCGCGTGCCCGCGAGGTACAGGATGTCACCGGCGTGCAGCGCCTGCCGCGGGTCGATGTCGTCGACCAGCTGTTCGCCGCGCCGCACCGCGAGCACCTGTGCGCCGCTTTCGCTGCGCAGCGCCAGGTCGGTCAGCGTCTTGCCGACCGCGCTCATGTCGCCGCTGATGACCACGGGCTGCACCTTGAGCTCCGCGAGGTCGGCGATGGCGCCCAAGCGCGGCCGCGGGATGACGAAGCGGCGCGCGGGGTCGGCGGCGCCGCGGTCGTCGCGCGCGCGGCGCACCTGTGGGCCGATGACGTTGATGGGCGTGCCGCGCAGCCGCAACACGCGCGCCAGCACCTCGACGCTGCCCTCGAGCTCGTCGCTGATGACCTCGTTGGCGCCGAGTGCGCGCAGGCCCTCGACGTCGGCGAACCGGTGCGCCCGCACCACGATGGGCACCGTGGTGGACAGCGCGCGCGCCACCGCGATGGCCTGGCGCGTGGCGGCCAGGTCGGAGATGAGCAGCACCATGGCCGCGGCGTCGGCGAAGTGCGCGTGCTGCAGCGCCTCGTCGCTGGTGACGTCGGCCGAGTAGATGGGCACGCCCTTGGCGGCGGCCGCGCGGATCGCCTCGGCGTTCATGTCGAGCACGAGGTGCGGCAGCTCCAACTCCTTGAGCGAGCGCACCAACATCTGGCCACCCAGGCCGTAGCCGGCGACGATGACGTGCCCCGCGAGCTCGTCGCTGCGTCCCTCGTCGGCCTCATCGACGCCGCGCACACCGAGCAGTCGCTCGAGGGGCTTGAGCAGCCGCGCGCCCGCGGTGACGTGCGGCGCCAGGCGCATCGATAGCGGCGTGACGAACATGGTCAAGAGCCCGGCCGCGAGCAACACCCGGCTCTCATGGGGCGCGATGAGCCCGGCGCGCTCGCCCTCCTTGGCGAGCACGAAGCCGAACTCACCGACCTGCGCCAGGCCCACGCCGGCGAGCCAGGCGACGCGCGCGGGGAACTTCATCGCCAGGCTCGCCACCGTGGCGATGAGGCCCTTGCCGAAGAACAGCGCGCAGAACAGCGCGGCCACCACAAGCCCGTCGGTCTGAAACACCGTGGCGTCGAACAACATCCCGAGTGACAGGAAGAAGATGGTGGTGAGGACGTCGCGCAGCGGCAGCACGTTGGCAATGGCGCGGTGCCCGAACGCCGTGTCCGACAGCAAGATGCCCGCGAGGAACGCGCCCAGCGCCAGCGACAGGCCGAACGCGGCCGTCAACGTGGCGATGCCGGCGCACACCACCAGGATAGCGAGCAAGAAGACCTCGCGGCTCTTGGCGGCGTCGACGCGCGCCAGCACGCGCGGCATGAGGAAGCGCCCGGCGGCCAGCGTCACCACGATGAAGATCGCGGCCTTGCCGAGCGCCAATGCGATGCCCACCACGGGCTGCTCGTCGCTGGTGCCCGCGAGCACCGGCACCAGGAGCATCATGGGCACCACGCACAGGTCTTGAAAGATGAGCGCGCCCACGGTGAAGCGCCCATGGGGCGCGTCGGACTCGCCGCGCTCACTCAGGCCGCGCAGCACGATGGCGGTGCTCGAGAGCGCCACCAAGAAGCCGAAGAACACGCCGCGCGCCACGCCATAGCCGAGCGCGAGCGCGGCGACGACCACGACCAGCGTCGTCAAGCCGACCTGCAGCGTGCCGCCCACGGCCACCAGCTTGCCGATGCGCTTGAGCCGCTCCAGCGAGAACTCGAGGCCGATGGTGAAGAGCAGCAGGATGACGCCGATCTCGGCCATCACCTCTACCGCGTGCAGGTCCTTGATGAGCGCCAGCCCCGAGGGGCCGATGAGCGCGCCGGCAACCATGAAGCCGGTGACCGCCGGCAGCCGCAGCAACGCGACGGCAAGCGCCGCTGCGACGCCAACCCCAAGCACGATGACCAGCTGGGGCAGGACCGCGGGCGTCACGCCGGATGGGCCATCTGCTCGAGGCGATCGATGTCGCGCCGATGCCCCAGCGAGATCAGCGTGTCGCCGTTGCTGAGCACGGTCTCGCCACCCGGGTTGAACTCCATGGCGCCCGAGCTGCGCTTGATGGCGACGACGATGATGCGGTGCTCGCGCGTCATCGACGCCGACAGCTTCCGTCCGATGAGCACCGAGCCCTCGCGCACGAAGGTCTCCTCCATCTGCAGCTCGATGTGCTGCGTGCGCGTGGCCAGGTCGATGAAGTCGAGCACGCTCGGTCGCAGCACCGCCTGCACCACGCGGCCGCCGCCGAGGAGGTAGGGCGCCACCACGCGGTTGGCGCCGGCGCGCGTGAGCTTGGTCTCGCTGGCCGGGTCCTCGGCGCGCGCCACCACGAAGACCTTGTCGTTCAAAAGCTTGGCCGACAGCGTGATGAACAGGTTGTCGGCGTCGTGCGGCACGGCGGTGATCAGGGCGCGCGCGCGCTCGATGCCGGCCTTCTTGAGCATGTCGTCGGACGTGGCGTCGCCCTCGAGCGCCACGCCGATGCGCGACGGGAAGTGCTCGATGAGCTCGTGATTGCGATCGATGACGACGAACTGCTGGTTCGCTTGGGCCAGCTCGTCGCAGATGATGCGGCCCATGCGGCCGTAGCCGCACACGATCACGTGGCTGTGGAGGTTGTTCAAGATGCGCTCCGTGCGTTGGCGGCCGAGCAGGCGCTGGACCTCGCCCGAGACGATGGATCGGATCACTGAGGTGACGGCCGCGGCCATGGTGAAGGCGCCGCCCATGATGAGCGCGATGGTGAAGACGCGACCCGCTTCTGACAGCTCATGCGTCTCGCCGTATCCCACGGTGCCGAGGGTGATCACCGTCATGTACAGCGCGTCGAACCAGCCCCAGCCCTCGAGCTGTCGATAGCCCACACACCCTACCGCGATGAGCATCACCGGTAGCGATGCGGCGAACAGGATGCGCCGTGCTGTGGGGTCGAGGAAGAGCTCGCGCCCGATCATCCGCGCTCCTCGTACGCGATGGGCGCCTGGCCGTAGCGCCCATCGATCTTGCCGCGGCGCGAGAGGTTGGCCACCACGTCGAGCATGTGATCGCGCAGCCGCCGCACCTGGCTCTCGTCGAGCTCGCGCTCGCGCACGCGGTCGAGGTAGTCGCCGAGCAGGCGCCCGTGGGCGCGCGGGAAGCGCTGCGCCAGTTGACGAATGGTGACGGCGTCCTCGACGGAGACGGCGCGCGCCAGGCGATAGAGGCCGGCCTTCTGCAACAGCTCGTCGGTGTTGGAGAAGTTGCCGAGCACCTTGGCGAGGAAGCCGCGCGCGGCCTTGATCTCCATCTGGTCCTGCAGGTCGGCGCGCTTGACGGCGGCGATGAGCTCCTCGGCGTCCTCCGGCGGGATGCGCTGCAAGAACTCGGCGAGGGCGCGCTTGCCCACCGCGAGGAACGCGCACGCGATCTCGTCGGCGCCGATGTGACGCGCGACGATGACCAGCTCCTTGGCCGACAGCACGACCAGGTCGCGGAACGCGAGCTGCGTCAGCTCGCGCTCCAGCGGCATCGACGCGAACTTGGCGTCGAAGCGCGTGCGCACCAGCTTGACCACCTCCAGCGGCACGCCCTTGAGCTGCTCGCGCGGCGGCATCGCCTCTTGCACGGCCTCGGGCAGGCGCTGGCTCACCTGGCGCGCGATCGACGACGGCATGTGCATGAGCGCGATGGCCACCACGCGCGGGCTCTCGCCCTTGAAGCCGGCCGCGAGCCAGCTCGGCTCCACGCCCTCGAGGCCCTTCATGGCGCGGAAGGTCATGAGCTGCTTGAGCTCGCGCACCATGAGCGGCACGCGCTTCTCGCGCGGGATCTCCTCGAGCTTCTTGGCCTTGTCGGCGAGCGCCTCGGCGTCGGCGTCGGGCAGCAGGCCGAACAGCTCCTTGCCCACGCTGCCGCCGAACGCGAGCAACGACAACAGCAGCGTCTGCTGTCGGCGGTCGAGCGGGTGCAGCAGGCGCGCGAGCATGAGCGACAATCAGCGCGCGCGCACGCTACGCCGGCGGCGGCTGCAAGCCCGTCTGGGTGGCGCGACCGGCCTTGCGCACCGACGCGAGCTCGGCCTCGGCCTTGGCGACGCGCTTCTTCAAGCCCATGGAGCGCACCAGGCCGCCCATGCCGAAGGCGATGCCGAGCACCGTGACCGCGAGCGCGCCGATGGCGAACAGCTGCAAGCGCTGGTACGAGCCCTTGTCGGAGAGCTTAAGCCCGAAGGCCGTGGCGGCGGCCGGCGCCTGCTCCACCGCCGACGACGACACCACGTCCTCGATCAGGTTGCCGGGCTGGTTCTTCTTCATCACCACGGTGACGTTCTGCGGGCGCAGATCCTCGATGGACGCCGCCACCAGGCTGCGCACCTCGTCCTCCTTGACGGTGGCGGAGCCGCGCTCGTCGATGGCGTTGAACACGATGGCCACCGACGCCGTCGCCGGCGGCGGCGGCGTGTCGAGGTCGCGCACGATGTCCTTGTCGGGCTGCACCACCGACACGTGCGCCTGCACGATGCCCGGCATGCTCTTGAGCTTGCGCTCGATCTCACCCTGCATGGCCATGAGGAACTTGGCCTTCTCCTCGCTGCGGGTGGGGATGAGGCCGCCGCCGCCCGGCGGGTACACCTCCTTGAGGCCCTGGCTGCGCGTGCGCGGCAGCTTGTTGGCCACCAGGAGGCGCAGGGCGTCGTCGGCGTCGACGTCCTTGACCAGCACCGCGAACGTGACCACGCGGCCCTCTTCCTTCTTCTTCTCGCCGTCGATGCCCTTGGCGCGCAGCACCACCAGGATCTCGTTGGCCTCGAGCTCCTCGAGGCCGGCGACGACCTCGTGATCCGGGCCGCACCCGGCGGCGAGCGGGATCGCGCAGGCGAGGAGGACCCACAAGAGCCGGGCGGGGCGTGTGTTCGTCGACAGGGAGCTCATGGCCGTCCTTGTTCGGCGCCTGGGCGTTTGGGCGCGCACGGTGGGGAAGTCTCCGCCATCCGGGTCGTCGGTGTCGAGGGCGCCGGGACGCGGACGGGGGCGCGCCTGCCGCGCCGGGGCCGGCGGGCCCGGGGACCCCGGCGGGCCTGCGGCTGGCGACGTCCCCCGGCCGGCGGATGGGATCCGCGCCCGCGTGGGCCTCGCGTCACAGGGCAGGCGGTTTCATGGTGAGACAGTCGGTGGTGCTTTTGCCGGGGAACAACCGCGCCGATACACTTCTTTGAGTCAGGACGCTGAGATCAGTCGACCGGCCACGAGGTGTCTGTCATGCGCTGCACGTTCTCTCCCGATTCGGCACCGGAACCCACGGCCTGCGGCGTCAACGCCGGCCGGGAGCGCTGTTTGTTCACGTCGGTCATGATGCTCGGCGCGCTGTTCGGGCTCATGGCGTCACCGGCCGTGCGCCTGCCCATGGTCACGATCTTCGTGGTCATCGGCATCCCGCTGCTCACCTTCGCCGTCGCTGCGCCCTCGCGCCTGGGGCTGTCGCGCGAGCTCGGCCTGTTGCTGCGCGGCGCCGAGGCCACGGTGCTCTCGGGGCTGCTCGTCGTCGTGGGCCGCTTCGATGACGCCCGCGCCGTGTTGCTGCGCCAACGCGTGCGCGTGGAGAACGCCTACGCGTCGGGCACCGGGCCGCTGGCGCAGATCGTGGCGTCGGACCCCTTGCGCCTGCACCACCTGCGCCGCCTCGGTTGGTTCGCGGCCGCGCTGGCGGTGATCGCCGGCAACGCGCTGCCGCTGGTGTTCCCGCAGACCTACACCTGGGGCGACGACGCCAGCGCCCTTGGGGTCCTCGTCCTCGACGTGCTCACCATCGGGCTCGCCTCCCGCCTGGTGACCGAGCGCATGGCCGTCCGCCTGCTCGAGACCACCCACGCCCTCGGCGGCGGCGGCGTCTGGTCCGCGCGCGCGCGCGTGGTGCCGCTCTCGACCATGCTCGGCACCGCCATGGGCGCCGTGGGCGCGCTGGTCGTGCTGGCCACGGCCGCGGGCGCGTCCGCCGTCGAGACCGCATGGTTGTTCGAAACCGACCTGGTGGCCGCGGGCCTGTGGTTCATCCGCGAGACCGCGCCGCTCGCCCTGCCGCTCGGCGTCGGCATCGGCGGCGTCATGGGCGCGGCCGCAGGGCTCGCGCAGCCGCCGCAGCGCTGACCCACTAGTCACGTTTCCCTCGACGATCCCCGCCTCCGCATTGGCGGGGATTGTCGTTTTCGGCGCGGTGCGCGACACCCGTGCGCATGACCCGCCAACGCGATGACGTCGAGCAGGTGTTGGACCACATGCGGCCGGTGCGCGCGCATCCGCGCATGACGCGCCTGCCCTTCTTCAAGGTGGTGGGCATCACCGCCGAGGCCACGGTGCGCACGCTGACCGGCTTCGCGCTCGGCCGCGACCCCGTCGCCGTGGGCGACGCCGTGCTGCAGAATTGGTGGCCGCGCGTGTTTCGCGCCGGCAACGCGGCGCTGCGCGTGCGCGGGCGCAACCACCTGACGCCGGGGCAGGCGTACGTCGTCATGTCGAACCACTGCTCGGCGCTCGACATCCCGGCGGTGGTGGGCGCCATGCCGGGGCCGGTGCGCATGGTGACCAAGCAAGAGCTCATCGACGTGCCCTTCTGGGGGTACGCCATGCGGCGCGCGGGCTTCATCCCGGTGGACCGCAAGAATCGCGTGAAGGCCATCCACCAGCTCGACGGCGCCAGCGACATCCTGCGCCGGGGCATCTCGGTGTGGATCTCGCCCGAGGGGACGCGCGCGCGCGACGGGCGCTTGCACGCGTTCAAGAAGGGCGGCTTTCACATCGCGCTCGGCCTGGGGGTGCCCATCGTGCCGGCGTGGATCGAGGGCACGCAGGGCTGCATCGCGCCCGATCAGCTGCGCGTGCGCGAAGACGGCGACGTCGAGGTGCGCTTCGGCACGCCCATCGACACGACGGGCATGGGCAAGGACGACATGCCGGCGCTGATGGCGCGCGTGCGCGCCGACATCCTCGCGCTGTGCGGGCGCGCCGCCGAGGTCGACGTCATGGCCGACCGCCACGCCGACGAGCGGCGCACCACCGTGCAGCGCATCCGCAAGGCGAGCTGATCGCGCTGGTACGTCAGCGCGCGCGACGCCGGCCGCCGCCGCCGGACAGGCGCAGCACCGCGAGCTTGGTGGCGCCGCCGCGGGGCGCGCCGATCAGGGCCACGCCGGGCAGCGCGGGCATCGGCACCACGTGCACGAAGGCGGGCACCTCCCACACGGTGGCCGCATCGAGCGCGAAGCCGCCGCCGATGCCGAGGTGGAGCGCGGCGCGCCCCGGCTCGCCCAGGTCGAGCAGGTCCGCGGTGCCGTCGCCGTCGAAGTCGATGGACACCACGGGCATGGCGCCGTCCATGCGCCCGGCGCGCACGTCGGCCTTGGCGGTGAGCGCGAGGGGCGCGCCCTCGCCGACGCGCACGCGCACGGGCACCTTGCCGGTGAGCAGCACGCCCGACAGCGACACCAGGCTGGTGTCGACCTCGGCCACCACCAGGTCACGTCCGCGCACGCCGAGGGGCGCCACCAGCCCGTCGCGGCTCCACAGCGGACGCGCGGTGGCGAAGGGCGTGCGCTGGCCGCCGCCCACCACGAACGCCTCGCTCTTCTCGGGGATGGCGCCGCGCGTGACGCCCACGATGGCCTCCACGCGGGCGTCGCCCTCGATGTCCGCCAGGCGCACGCGCAGGTCGGCGTCGTCGCCGGCGCCCACCGACGCCGCCAGGTCCAGGCTCAGCGTCGGCGCGGCGCCGAGCGCGCCGCCGTCGCGGGCGAACACCGTCAGGCGCCCCTCGTGCACCAGCGCCAGATCGAGGTCGCCGTCGGCGTCGACGTCGACGTCGAACAGGCGCGGCGCGTACAGCGACAGCGCCGCGTCGTAGCCGCGCTCGGGGCGGAGGCCGCGGTGCACGCGGCCGGAG
>CAZONM010000182.1:291-11231 GCA_964580865.1 uncultured Myxococcales bacterium | reverse complement strand
ATGCGGCGCCGCCGCCGGATGCGCCCGAACCGTCCCCGCCGCCGGACGCCCCCGATCCGGCCCCGCCGACGTCGGATCCGGGCGCCGCCGATCCGCCCGTCGCCGTGGACCCGCCGGCCAAGCCGCCCACCGAGCGCGCGCCGCGCAAGAAGCGGCCCGACGAGCGCGCGCAGCCCGCGGTGCTCGGCACCGTGACGGTGAACGCCGAAGGGCTGGCGGTGAAGGGCAGGCGCAAAGTGCTTCAGGGGGAGGGCTCGGTGATCGCCGTGTCGGGGGGCCCGTTCGACCTGCGCATGACGGTGCGCGCCGCGGGCGCGGACGGCGCCACCATGGTGGTCGAGAGCGAGCCGTGGGCCACCGTGCAGGTCGACTCCCTGGGCCGCGGGCGCACGCCGGTGCGCGATCTCGCGCTGGTGGCCGGCAGACGCACCACCCTCACGCTGAAGTCACCCAAGGTGCCCCAGGGCATGACCGTCTCGGTGACGTGGACTCCCGCCGGGGGCTGAGTTACATCACGCTCGATGTCGCACCCGCTGAAGCCCCGCTTCGATGCGATCCGCCGCGAGCTCGAGCAGCGCTTCCTGGCCAAGGAAGAGATCATCCGCCTGATGATGATCTCGGCCATCGCGGGCGAGCACATGGTGCTGATCGGCCCGCCGGGCACCGCGAAGTCCGCGCTCATCCGCGCCTTCGCGCGCCTCATCGACGCGCGCTACTTCGAGTACCTGCTGACGCGCTTCTCCGAGCCCAACGAGCTGTTCGGCCCGGTCGACATCCAGTCGTTTCGGAGCGGCGCGTACCGACGCGTGCTCACCAACATGCTGCCCGAGGCGGAGATCGTCTTCCTCGACGAGGCCTTCAAGGCCAACAGCGCCATCCTCAACTCGCTGCTCACCGTGCTCAACGAGCGCCGCTTCAACAACGGCGCGCAGCTCGTCAAGGTGCCGCTCATCTCGCTGTTCGCGGCGTCGAACGAGGTGCCGTCGAGCGACAACCTCGACGCCATCTTCGATCGCTTCCTCTTGCGCGTGCACAGCGACAACCTCGACAGCTACCACTTCCACGAGCTCATGACGAAGGGCCTGGCGCTCGAGCGCCTGGCCGCGAAGGACGACGACCGCCCCGCGGCGCCGGCGCCTGCCATCCCCAAGCTGCCCGAGCTGTCAGGCGAGCACGCGCGCGCGTACGTGCCCGCGCCGCCGCCCCTGGCACAGAAGGCCCCCGCGCTCCTGGCCGCCGCCGACCTCCACGGCTGCCGCCGCGCGCTCCTCGAGCGCGTGGAGCTGCCCGAGGACTTCCTGGCCACCTACAAGGGGCTGTGCTTCCAGCTGCGCGGCGAGGGCATCTCCCTCTCCGACCGGCGCATCGTGCGCGTCCTCAAGCTCTTCGCCGCCAGCGCCTTCTTGGACGGGCGCACGCGTGTGCACGAGGGCGACCTGTTCATCCTGCGCCACACCTGGAACAACCTCGATCAGCGCGAGATCTTGGACGCCGTGGTGGAGCCGGTGGTGGCGCAGTACTACGCCGAGCACCCCGACGACCGGCCGCACGCCGTGGCCGCCGACATCGATCGCCTCGTCACCGAGCTCAACCTCGTGCACAAGACGCTCACGCAGGGCGCCGAGCTGTCGGACATCCAGCTCTTCACCCAGCTGCGCAACCTGAACGACCTGCGCTCGGCGTTCTCGGCCCATGGCGGCGACACGGCCCAGCGCATGGTCAAGCAGATCGACCAGCTGCTCGAGCAGATCTTCGAGGGCGGACGCTTCGCGGGCGCCGCTCGCGTGTAGCGCGCCGTCGGCGCGCCCCAGCCAGCCCCACCGCCACGACGTCACCCAAAAAAACACCGCCCAGGGGAATCCTGGGCGGTGCCAACTCACCTAATCACGTACAAATCAGATGGACGTGTTGTTGCCGTCGGTGAGCACGTCCTCTGAGTCGCCGCAAGCCTCACCGGCCGCGGTAACACCTTCGATGGCTGCGGCGAGCGCCGCTTCGTCGATCCCCCCGGGCACCTCGGTGCAGACGCCGCACACGCACTCGGTGGTCGGCTCGCCGGGCACGAGCGACGCGGTCACTTCCTGCGCCGCGTCGGCCGCGCACATGGCCGCCGCCACCGCATCGTTGATGTCATCGTCGGTCACGCCGTCGGTTGCGCTGGGCGCCGAGGAGCCGGGGCCGCAGTCGTTGGCGCCGTCTTCCTCGAGCACCTTCACCACCTCGCCGGCGCGCTGCCGCACCATCTCCGCCACCTCGAGGGCGTGGGCCGCCGCCGCCGCCGCCGCCACCTGGTCGCGGCCGAGGCCCGCGTCGGCCGCGTCGAACGCGACCGTGGACGCCTCACCCATGGCGAGCGCGATCTCCTCGATCATGGCGCGCCGCACCTGCTCGGCCGCGCTCGGCCCCGCGGGATCGTCGCCCTCGGGCTGGCCCTGGCCGTTGAGCGGCTCACCCGGCGCGCCGAAGCAGGCGGTCAGGGCGAGGGCGGCGAGGGGGGCGACGAGGATGCGCATGGGGCCTCCGAGTGTACGGCCCGTATTTCACGGTCCATGCCTGGTCCATCAGCGCATCAGGACGCGGAGCCGCAGGCCCTTCACCCCTGGGGCAGCCACCCCCAGGGAGGGGCGCCCTCCCCCACCCGTGGAACACTGTTCGCATCGCAGGTGTTGCATCTTTGAGGTGTGTTTGACGTATAACTGAAGTGTCATTTATGGTGATGTTAGGAGGCCCCATGAGACCCTTCGTCGCCCTCTCGGTGCTGCTCGCGTCCCACGCCTTGGCAACGGAACCTGCGCGCGACCCGTTCGCGGCCTACGAGAGCTCGCAGGTCTTGCCGGGCGCAGGACCGCTGCAGCGCTGGCCGCTCGAGGCCCTGCGGCTGCGCGGGGTGATCACGGGGACCGCGTCGCCACGGGCGCTCATCGAGGCGCCCGACGGGGCGACCTACGTGGCGCGCGTGGGCGACCACGTGGGGACCGCCTGGGGCCGCATCACCGCGATCAGCAACGGGGCGATCGCGGTGGTGGAGCAGTTCCGCGATCCTATCGGCGGCCTGCACGTGCGGCGCGCCGAGCTCGCGCTGCCCGGCCCGCGAGCCACAGCAGGATCGCGGCCGTCGGGGCCAGGGCCCCACGTCCACTGAGGCCGCATGCGCAGCCCGCGAGCGGCGCCGGCGCCAGCCAGACGTAGCTCGTGACGGTGCGCGGCACCAGCTCGCCGGCGTCGTCCACCTGCACCTCGGCGCGCACGCGGTCGTCGCCGGCCTCGCCGGGCGCGAGCACCAGCTCGAAGCGCTGCGGATCTGCCGTGATCGCCTCCGCGGGGGCCACACCGAGACCGTTCTTCACGAAGCGAAACCACGCGCCCACTCCGCCCGTCACCGTGGCCGTCAGCGTCACCTCGGCGGCGCGCACCGTGTCGCCGGCCCGCGGCGGGGCCGTGTCGAGCGCGATCATGGGATCATCGGGGCCCTGCATCTTCACCACCGTGCGCGAGTCGAGGATGCCCTGGCCGAGCGCGCTCACCGACAGGCCGTCGGCGAACACCAGCGTGGTGGGGTCGGCGATGGGAGAGCCGTTGCCCTGCCCCGCCTGGTGGTCGTCGGAGCCGCCGAGCGCCGCCAGGTGGTGGCCCTCGTCGAGTAAGCGCTCCCACAAGGCGATGGCGTCCCACGAGAACAGCCGGCCCGCCTGCCGCCACCCGCCGGTCTCGATCTCCACGCCGTGCAGCGTGCCCACCGCCGGCACCTCGTGCCGCCACGCGCAGCCGATGCATGCGTCGCCGAGCTCGAGCGCCGGGTGGTTGATGGAGAAGAGCGCCCCCTGCGCCACGAGCTCGTCGACGGCGCCTTGCAGCGAGGGCCCGCCGCCGCCCACGCGGTGATCGACCCAGGAGGTGGCGCCGAACGCCGTGGCGTGTCCCGCGTACGTGGTGAATTCCATGCCGGGCACGAACAAGAGCTCGGGGTGCGCGGGCTGCGCGGCGGCGATGCGGTCCACCTGCGCCACCGTGTTGTGGTCGGTGACGACGACGAAGTCGAGGCCGCGGCCGCGCGCGAAGGCCGCGATCTCGCCGAGCGGCGGGCGCGCGTCGCCCGAGTCCTCGGAGTGCACGTGAAAGTCGCCGGCGTAAAAGCGCGCCTCCGACGACAGCGGCGCGGCCTCGACGTAGGGCGCGCGGTCGGCGGCGGGCGGCAGCGTGGCCGTGACGCGGAACGTGATCTCCACGTGATAGCCGGGCGCGGCGCTCACGAGCTTGGCCTTGCCGACGTAGAGCGCCCACGCGCCGGGGGTGATGGGCCCCGGCAGGTAGCTGCGCGACGAGGCCGCGACGCCGATGACGGCGTCCTCGCTGTTGCCGCCGCCATAGCCGCGAAAGCCCTCGGGCGACAGGACACCCCAGTCGAGGACGTCGCCGTCGTCGTGGGGGCGGTGCGCGATCTGCACCTCCACCGTGCCCGCGGGCACCTCGAAGGGCA
Organism: uncultured Myxococcales bacterium; assembly: GCA_964580865.1. Classification (GTDB taxonomy): domain Bacteria; phylum Myxococcota; class UBA727; order UBA727; family VGSZ01; genus JACOUT01. The sequence goes on along the minus strand of CAZONM010000182.1, from coordinate 6,754 downwards.
GCTCGAAGAAGTCGCCGTCGGCGGGCACCGGGCCATCGAGCACCAGGTCGGGCGCGGGCTGCGCGAGCGCGCGGCCGGCCAAGGTCAGGAGCGCCAACAGCGCGGGTGCGCGAGCCATGGTCGCGCAGGGTAGCGCGTTCAGATGCCCGCCGCGTCCTCGGGCTGGAGGAAGCGCGCGAAGCGCTGCTCGGCCGCGCGCGTGAACGCCGCCAGATCGCGGATCGACCAATCGATGACGTCGTCGGTGACGCCGAGGAAGAGGTTGCTGGCCGCCAGCAGCACGCCGGCGTTCACGGTCAGCGTGTGCGCGCGCAGCGACGGCTTGAGCGGCGCCGGGCGGCCGTCGTCGTCGACGTGGAACAGGCCGAAGGCGCGGGACGAGAACAACAGGCGCTCGCCGAAGCGCGCCACCGCGTGGATCTCGAAGGGGGCTTGCGCCACCGCGCACATGCCGCTCGCGTCGCCCGCGAGCAGCGTGCGCCCGGCGGCCGCGGTGATGCGCTGCGCGCCGTCGAGCGCCAGGGCCGTGACGGGCGCGCCGCCCTCCACCGTCACGGGGCGCAGATCGGTGAGCGGCCCGCACAGCAGGTCGCCGTTGTCGCTCACGGCCGCCACCGTATCGCCGGCGCACGCGAGCATGCGCACCGAGCGGCGCGGGCCGCGCTCGGGCGACCCGCCGCCCGGCGGGAACACCCACAGCCGATCGGCCGCGGCCAAGAGCGCGCCGTCGCGATAGGGCACCATGGTGCGCGGCGACGCCAGCTTGTGCTTGCGGCCATCGACGTGCACGACCTCGCGCCCGTCGAGCACCATGAGCATGCCGTTTGCGCAGGCCACCAGCGCCGGCGCCACGCCCAGGAGCTGGTCGATGACCTCGAGCTTGCCCGGCCCCAGCCGCACCACGAAGGTCTCGGCGATGTGCTCGGCCTCCTCGTCGTAGCGCACGCCCAGCGCGAGCTGCTCGGTGAGCGACACCGGCACCGCAGGCCCCCAGCGCAGGGCGAGGGAGCGCGGGCGGGATCGTGCAGGCGGGGCCACCGAGGCCATGATCGAGCAGTCTCCGACGTCATCGCAAGAAGGGAAGGGGCACGCGCGCGACCACCGTCACGCGCCTGGAAGCTATCGGGCGTGACGGCTCGGCGTGTCAAGGGTGCGCCGCGGCGCCGCGCGTCAGTCGAGCTCGCCGGAGTCGCCGGCGAGCGTCACTGGGCCGCCGCCCCCGCAGGCGTCCTCGACGAGCAGCTCCAGGCGGTACCGGCCCGCGTCGCGCTCGAGGAAGCACGCGAGGAAGCCGTCGCCGTCCCAGGAGAACGCCAGGCCGCGCGCGGCGTCGTCGTGGCCCTCGTGCCAGGCGGCGCGCAGGGCCACGTAGGTCACCTCGCAGCGGCGCGGGCGCGCGGGGAGGGGCGCGCAGCGGCGCCGCCAGACGGCGGGGCCTACGCTGGCCTCGTGCACGCCGCCCAGGCGCGACTCCATGAGGTCGTTCTCGTCGGCGCAGCCGTCCACCCGCACGACGCGGGCGCGGCCCTCAATGACGCCCGCGAAGCGCGCGGCCCGACAGCACAGGCGCCGCGGTTCGGTGGCGCTGCAGCCGCCGTCGCCCGCGAGCACCGCTAGGCGCGCCAGTCCATCCTTCGCCCACGCCAGGCGGCCGCCGCCGTCGACGACCTGAAGCTCGCCGAGCCCTGGCAGCGCCACCACGCGCGCCGGCGGCCGCAGCACGAACGTGGCGGTACCGTGCCACAGCACGGCGCCGTCATCGGCGTCGGTGACCACGATGACACCGGTGCCCTCGTCGGTGCGCGCCGTGGCACAGCTGCCGGAGCCGAGCGCGAGCGCCGCGAGCAGCGCGCGAAGGACCTTGTTCGCCACCATCACCGTCAGTATGCACGAGGCACGACGCCCCGGGCGTCGGGAGGTCCCTCGTGCGCACGTCCGTCATCGCCGCTACCCTCGTCGTCACACTCGCCGCTTGCACCGACGCGAGCTCGCAGGGCAAGGGCGCGCCCGCGCCGACCGCCCCGCCCGTCGTGGACGCGCCGCCGCCCCCGGTGGCCGGCCCGGTCGGCGAGCTGCTCGGCGCTTACGACGAGATGCAGCGGCGCTTCGCCAAGGACGACGCCGGCGCCGGCGCCCTGGCCGAGAAGCTCGCGGCCGCCGCCCAGGGCGCGGCCGGCGCAGCCACGGGCCCCACCAAGCAGCCCCTCACGGACCTGGCCACCACCGCCGCGGCGTTGGCCGCGCAGATGAAGGCCGCGCCGCCCCCGTCCCTCGACGCGCAGCGCAAGGTGTTCGCCGACCTCTCGAAGCAGGTCATCGCGCTCTTGGTGGCCGACCCCGCGCTGCAGAAGGGCCGCTTCATCTTCGCGTGCCCCATGGCGCCGTCGTACCAGAAGTGGGTGCAGACGCATGGCAAGCTGCAGAACCCGTGGTACGGCTCGAAGATGCTCGAGTGCGGCGAGAAGACCGACTGGAGCGTGTAGCGAAGGTCGCGCGGCGCGGGAGCGAGCGTGTCCATGCCCACTCACCTGTTCACCTGCGCCACCGACCGTGACCTCGACGACGAGCTGGCGGCGGCCTTCCGCGCCGCCGCCGCCGCCAGCGCCGACGCGCTGGTGGTGGTGATCCCCGCGGAGGCACGGCCCACGCGAGAGCTGGTGCCCGTGATCGTCGCGCTGGCGCGCGCCACGCCCGCGGTGTCGGCGTTGGCGCTGGTGCACGGCAGCCCCACGCTCAGCTTCGTGGCGTCGTCGCTGGCGCTGCAGCTGCCGGGCGTGCGCGTGCGCTCCGCCGCCACGGTGGAGACCACGGGGCTGTGATCGGATCGGGCCGGAGATCGAGGCCATCCGGATGAAGTTCCGGGTGATGCCACGGTGGAGACCACGGGGCTGTGATCGGATCGGGCCGAGCTCGGGCGGTGACGTCGCTGCGGGGCCTCACAGCCGCGGCGGCACCACGCCCGTCTGGCGCTGGTACTTGCCCTTGCGATCGGCGTAGCTGACCTCGCAGGGCCGATCGCCCTTGAGGAACAGGAACTGACACGCGCCCTCGTTGGCGTAGATCTTCGCCGGCAGCGGCGTGGTGTTCGAGAACTCGAGCGTCACGTGGCCCTCCCACTCGGGCTCGAGCGGCGTGACGTTGACGATGATGCCGCAGCGCGCGTAGGTGCTCTTGCCGAGGCAGATGACCATCACGTCGCGCGGGATGCGGAAGTACTCGACGGTGCGCGCCAACGCGAAGCTGTTGGGCGGGATGATGCACACGTCGGTCTCGCGCTTGACGAACGCCTTGTCGGAGAACTGCTTGGGGTCGACCACGGCGCTGTCGACGTTGGTGAAGATGAGGAACTCGTTCGACACGCGCGCGTCGTAGCCGTAGCTCGACAGGCCCCACGAGATGACGCCGCCGTGCGCGGCCTCGCGGTGCTGTCGATCCACGAAGGGCTCGATCATCTTGTGCTCGAGGGCGAGCGCGCGGATGGATGCGTCGGACAGGATCGACATGGCGCCTCAGTACCGCGACGGCGGCGGCGAGAAGGGCTCGGGGCACAGGGCGGGGTCGTCGCTGGCGCAGGCGGGGAACGGGTCCTCGCGGGGCTCGCAGCGGCCGTCGCCGTCGAGGTCGGTGCCGCGCCCCGGGCCCAGGCAGTGCGCGGGCTCGGTGACGTCGGGCTGGCCGTCGCCGTCGTCGTCGCAGTCGACGGCCACGCCGTCGACGTCGCAGGTGGCGCCGTCGCCGCTCGGCCCGAAGGTGCTCGCGCACGCCGCCGCGCACGTCGCCCACAGGGCCACGGCGCCAGGCTCGTCGGGCGACGCCAGCGTGGGTCGTCCGTCGTGGTCGCAGTCGCGCCCGCCGCCGGCGTCGAGGCAAGGGTCGGCGGTGGCGAAGGCAAGGGGCCCGAGGATGCCGCCCCCGGCGACGAGCGGCAGCACCAGCGCGCCCGCCAGCACGCCCTCGGTGAGGTCCGCCGTGTCCGCCGACGGGAACACGCCGAGATCGTAGAGGCCCACCGGCGCATCGACGACGAGGTAGCCGGCGAAGCCGTCGTTCTCGGCGCGCTGCAGCGAGCCGTCGGGCGGCGCCACGTCGCCGCCGGCGGGGCGCTCGAACGACACCGTGCCCACCTCGAGGTCGGCGAAGGGCCCCGCCAGCGCCAGCTCCACGCCGGTCTGCGCCGGCACGACCTGATCCGCCACCAGCGCCGCGTCGTCGCTCCCGGCGGCGAGGTGCGCGGTGCCGAAGTACGACGGCGCGTGCGGCCCGTCGGCGGCGTCGAACACCAACACCGCGAGGTCGAGGTCGTCGGCGGAGAGCCCGCGCAGCGTGAAGGTGCCGTCGGCGGCCACGCCCGCCGCGGCCTCCACGGGTGATCGCAAGACCGCGGCGTCGGCATCTTCGGAGAAGGCGCTGGCGCTCGTGCTCACCACCAGGGCGCGCTCGGTGCCGGCGAGCAGGCGCGCGCCGCCCCCGTCGTCGAGGCGCACGGTGCCCGCCACGGTGCGGGTCGGCGCCAGCGTGACGTCGCCCAAGAGCACGCTGGTGGGGACCACGGGGGGCGCGCCCGCGCAGCCGTCGGTGGCATTCTTGGGGATGGCCGCGTCCTCGAGCACGGCCGCGATGCGCGCCGCTAGATCTGCGGTGCCGTCGCCGTCTTGGTCGGCGCTCAGCGTCAGCACCCAGGGGCCCGCGGCCAGGCCGCGCACCACGAAGGTCCCGTCGGCCGCCGCCTCGGCGGCACGCGGCGCGCCCGCGACGGTGACGCGCGCGCGCGCGATGGGCGTACCGTCGGCGCGTGTGGCGCGGCCGCGGAGCTCCCCGTCGCCCACGCCGTCGGTGCGCGGGAGGTCGTAGATGCAGCCGAACACGAGCGGCCACGCGAGAAATCCGACCGCCAGCATGCGCGCGAGGGGCATGCGGTGGTTGTGGTGTGACCTTGGATCCGCGTCAAGCGGTGCCAAGCGCGGGGCGCCCGCGCGTCGAATGCGCGCTTGACGCCCGGCGTCCAAGTGCGAGCCTGGCACCGGAGAGCCGCATGCTGCGTTCGACCATCGCCGTGTCGTTCCTTGTCCCCTGTGTGGCCGCCGCCCTCGCCGCCGCCGCGGCCACGGCCGCCGGCAAAGAGCCGAGCGCCGAGGAGATCGTCGACAAGGCGCTCAACCGAGGCGCCGTGGGCTTCCAGCAGGGCACGGCCACGCTCAAGATGACCATCGTCACCACCAAGGGCGACGCGAAGGAGCGCACGCTGCACATCAGCGCCATGAAAGACGGCGACGGCATGCTGAAGAGCATGGTCAAGTTCTCCAAGCCCGCCGACGTCAGCGGCACCGCCTTCCTGGTGGTGCAGAAGAAGGACGCGCTGCCCGACCAGTACGTGTACGTGCCCAAGGCCAAGGTGGTGCGTCGCATCGCCGCCGGCAACGCCACGTCGACGTTCTTCGGCTCCGACTTCACCTACGCCGACCTGATGCCCCTGCCCGTCTCCGAGAAGGACAAGGTGGCGGTGGAGAAGCTGGCCGACGGCACCGTGGGCAGCCAGGCGGTGTACGTGCTGCAGGTGACGCCGAAGGTGGAGGGCTCGCCCTACGGCAAGGTGGTGGCGCACGTGCACAAGGAGCTGTTGGTGCCGCTCAAGATCGAGTTCTTCGATCCCCAGAACCAGCCGCTCAAGTCGCTGGTGGTGCGCAAGCTGCAGAAGGTAAGCGTCTGCCCCGAGACCGCGAAGAAGAAGGACGGCTGCGAGCAACACGTGCCCATGGAGGTCGAGATGAAGGCCGCCGCCGGGTCGCGCACGGAGCTGGTGCTCGAGAAGGTCGACCCAAACGCCAAGCTGACCGAGGCCGACTTCACCGAAGAGGCCATGCAGCGGTAGCGCGCGGTGGTCACACGAGCGATTCCGCCCGACCGCTCGATGGTCGCCGAATGCCGTTGACCTCCGGCGTCGAGGCTGTAGGAGGGTGGCAATGAACGATCAGATTCGTCGCCAATTGCAATCTCGTATCGAGTCTTTCGCCGCCGACGTGACGGCGCTCCTCCAACAAGCCATGGCCGACGCCGTCAGCGGCGCCGTGCGCTCGTCGTCGGCGAGCCGGGGCGCAGCGGCGCCCCTGCGCGCGTCGATCGGCAATGACGCATTGCTGAAGGAAGTGGGCCGAAAGCCCGGTCAGCGCCTCGAGGAGATCGCCAAGAACCTGGGCGTCAATTCGAAGTCGCTCAAGGCGCCGGTGGCGCGCCTCGTGAAGGCCAAGAAGCTCAAGAAGAGCGGTCAGGCGCGCGGCACTCGCTATCGGGTCGCGTAGCGACCGCGGCCGGCGTGTCGACGCGCGCGCGCAGCGCGCCGTAGATCCCCGCGAGCATCATGAGCATGCGCCAGGCGCGCGGCCCGTCGACGTCGACGGGCGCGCCCAGGTCGCGCGCCGCTCCCGGCACCCCGCCGGAGCAGCCGCCGAGCGCGCGCGCCGCCCGC
>CAZONM010000182.1:0-281 GCA_964580865.1 uncultured Myxococcales bacterium | reverse complement strand
GAAGCCGCGCTTGGGCTCGCCCTCCTGCGCCAACAGGTCGCGCGCGTAGCCGCCCCACGAGACCTGCGTGAACGCGGGGCCGAGGAACTCGCGGAAGCGCGCCAGCGCATGCTCGGGCTCATCGCCGCGCTCGAGGGCCGCACGCGTCAGGCCCAAGCGCGCGGGCACGTCGTCGGGCAGCCGGCGGCGCGGGCGCAGCACGGCGTCGAAGCGCGCGCCCGTGGCCGGGCGCAGCGCCACCAGGTGCACGAGCTCGGGCGCGCCGGGCGCGCGCGCGCCGC
>CAZONM010000181.1:0-11233 GCA_964580865.1 uncultured Myxococcales bacterium | reverse complement strand
GACGATCGCGTGCGGAGCTCCCGATCGCGCGACCGAGCCCCCGGTCGCGCCCGCCGCCGCGCTGCCCCGCGCGCCGGCGCTGCCGCTGGCGGCCCTGCCCCCGACCGGCGCCGCGGCGCTGGTGGGCGCCGGCGACATCGCCGACTGCACCACCAATGACGACGCGCGCACCGCGGCCCTGGTGAGCGCCGTGCTCGCGGCGCGCCCCGGCACGCGCGTGTTCGTCGCGGGCGACAACGCGTACGAGACCGGCTCCGTCGACGAGTACCGGCGCTGTTACCTGCCCACGTGGGGGCCGTTCGTCGATCGCACCATCGCCGCACCAGGGAACCACGACTGGCTGACCGCCGACGCCGCCGGCTTCCGGAAGACCTTCGGTGTGGCCGCCGGTCGGCCGCTGTACCACGCACAGGACGTGGGACCTTGGCGCGTCATCGTGGTCGACAGCGACTGCGCCACCGGTGACGCGTGCGCGCCCGGCTCCGCGCAGCTGACGTGGCTCGCCGGTGAGCTGTCCGGCCACCGACGGCGCTGCACTGCCGTGATCGCACACCACCCGCGCTTCTCGTCGGGGGGGCACGGCCCGAGCGCGGCACACCAGCCGCTGTGGGAGGCGCTGGTCGCCGGCGGCGCCGACGTCGTCCTCAACGGCCACGACCACCACTACGAGCGGTTCGCCCCGCTCGACGCGTCGGGGCAGGTCTCGTCCGCGGGGCCGCGGACCTTCATCGTGGGGACGGGCGGGCGCGCGGCCTACCCGCTGCGCGACCAGCCGGCGGCGGGCTCCGAGGCGCGCGCGAGCGGGCGCCCGGGCGTGCTCATGCTGACGCTCGAGGACGCCGGCTACCGGTTCGCGTTCCTCACCATCGACGGCGCCATCGCCGATCAGGGCAGCGGGACCTGCGGGCGCGATCCCTGAGCGGCTACGTGGTTGTCGCAGCGCTCGCGTCGCCCGGCGCGCCGCGGACGCGCTGCCAGACCCACGTCGCGCCGTCGACGACGGCGCGGCTGGCGTGCACGATGGCCTTGGCGATGGGGCGCGTGACGTACTTGTTCACCGGATCGAGCAAGGGCGTGTGCAGCGACACGCCGTACGTCGCGTACGCGCCGGCGCTCTCGCCGCCCCCGAGGCCCACGTTGTTGCCGAAGTTGATCTCGGAGCCGCGCTCGCGATCGCGCCCGAGCGTCACGCCCCACACGCCGGGGATGCCAATGAAGACGCGCTCGGTCATGGCGTTGAACGTGGCCGACACGAAGTAGAGGTTGACGCCAGCGCCGGCGCCGCCCCGCGAGTTCCACCCGGCGCCCGCCACCGGCGAGCACGCCGACACGCCCCAATCGAAGGCGATGACGTCGAAGTACGACGCCTTGCCGGAGGCGTCGCGCTCCTTGAACGAAGGGAAGTACAAGCCGCCGCCCACGCCGGCGTTGAGCTTCTGCGAGATGAGGTTCGCGCGCACGCCGCCGAACACCGCGATCGCCGTGCTGCGCAGCGTGTCCTTCCCCACGAGCCACTTGAGGAACTTGCCCGCGACGGTGATGCCGGTGGCCAGCGCCTTGGCGCCCTTGTGCACGATCTCGCCCACCAGCTCGAAGACGTCGCTCGCCACCTTGAACAGCGCGCTGCCGCCTTTGGCGAGGAACGCCTTGGCCTCGTCGAGGTGGATGAGCTCCTCGATCTTCCCCGCCACCGCCGCCAGCACCTGGCCCGTGGCCCACTGCTGCTGCACCTCGAGGCGGCGGGCCTCGTCGAGCGCGTCGGCGCTCTCCAAGATCCGCTCGGCCTCGGCGGCGAGCGAGCCAGCGCGCGCACGCAGATCGTCGACGGTGGCTTGCAGCTTGGCGCGGCCCTCGTCGGCCAGCGCGTCGAGGCGCTCGCCACCCGCGACGATGCCGTCGGCGACGGCGTCGGTGCCATCGCCCACGGCGGAGATGAGGAAGTCGGCGCCGTCGGCGAACAGGTCAACGCCCGATCGCGTGGCGCCCACGAGCGCGTCGCCCACCACCTGCACGTGCTCGTTGGCGAGGAAGCGCTCGACCTGCCGCTGCACGGCGGCGGCGGACGCGCGACCGGCCTGCGCGATGCGCGCGTGCACGCCGCCGCGGATCTCGCCGGGGCGCTCGCCCTGCAGGTTCGCCACCACCTCGTTCGACAGCGGCGCGACCGGCGTGGCCGGCAGCACGGTAGGCGACGCGGGCGAGGGGTTCTCCTCGACACCGGTGTTGCTGACGGGCGCGGCGACGCGCCGCTCGCCCTCGAGCGGCGTGGTCGACACCAGGGGGCTGTGCACCTTCACCACAGCGTCACCCTGGCGTCCCCCACGAGGTGCCGCGGCGCGCCGCGACCGCAACGTCACGCATGGTGCGTCCCGCCCCCCGTGGCCACCCCGGGCAGCTGCAGCGCCGGGTTGTTCCTGACGTAGAACTGCAAGCGCGGGTCCTTCTGCTCGTTCGTCACCTTGCCGCCCGGCGTGGCCTCGGCGGGGTTCTGCATGCGCAAGAGCTCTTCCTCGGTGAAGAAGCCTTTGTCGCGCACCTGCACGAACTCCGCGATGGGCCGGCCGTTGATCTCGGTGACGCCGAGCGAGGTGAGCTTGGCGATCACCTTGTCCTTCGACTCCTGGCTCGGGACGATGAAGCGCTCCATCTGCGAGAGCGGGATAGTGCCCTCGAGCATGGTCTCGTTCGACGAGCCGGTGGTCTCCTTCACCTGGTGACGACCCACGGGGCGCGGCAGATAGGTGTTCTCGCGATGATCGACCTGGCTCTGCACGAGGGCGCTGAACCAGGCGTCGAAGTCCTGGCTCTGCACCGCCGGGTCGCCCTTGGCCTTGAGCGCTTGGTACGCGCGCTGCGCCACCGCGCGCACGGCCTCGCTCGGCTTGCCGCGGTCCCCGGCCAGCGTGGTGCCGTAGCGGTCGCCCGAGTACGCGAACCAGTCGGCGCGATCGAGGACGTCGGCCTTGAAGATGATGGCCCCGCCGCGCATCTCGTACGAGCCCGGGTTGCCGATGGCGCTCGTGACCTGCCGCGTGAACACGAAGTCCGCGCCGCCGCTCCTCAGGTCCTCGTCGCTCGACATGCCGCGAAAGACCTTGCCCACCTGCAGGCGGTCCTTGGTCGACATGAGCGCGCCGTCCTTGGCGATGAACGCGAAGGTCTCGGCGTTGCCCATGGTGTGGTAGAGGGCGCGCACCCCGCGCCGCGCATACGCTTCGCTTTGGCCCGGCACGATGACGCTCACGTGCCCGGGCGCAGCCTCGGCGTAATACGCCTGCTGCAGGAACGCCGGCGGCACCTCGGCGGCCACCAGCGCGGCGTGGAGCTGCTGCAGGGTCACGGCGCCCCCGCGCTCGAGCCTGGCGGTGATCGCGTGGTGGGCGCGCGGATCGGCCTGCTCGAGGAGGCGCAGCCCGATGAGCTTCTGCTCCGTCTCCTGCGACGGCTTACCGGCCATCACGTCCTTCAGGCCGAGCTCCTCGAGCACGGCCTGAAGTTGCTGATTGCGCGCGGCGTCGGTGGTCCCATACACCTGGAGGTGCACCTCGCTGCGCAAGGACTGCTTGGCCAGCGACTCGGGGAAGAAGTCGATGCGGAACTTGCCGGGCTGCTCCAGGCGCAGCGCCGGCCCGATGCTCATCTCGGGCTGCTGGTTCTCCACGGTGGCGCTCGCCTGCACGGCGTCGCCCTTCTCCACCGTGAGCACGCGCCCGTCCACCGGCGCCTGGTTGACGATGGTCTTCTCGACGAGCGACGCGCCGCGCGCGTTCAGGAAGGTCTCGAGCGCCGCGCCCGCGTTGGCGCCGAGCTTGAAGGTCAGCTGGTAGCCGTCGCCGCTGGTGGGGTGCCGGATGGCCTGCACCACCACCTCGCCGTTCTTGACCGTGCCGAGGCCGTCGACGAGGTAGGCCTTGCCTTGGATGCCGTCGGTGGGGATTGCCTGGCTCCCCACCAGGGGCACGCCGCGCGTCACGGCGCCGCCGAAGACCTCGCTGTGCGCTTGCGCGTACTCGGTCTGGTTGGCCTCGACGGCGAGCTTGTGCCGCGCCTCGTGCACGTTGCCCTGCACCAACGCCGTGGCGGCCGCCTCGGCGCCGCCGGCGCGGCGCACGTCGACCAGGTGCTGCCCAAGGCGGGCGGCGTCGTAGTCGATGGCGAAGCCGGGCTGCAGGAGGCGCGACGCGAGCGAGCCGAGCATGCCGTCGGTGAGGCCCTCGCTCCCCGTGGCCAGCTCCTTGAGCTTGCCCTCGAGCGCGCTCTGCGTGATGGGCGTGCCGCTCTGCGCCTGTTGATCGAGCCACTGCGACAGCGCGTTCTCCGGCGCCTGTCGGTGGCTCGCCTCGCCGACCTCGACGCGGGTGGCGACACCCAACGTGGCGCCCTGGCTCGCCAACGCCTTCGCCTGGATGAGCGCCTCTTGCGCGCTCAAGCCCGGCTTGAGCCCGGCGGCGGTCTTGGTGGTCTGCTCGAGCACCCAGGCGCTCGCCGGCCCCTGCTCCATCGCCGTCGACAGGTCAAACGCCACGATGGCCTTGGCGTTCTTGAAGATGGGCGCGCCGTAGCTCTGGAACGGGTGCGCTTGCAGGTCGCTGCCGATGACGTGCACCAGCTCCACCTGGTCGAACGCCTTCGGGAACTTCTGCTGCCACTGCTGCCACTCCCACGACGACGGCGGCGTCGAGCCATCGCCCCAGTCGAGCACCAGGTGCTTGAGCGAGATCTCGCCGGCCTCGGCGCGCGTGAACACCTGCTCGAGCGCCGCCTTGTCTGCCGTCACCTGCACGTAGGGCTGACCGGTCTCGGCGGCGATCTTCTGCGCCGCCTGCTGCACCTGCGTGCCTGCGCCCACGTGCACCACCTCGGCGGACGCGCTCTGCGCCACGCCGAACAGCGACATGCCGATGCCCAGGGCCGCGAACGCCTTCTTGCCGCCCTCGCCGCGCACCAGCCCCATGAGCTTGGCGCCGAACGTGGTGGCGTCGGCGCCCTTGGTCTTCTTGATCTCGGGGGTCTTGTGCTGGAGCGCGAGGCCGCGCAGCGCGGCCAGCGCGCCCGCCTCGTGCGAGCCGCCGGTCTCGCTCTCGTGCGGCGGCACCACCGTCGTGCTGCCGCTCACCACCGTGGACGTCTCGGTCTCGCGTTGCTGCGCGCGCCCGCGCGTGCCGGTGAGGCGATCGAGGAGCTTGTCGCGGATGGTCATCGGTACAGCACCTCGATGTTGCCCACCTCGAGGCCCCAGCCCTCGATGTGCAGCTTGCCGTCCTTGGCGATGACGCCGTCGAGGGGGATGAGCTCGGTCTCGCCCGAGCCTACGTTGTACGACGGCGACTGGTACACGCTGCCGTCGGGCTTGGTGACGCGCACGCTGCCCGACGAGGTGCCGCCGTGGTCGGTCCATTTCACCAGCACGGCGGCGATGGGGCGCCCGGCCTCGACGTCGTAGCCCTGCGTCGCGGGCTTCTCCCAGCCGCCCTGGCGCACCTGCACGCGCTCGGCGTGCTCGGGCATGTAGATGGGCTTCACCCACGAGAGGTCCATGGCGACGGTGCGCTCGGCCTCCCACGGCTTGCGGTGCTCGTGCACGGGCGTGAGGCGCAGCTGCGCGCCCGCGGGCAGCTTGCCCTCGGGCAGCTTCTCGTAGCCGTTCGAGATGTTGTCGACCTCGGCGGAGCCGGGGCTCTCGGGTGACCACGCGTCGTGCAGCTGGGGATCGAGGAATTTCTTGCCGATGGTGTGCAGCACGTTGCCGCTCGCGTCGACGACCTCCACCTTCACGCGGATGGGGTTGTTGATCCACATGGCGTGGTGATCGGGCTCGCGCTTGATCTCGAGCTGGCCGGCCTTCTCCTTCTCCTCTGACGCGCGGTACTCGTCGCCACGGAAGGTCTCCCACGCGCCGCCGGGGACGCGGCGGTTGAACTCGAAGTCCTTGAGCGGCCGCGTGTCTTGGTAGCGCAGCTCGATCATGTGCAGCTCGCGTCCGCCCTCGAGCGGGATGAGCACGCTCTGCCCGTCGTTCACGGAGCGCAGCTCGCTCGGCACGTCGAAGCGAATCTCGGCGGTGTTGAGCCACTGCCCGTGCGCGCCGGTGAGCTTGATCTCGGGCTGCTCGCTGGCGGTCGACAGCGCGGCCAGCTTCTGACCGATGAGCGCCTCGTGCGGCGACATGGTCTTACCCGGAGTGGCAGTCTCGCCCGCCGCGAGCCACGACGACGCGGGCGGTGCCTCGCCGCCGTTGAGCGTGCTCAGCATGTGCTCGAGCACGGCGCCCCCGGCGCCCGCGGTTTGCGGCTGCACCTGCGTGCTCGCCGTGCCCACGTTGACCACCTCGGCGGCGGCGCCCTGCGCGGCGCCGAACAGCGCCATGCCGAGCCCCATGACGGCGAAGGCCTTCTTGCCACCCTCGCCGCGCACCAGGCTCATAAGGCGCGCGCCGAACCCGGCGGCCTCGGCGCCCTTGCTCGTCTGCTTGCGCTCCGCCTTGTGCTCGAGCGCGAGCGCCTTGATGGCGGCGCGCGCGTCGATGGCTTCCGGTGGTCGGTCGGGCGACGGCGCGGGGCCTACCTCCTGCGCCGTGCCTGACGTGGGGCTCGTGGCGCCCCCGGTGACGACGTGCTGGCCCTTGCCGACGTGAGCGCGATCCTTGCGTGTGGTCTTCATGACAGCTGCACCGCGGGCATGGCGCCCATCACCGCGCGCGTGACGGCGTCTTGCGCGCTCTCCATGTACTCGCGCCACGCGTCGGCGGCGAGCTGACGGTAGACGATCTTCGGATCTTTCTGCGCGATCTGCTGCCAGCCGATGCCGGCGCGGATGTCGTCGAGCGCGTCGAGGTGATCGCAGAACCCGTCGTCGAGCGCCTTGAGCAGCACCTGGCGCAGCGTGCTCGAGCCCGCCGGGCCGAGGCGCTCCACGAACGCGCCCAGAGACTGGTGCAGCTGGGGCAAGATGTGCGCGGCCAAGGCGTGCGCGTCCTTGCCGTGCCACGCGGGCGGCGCGTCGCTGCGCTCGGGCAGCGGCACCACCGCGGCCAGGCCCTTGTACAGCTCCCACAACCCGGCGTCGCCGCTGCCGTGCTCCTGCACCACGTGCTCGATGAGCGACACCAGCGCGCCCTCCATGATGCCGTGCATGCCCTCGACCACGTCGCCCTTCATGACCTCGTCGCGCTGCTCGAGCCAACGCCGGCGATGCTCACCGGTGACCGCGTCGAACGGCAGGGAGTCCTTGAGCTGCGCCTGCAAGAGGCTCTCGCCGAGCGCGCTGTGCTCGTCGATGAGCGCGCTCACCTGGCGCCCCTCGAGCCCCTCGGGCGGCGGTGGGCGCTCGGTGACCCACTTGGGCAGCTCGCGGTTGGTGAAGAACCGATCCTGTAAGCTCGCGTACAGACGCGTGCCGCCGGGCTCGCCCTGGCGACCGGCGCGCCCGCGCAGCTGATTGTCGATGCGCGCCGAGGCGTTCGGCGAGAAGCCGAGCACCATGAGGCCGCCCGCGTCGAGCACGCGCTTCCTAGTGGCCGGGTCCGCGTCCTTGCCGCCGAGCTTGAAGTCGACGCCGCGGCCCCCTTTGGGCGTGGAGATGGTGATGGCGCCGGGGCGACCGGCGTCGGCGATGACGCGCGCCTCTTCCTCTTCGTGCTTGGCCGTGAGGCAGGTGTGGGCGATGCCGTTCTCCGAGAACAGCGCCGACAGCGCCTCCACCGAACGCTCGTCGGGGCAGCCGATGAGCACCGGGCGCCCCTTCTTCGCCTCGAGGACGGCGTCGGCCATGATGGCCATGGCTTTCTCCTCGATGGTGCGAAAGAGCCGCGGCGGATCGTCCTTGCGCTGCAGCGGCAGGTGCGTGGGCACGCGCACCACGTCGAGCCGATAGACATCTTGGAAGATGGCCTCGCTCACCTCGGCGGTTCCGGTCATGCCGCCGACCTTGCGATACAGCCCCAGATAGTCGCGCAGGGTCACCGAGCCGATGGTGCGCGTCTCGGGCTGGATCTCCACGCCCTCGCGCGCCTCGATGGCCTGGTGCAGCCCGGCGCTCAAGCGGCGCCCCGGCAGGATCTCGCCGTTCTTGCCGATGAGCTCGACCTTGCCGTCTTTGACGATGTAGTCGATGCCGTCGACGAGCAGCACGCGCGCGCGCACCGCCGCGTTGATGAGCGCGCCGAGGGGCGGCTCTTGCAGCAGGAGCTCGTCCTTGAGCCCCAGCGAGGCCGCGAGCTTGCTGAAGCCCTCGTCGGTGAGCGAGGCCGTGCCCTGGCTGCGGTCGAACTCGAGGTGCTCGCCGATGGTGAGCTCCTCCACCGCGGCGCACACGCCGACGCGCAGCTCGGCCTGCGGATCATCGGGCTTGCCCGCGATGATGAGCGGCGTGCGGGCGTCGTCGATGAGCAGGGAGTCGACCTCGTCCATGATGAGCGTGGCGTGGCCGCGCTGCACGCGCTGGTCCTCACTCTTGGCGAGGTTGTCGCGCAGGTAGTCGAAGCCGAGCTGCGACGCCGTGGCATACGTGATGTCGGCCAGGTACGCGGTCTTCCGGTCCACCGGCGTCACAGCGCCGTCCTTGATGAGCACCGCGCCGCCGTCGGGCAACAGCGCCGACACGGTGAGCCCGAGCGCGTTGTACACCGGGGCCATGGCCTCGGCGTCGCGACGCGCCAGGTACTCCGACGACGTGGCGACGTGCACGCCCTGCTTGGTGAGCGCGGCCAGCGCCACCGGCGCCACGGCCGAGAGCGTCTTGCCCTCGCCCGTGTACTGCTCGACCACCTTGCCCTGCATCAAGAGCGCGCCCGCCACCAGCTGCTGATCGTGCGTGTCGAGCTTGAGCGCGCGCCGCGCAGCCTCGGTGGCGAGGGCGAACACCTCGGCGGCGTGGGCGTCGAGGGCGCCGAGCTCGATGCCCGACAGCTCGGCCATGCGCCGCTTGGCGAGCGTGCTGAGCTCCGTCGCCGAGAGGTTCGCGAGGCCGGCCTGCGCGTCGCGGGCGCGCGCCACCAGGGCGTCGGCCTGCTTGAGCGCGCCCGCGTCGCCCACGCCGAGCAGGCCCTGCACCTTGGTCCACACGCGCTTTACTTGCGCCTGTCCCAAGCGCACGTCGAACAGGCTCGCGTGCCCGCCGGTGGTCTGGACGGGGGCGTGTGCGTGCAAGTGGTTCGGCAGCTCGGGCGGCGCCACGCTCACGGTGGCGGCAGCGCGGGCGCGCTCCACGGGCCTGGGCGGCGCGAGCTCCGCCAGGCGCGGGCGATGGCGGTTGACCCGCGTCTGGCTCGTCGTTTTCACGGGCATGGTCGCTGAACCTGTGATTCTATCCTCGGCCGCGGCGCTTTGGCGCCCAGGAGGACGGCCATGGACTACCTCTGGCGCACGTACCGGTTCGAGCTCCCCGCCGGCCTCGACGACGAGACGGTGCTGACCTTCCTGGGCAAGAAGGGCGGCGTCGTCGACCTCAACCTCACCTTCACGCGCGAGCGCGCGCCGGCCAAGCTCGATCGCTACCTCGCCGACGCCGTCGAGCAGATGAAGAAGCAGCTGTCGGGGTACCGCCTGGTGGAGCGCACCGCCCGCGCCGTCGCCGGCGTCGACGCCGTCGTCCTGGAGCACGGCACCACCGCCAAGGACGGCGCCGGCCTGCGCATGCTGCAGGCCTACGTCCCGCGTGACGGCGAGCTGCTCATCGTCACCGCCACCGGCGCCGAGGGCGACCGCGCGCGCCTGGCGGCCACCTTCGACGCGGTGCTCGCGAGCCTCCGATCCGCCCGCTGACACCAGCCAACAGGCACAATTTACCCTGAATCTTTAGCTGCTTAGTCCCCTGACAGCGCGCTAACGATCGCCCGGGCACGGACCTTGCGTTACCGTGCGTATGCCGCACGGAGCCGCTTTTTCCGCGGGGAGCGCCGCGGGCTGCCATCTGGAAACCACGAGCTTCGTGGGTCGCGACCGCGTGCTCGCCGACCTCCTCGCCGCCGTCGAGGAGCAGCGCTTGACCACGCTGTGGGGCGCGGCGGGCGTGGGCAAGACCCGCCTGCTGCGCCGGGCCACCGCCGAGACCACGGCGCGCGGCCGCGTCACGGTGGTGGAGGTGATGGACCTCGTGCCCGCGCGCGATCGCGCGGCGCTGGTGGCCGCCGTGGCGCAGGCGCTCGGGATCTCGTTGGCCACGGTGCGCGAGGACGCGGCCGTGGAGCACGTGGGGCGCGCGCTGGCGCTCTCGGGCGAGATGTTGCTGGCGCTCGACGGGCTCGAGCACCTCCTGCCGCACGCCGACGTGCTCGCCACCTGGCTCGATCGCGCCCCGGCGCTGCGCGTGCTGTGCACGTCGCGCACGCCGCTGGCGCTGCCCGGCGAGCGCGCCCTCGAGCTCGCCGGGCTGTCGCCGGCGTCGGGCGTCGCGCTGTTCGAGGATCGGCTGCGCGCCCTGGCAGACGTCCCCCTGCCCCACGCGGCGCAGGCCACCGCCGCGCTCATCGTCGAGCAGGTCGCGGGGCTGCCGCTGGCCATCGAGCTCATGGCGGCGCGCGCGGCCAACGACGGCGTCGACGCCGTCGCCAAGCGCCTGCGAGGCGCGGTGCCCTCGCGTCCCAGCACGAAGCCCGCGCTCATGGCGGCGGCGGTGGAGGTGGCGCTCGCCTGCGCCACCGACGCGGAACGCGACGCCCTCGAGCGTCTCGCGTGCTGCGCCGACGCCCTGCCGCTCGACGTGGCGCAAGAGGTCGTCGGTGGCCCCGACGCCGGTGAGCTCCTCCAGGCCCTCACGAAGCTCGCGCTCGCCTGGGTGCGCCACGGACGCCACGGCGAGCTGCGCGTGGGCTGCTTCTCGAGCGTGCGCGAGGCGCTCGAGCGGCGCGCCGCGCGTCCCGCCGACGCCACCGCGCGCCACGCCCACGTGTTGGCCGCCTGGTCCGCGCCGTTCTCCGCCCGCGCCGACGCCGGTGACCGCGCCGCGCTGCAGGCCTTGGTGGACGACGGCCCCAACGTCGACTTGGCCCTGGCCCACGCCAGCGATCACGGCGACAGCGCCGCGCTCGCGTTGGCCGCCACCGCTATGGCCACCCGACGCGGCGCGCGGGACGCCCACGAGGCCGCGGTAGCGCGCGGGCTGGCGGCAGCACGCGCCGCGGGCTTGCGCACGGCCGAGCTGGAGCTGCTCGAGCGCAGGGCGGCGCTCGTGGAGACCAGCGGCGCCATCAGCGAGGCCCTGGTCACCCACGAGGAGGCGTGCGCGCTGGCGCAGC
>CAZONM010000180.1:0-11281 GCA_964580865.1 uncultured Myxococcales bacterium | reverse complement strand
GGCCACCGGGGGCCGCGCCTCGACCTGTCGCCCCCCCGCTTCAACGTCGACGAGCTGGCGGCGCTGGCGGGGCCGCCGCTGTGGCAAGCCGTGCACCCGGCCGTGGTCGCCGACGTGACCGACGCCGCCGTCTTCGTCGACGTGCAGGCCCTCGGACACGCGCCGGTGCGCGCCGCGGTGCCGGCGGCGGAGCTGCCGGGCGCCAAGGCCGGCGACGCGCTGAGGGTGCGCCTGCTCGACGCCCCCACCGCGACTGAGCCGGTGGCCACAGCGTCGGTCGCGCAGGCCCGCGCGCTCGACGCGCTCGACGCGCTGTTGGCGCACCAAGGCAAGGACGAGGGCGTGCCCGGCTTCGTGGTGCGCGAGATCAAGGGCGGCTACTCGGTGGCGCTGTGCGGCAAGGACGAGGACGACGTGGTGGGTGCGGTGCGCGCCTTCCTGCCCGCCAGCCAAGCCACGCTGTCGCGCTTCGGGCCTCGCCCGAGCGACGACGTGGTGGGCGGCGCCGGGGCGTTCGACCTCGTGGAGCTCGATCCCGTGCGGGCCAACGTCGTGGTGACGCGCAAGGCGCGCCTGGCGGCCGAGCGCAAGCAGCAACTGGCGCAGCGGCTGGCGGAGCTCGCCGAGGGCGCCGTGGTGACGGCGGTCGTGAAGAACATCATGCCCTACGGCGCCTTCCTCGACGTGGGCGGCATCGACGGCATGGTGCACCAGAGCGACCTCACTTGGGACGGGCGCGCCCGCGCCGCCGACGTGCTCAAGGTGGGCGCCAAGGTGCAGGCCAAGGTGCTGTCGAAGAACCCCGAGACCGGCAAGATCAAGCTCGGGCTCAAGCAGCTCGCGTCCGACCCGTGGGCAGAGGTGCGCGCGGCCTTCGCCGAGGGCTCGGTCGTCGAGGGCACGGTCGTGGCGCTGGCGGAATTCGGCGCGTTCGTGCGGCTCACGCTGCCGTCGACGCAGCAGCCCGTCGAGGGTCTCATCCACATCAGCGAGATCTCGTGGACCAAGGTCAAGCACCCGAGTCAGCGCTTCACGATCGGCGACGCGGTCAAGGTCAAGGTGCTCGGCCTCGACACCGCCGAGCGCCGCATCTCGCTGTCGACGCGCGCGCTCGAGGCGAACCCGTTCGACGTGGTGGCCGAGAAGTTCCCCGTGGGCACGGTGGTCAAGGCCAAGATCAAGAGCTTGGCCGACTTCGGCGCGTTCGTGGAGCTGGCCGACGGCATCGACGGCCTGATCCACATCGGTGAGATCTCGTGGACGGCGCACCCGCACCACCCGTCGGAGCTGCTCAACATCGGCCAGGAGGTCGAGGCGGTGGTGGTCAACGTCGACGCCGCCAAGCAGCGCGTCGGCCTGTCGATCAAGCGCACGAGCGACAACCCGTTCGACGCGTGGGAGAAGAAGTACCGGAAGGGCGCGCGCCTCAAGCTCAAGGTCGCGCGCGTCGACGACAAGGGTGCGTGGCTCGCGGTCGACGACGGGCTCACGTGCTTCTGCTTCGTGCGCGACCTGGTGGGCAAGGAAGGCGACGGGCGCGTCGAGCGCGCACAAGAGGCCGTCAAGGTGGGCCAAGAGGTCGAGGTCGAGGTCAAGAGCTTCGACCGGCGCTTCAAGAAAGTCAGCGTGTCCATGCGCGCCGTCATCGAGGGTGACACGCGCGAGGCGTACGACGACTACAAGAAGAAGGAAGCCGCGGCCGGGCAGAAGCTCAACCCGCTGGCCGAGAAGCTCAAGGGCATCACGCTCGGCCGCGAGCCGACGAAGGGTTGATGGCCGAGGTCACGACCTAGATGGCCAAGGTTCACTTCGTCTCCCTGGGCTGCCCGCAGTACCGTGCGCGGCGCGCGGCTCCGCCGCGCCGCGCGGAACAGCCGGCGCTCCGCGCCTTCTTCGGGCAGCCCTAGATGGCCAAGGTTCACTTCGTCTCCCTGGGCTGCCCGAAGAACCGCGTGGACGCGGAGCACATGCTCGGCATCTCGGTGGAGGGTGGGCACTCCGTCGTCGAGGACCCGGGCGAGGCCGACGCCATCGTCATCAACACCTGCGGCTTCATCGGCGAGGCCAAGAAGGAGTCCATCGAGGCCATCCTGGAGATGGGCGCGGTCAAGGCCAAGACCGGTGCCAAGCTGGTGGTGAGCGGCTGCATGGTGCAGCGCTACGTCGGCGAGCTGGCGCAGGAGCTGCCCGAGGTCGACGCGTTCCTCGGCACCAGCGACTACGCGCGCATCGGTGAGGTGCTCGGCCCGGCGGCGCCGACCAAGCGCTCGTCGTCGCTGTTGCGGGTGCTGCCGAGCGACGCCGCCGCGCACGAGCACGCGCACGTCGAGCCGGTGCCCGTGCAGACGCTGGTGTCGGCGCGCCCCACGTTCGTCGCCGGCTGCGAGCTGCCGCGCGTCAACTCGATGCCGCGCTACACGGCCTACCTCAAGATCGCCGAGGGCTGCGACAACGCGTGCGCGTTCTGCATCATCCCCGAGCTGCGCGGCGCGCAACGCAGCCGCCCCATCGACGACCTGGTCCGCGAGGCCACCCGGCTGGCCGCTGGCGGCGTGGTGGAGCTGAACCTGGTGGCGCAGGACCTGTCGGGCTATGGGCACGACCTGCCGAGCCGGCCCACGCTCGCGGGCTTGCTGCGTGCCCTGGCGGGGGTGCCGGGGCTGCGCTGGGTGCGCTGCATGTACCTCTACCCGCGCACGCTCTCCGACGAGCTGTTGGCCGAGCTCGACGGCGGCGCCAACGCGCTGCCCTACCTCGACATCCCCACGCAGCACGGCAGCGACCGCATGTTGCGCCTCATGCGCCGCGGCAAAGACCAGCGGCGGCTCACCGAGCTTCTGATCGGCGTGCGCGCGCGCGTGCGCCATGCGGTGCTGCGCACGTCGGTGATCGTGGGCTTCCCCGGCGAGGAGGACGCCGACTTCCAGCGTCTCCTCGACTTCGCCGAGACCGTGCGCTTCGAGCGCCTGGGCGTGTTCCGCTACTCCGACGAGGAGGGCACCGCGGCGTTCGCGCTGCCCCACAAGGTGAGCGCGGCGCAGAAGCGCTCGCGTCACGGCAAGCTCATGCGCCGGCAGCGGCGCATCCACGAGGAGAGGAGCCGCGCGCTCATCGGCACGGTGCACGAGGCCGTCGTGGAGGGGCAGAGCGAAGAGCACGAGCTGCTGGTGAAGGGGCGCCTGTGGTCGCAGGCGCCCGAGATCGACGGCACCACCTACCTGTCGTCGGCCCGGCCGCTGCGCGTGGGCGAGATCGTGCACGCCGTGGTCACCGACGTGAAGGACTACGACGTGGTAGCCGAGGTCCTCGACGACGACGATGCGCGCCTGGCCGAGAGCGTCCCGTTCGCGCGGCGCCGGTGAACGAGCCGCGGGCATGGCGCGCTACCGCTACCAGGAGCTGTCGTTCGAGGCGCCCGATGGCCTCAGCGACCAAACGATGATCGTGCTGGTCGACGGCGAGCGCGCGGCGCTCACCGTGGCGAGAGAGCCGCGCGCGGGCACGCTCGGCGACTACGTCGACGCGGTCATCGCCGAGCTGTCGGCGTCGATGCCCGGCTTCCACCTCGAATCGCGCGGCGCGCGCCTGGTGGGCGGGCGCGCGGCGCTGACCATCGCGCAGCTCGCGACGTTGGAGACGCAGGGCCCGGTGCGCCAGCTGCAAGCGTTCGTCGACGCGGGGGCGTATGTCGTCGTGGTGACGGTCACGGCGCCGCGGGACGGCGCCCGCCACGCCGAAGCGATGTTCGAGCGCGCGCTGGCCACGCTGACTCTCGAGTGACGTCGCCGCCGCGCGTGCGCGGCGCGCTACGGCGCACCGATCGACAGCGCCACCGGCAGGTGATCGCTCACGCGCTCGCGGTAGTTGGCGACGTCCGCCTGGAGCCGCGGAATCACGGCGTGCGCCCCGCCGATGGCCTCGGACAGCGCCGTGGTGGTCACGATGTGGTCGAGGATGACGCCCGACGACAGGAAGCTCTCCTCGCCGGCGTTGTGGTTCGTCTGCGTCTGGATGGTATAGCGGGCGCCGTCGCGCAGCGGCTGAAACACCGGCAATCCGGCTGCGTCGAGCGTCTCGTTGAAGTCGCCCACGATGACGACGTTGTCCTGCCCGGCGCCGTCGACCAGGTTGCCGACGTATTGCTCGAGCTGCGCGATGGCGCGGGTGCGCTCGCCGCGATCGTCGTCGGTCTCCCCGGCCTTCAAGTGCAGCGCGATGACGAGGAAGCTCAGCGCCTCACCTCCGCCCGTCCACGTGAGCTCGAGCTGGAACGCCGGGCGCGGGAAGTCGTCGCTCGACGCGAACAGGTGCACGGGGTCCCCGGCGCTGAGCTTGCTGGCGTCGTAGATGATCCCGATCTTCTGGTAGCTGCCGTCGAAGTACTGATCGTTGGAGAGGACGCCTTCGTGGTTCGGTAGGCGCTGCACGATCTCCTCGAACGCTGCGACGTCGGCGATCTCCTCCACGGCCACCACGTCCAGCGCGAGCGACGCGATCAGGTCGGTGACCAGCTCGACCGAGCCCGCGGGATCATCGCGGCACACGGTGGAGTACGACTCGTTGCCGCACGGGAAGTTCTTCAGGTTCCACGCCGCGACGTCGACGGTGTCGTCGTCGCCGAGGGCGTCGGTGAGGTCGGTGCGCGGTGGCGGGTACCCCGTGTCGTCGGGCCCGGCGTCGCGCTCGTCGTCGGGTGGCGCGCCGATGGGGCAGGCGCACAGCGCGAGCGCGCCGAGGAGCGCGGCAGTGGCGACGAGAGGGGAGCGAGGCGCGCGCACGCGGCCGGCACTGTACCAGGCGATGGCGGATCCGTCAGCGCCGGTCGTCGTCGGCGACCACGATGATCTCGGGCGGCGGGCGGCCGGCGCGCCGAAAGAGGCGCGCCAGCGCGCGCACCAGCTCGGGCTCGGCCTCGGTGCCCGCCGCGGCCACCAGCGCGCGCGCGTGCGCGCGCGCCTCGAGCAGCAGCGCGTCGGGCAGCGCGGGGGCCACGCCGCGCAACACCACGTCGGGCACGCCGCCCTGCGCGTGCACCACGATCGCGCCGGCCGTGCCCATGCGCCGGCGCGCCGCGAGCGCGCTGTCGGGGAAGTGCTCGACCGCGCCGTAGGCGGCCAGCGGCTCGCGCGCGCGCTCGCCCGTCGACGTGGTGATGGCGCCGTCGACGTCGATGCGCAGGGTGCCGCCGTCGCGCAGGTCGACCACGCGATCGGCGGGCAGGCCCGCGCTGCGCGCGAGCGCTTGGTGGGCCAGCAGGTTGCGCGCGTTGCCGTGCAAGGCCACGAAGCTCGCGGGGCGCGTCGCCACCACCAGCGCCGCCAGATCGCCCGCGTAGCCGTGGCCGCTCACGTGCGGGGCGCGCGGTCCGTCGACGATCTCGACGCCGCGCTCGGCCAGCGCCTCCAGCGCCTCGAGCACGCGGGCCTCGTTGCCCGGGATCACGCGCGCCGACATCACCACCCGATCGCCGCGCTCCAAGCGTAGGGTGGCGTGCGTGTCCTGTGCCAAGCGCGCGAGCGCGCTGCCGGGCTCACCCTGGGTGCCGGTGACCGCGAGGCACTGGCGCGCGCGCGGGAAGCTCGCCAGGTCCGCCTCGTCGACCAGCACGTCGTCGAGCGTGATGAGCTTGAGCTCGCGCGCGATGGCATGCACCTCCTTGAGGCCTTGGCCCACCAGCGCGAGCCGGCGCCGGTGCGCGCGGCACGCCTCGGCCAGGAGCTGCAAGCGCTGCACGTGGCTCGCGAACAGCGACACGGCGACGCGCCCGCCGGCGCCCGCCATGGCGTCGTGCAGCGCGCGCCCCACGCTGCGCTCACCGGGGTTGTCGCCGTCGCTCATGGCGCCGGTGGAGTCGGCCAGCAGGCACGCGACGCCCTCGTCGCCGGCGCGCGTCAGGCCCTCGAGGTCGGTGGGCGGGCCGAGCACGGGATCGAGGTCCACGCGGAAGTCGCCGGAGTGCACCACGCGCCCAGCCGGCGTGTCGATGACCAGCGCCGTGGCGTCGGGGATCGAGTGGCTCACGGCCAGCCAGCGCACGGAGAAGGGGCCGATGGCGCGCACGTCGCCCGGCGCCACCACGTCGACGGCGCCGAGGCGGGCGCCCAGGCGCGCGAAGCGACGCTCGATGAGGCGCGCCGTGAACGCGGTGGCCCACAGCGGCTTGTCGTTCTCGCGCGCGGCGTAGGGCAGGCCGCCGATGTGGTCCTCGTGGCCGTGGCTCACCACGGTGCCGAGCAGCCGATCGCCCAGGGCGCCGATGCGCTCGAGGTCGGGCAGGCCGACGTCGAACCCTGGCGCCTCCTCGTGGACGAAGCGCGCGCCGCAGTCGACCAAGAGCGCCGGGCCGCGCGCGCCGCGCTCTTCCACCTCGAGCAGCAGGCAATTCCTGCCGAAGCGCCCGACGCCGCCCAGGGGGGTGACCAGGAGCGCCGACGTGCGGCCGCGCGTCACGAGCGCGCCTTCAACCACGCCGCGAACTCCGCCAGGCCGCGCTCGAGCGGGTAGTCGGGTCGGTAGTCGAGGTCGCGCGCCGCCAGCGTGATGTCGGCGTAGGTGATGGGCACGTCACCGGGCTGATCGGGCAGCGCCTCGACGGCGGGCGTCACGCCCAGTGCCGCCGCCAGCTTGTCGATGAGCTCGGTCAGCGTCACGGTGCGCGAGTTGCCGAGGTTGTAGATGTGGAAGCCCGCGCAGCGGTCGATGGCGGCGAGCACGCCGTGCACGACGTCGGTGATGTACGTGAAGTCGCGGCGCGCGCTGCCGTCGCCGTAGCGCGGCACCGGCAGGCCGTCGAGCATGCGGCGCGCGAATTTGTGGATGGCCATCTCCGGGCGCTGGCGCGGGCCATACACGGTGAAGAAGCGCAGGCAGGTGACGTCGACGCGGAAGAGGTGATGGTAGGTATGGGCGAGCAGCTCGCCGGCGCGCTTGGTGGCGGCGTAGGGGCTCACGGGGCGCGCGATGGGGTCGGTCTCCGCAAACGGCACCTTGGCGTTGGTGCCGTACACGCTCGACGACGACGCGAACACGAGCTTGGGCAAAGCGCCGCCCACGCGCGGCTGCGCGCGCAGCGCGTCCATCACCGCCACGGTGCCGTCGATGTTTTCGCGCACGTAGAGCGCCGGGCGCTCGATGCTCGGCCGTACGCCGGCCCACGCAGCCAGGTGCACCACGGCGTCGGGGCGGGCGGAAAAGGCGTTGGTCAGTACGCGCTCGTCGAGGATCGAGCCGCGCACCAGCGAGAAGCCGGCGTGCCGCGCCAAGAGCGCGCCGTTCTCCTCCTTCAGGCGCGGATCGTAGAAATCGTTGAGGTTGTCGACGCCCACCACGGTGTCGCCGCGGGTCAAGAGCGCCTCGCACAGGTGCGAGCCGATGAAGCCGCACGCGCCCGTCACCACCAGGCGCATCAGCTGCCGCCCTGCTGGCGCGGGGTCACCGTCGTGAGCACCTCGCCGTCGTCGATGACGGAGACGCTCGTGACCGAGAGCGCGTAGGGCGGAGGCACGCCCTTGGCGTCGAACAGCTGCTCGGTGAGGATCGTGACCTCCGCCTCCTCGGGCAGCTGCAGCGGCTTGGTGCGCCAGACCCCCGGCACCTTGCGTCCGTCGAATTCCACGCCCTCGCCGCGCACCTCCACCACCACCTGGTCGAGGTCGCCGTTGTCGACGTTGGTGACCACGATGGCGGTCTTGAAGGCCAGGCCGAACCCGAGGCGCTCGGCCTTCACGCGCCAGTGCTCGCCCTCGGGCGGCGCCAACCACAGCGTCGCCGCCACGATGGCCACGTAGCCCAGGATGAGCCAGACCCGCGCCTGGAAGTAGGGGCTCTCCTTGCGGAAGGCCCCCCAGCGGTCGCGCGCCCACTCGCCGGAGTGCTCGAGGACGCTGTTGATCGAGTCCTTGGCGGCCATCGGGGCCACCTTAGCGCGTCCGCCGCTCGATGTTGGGAGGGCCGCTCGCCGGGGGCCGGTCACGGGGCGCGCCACCTTGACGACGGCAGCCCCAGACCGCATACCTCCCGGGTTCCCACCCCATCGCCGACGCGAGGACCGCCATGGCAGACAAGAAGAAGGACCCGAAGGCTCCCCTGCTCGACAAGCGCGTGATCGACCGCGCCGTGGCCAAGGGGGCGCTGTCGAAGGCCGAGCTCGACGCGCACCTCAAGGGGCTGCCCGACCTCGCCGACCAGGCCGACAACATCGCCGACAAGGTCTACGGCGAGCGCAAGTGAGCAGGCGCCCATGACCGAGAACGAACGCGAGAACAAGGGCTTCAAGGTCGTCGATCGCCGCCGCTTCACCGAGGAGGGCGACGAGCGCAGCGGGCCCGACGTGGCGCCGCCAGAGCCGCCGCGCAAGGATCCGCCACCGCCGCCGGTCGCCGCGGCCGCACCCGCGCCGCCCAAGGCCGCCGCGCCGGGCGCGAAGGCCGAGGCGCCGAAGCCGCCCCCCAAGGCGGCCGAGCCGCCCGGCGCGCTGTCGTTCTCGCTCTTCGTGCAATCGCTGGCGCAGCAGTGCCTGATGCAGCTCGGGCTCATGCCGTGGCCTCACGGGCAGCGCGAGATGCAGCTCGAGCAGGCGCGCGACACCATCGACATCCTCGTCATGCTCAAGGCCAAGACCACGGGCAACCTGAGCGCCGAGGAGCAGCAGCTCCTCGACGCCGCGGTCTATGAGCTCAAGATGAGCTGGGTCGAGGTGCAGCAGGCCATCGCGCGCAGCAAGGGCGCGCCGCGCCCACCGCCGCCGCCCGGTCGGTAGCACGCGGCGGGCGCTACCGCCGCCGACGCCACCACGCGAGCGCCAGGAGCCCGACCCCCACGGGCGCCGCGCCGCCCTGCGAACAGCCCAGACAGCTGCCGCCGATGACCGGTGGGTCGTCGCCGGGCGGAGGCGCTTCGCACGCGCCCTCGTTGCACACCAGGCCGTCGGCGCAGGGCACGTCGTCGCGGCAGGCGACCTCGCACTGGTAGCTTGGATCGCAGCGGTCGACCTCGTCCACGCCGCCCTCGGGGCTCAGGCACACCTCGACGGTGCCGCGGCGGGCGTTGACCGTGCGGCACACCGAGTCGCCGGGGCAGGGGTCGGCGTCGCCGCAAGCCCACGCGCACTGGCCGATGCCGTCGTCGGAGAGCCCGATGCACGTGCCGCGCCCGGCGCAGTCGTCGTCGGACGCGCACGTAGCGCAGATGTCGCAGCCCGCGCGATCGTCGAGCTCGCAGCGGCCGTCCCGGCAGTAGTCGCCGCGCTGGCAGTCGACGTCGCTGTCGCACTGGTCGGCGAAGCCGGGGTTCGGCAGGCACACGGGGAAGGGGAAGCTGGGCGCGCCCGAGGCCTCCTCGCACGTGTACTCGAAGCAGCCCCAATTGCTCTCGGCCGTGCACTCGCAGTCGGCCTCGACGCACGAGAAGCCCCAGGGGCAAGCGCCCGGCGTGTCGCCGAAGCACAGGTCGGCGCACAGCTCCCGCCCCTCCTCGCTGACGCCCACCAGGGCGGCGCCGATCTGGCCCGAGAAGCACGCGAAGAAGTCGTTGGGCTCGCCGGCGGCCGCGTCGCCCGGGCTGCAGATGGACGGCCCGCCCGGCTCGGTCAGCCGGCAGTCGAAGCCGTCGGGGCACTCGTCGTCGCTCCCGCAGGAGACGGTGCAGATCTCCACGGCGTTGAGCTCCGTGTCGGCGGTGGCCGTGCAGTAGGCGCAGTCGGCCGTGCACGGCGACAAGAAATCTCCGGGGCGGTCGCGCGGCAGCTCGCATGCGCCGAGCGCCGCGTCGCACACGCTGCCGTCGGCGCAGTCGGCTTGGGTGGTGCACGGGGTGAGGCACACCCCCTCGGCGGAGCAGAACGTGCACCCCACGGCGTCGCACGGGCCGCCGGCCACGCCGGGCTCGAGGGCCAGCGCCACGGCGCGCGCCGCGTTGACGCGCCCATAGCCGAACGCCAGCGAGTGGCCGGCCTCGTCGTAGCCGAAGAAGCCATCGAGCACCGCTTGGTCCTCGCCCAGCAGGTCGGCCCAGGGCATCTTGTTGGCGGTGATCTTGTCGGCGCTGCGGGTGAGCACCAGGCGCACCTGCTCGGCGGTGAGCGCGGGGTTGACGCTCAACACCAGGCCCACCACGCCGGCCGTCACCGGCGACGCCGCGGAGGTGCCCGAGAAGCCCGGGTTGTAGTCGCCGGCGTCGTAGCCGTCGTCGCCGCTGTAGTCGGTGCACACGATGCCCACGTCGTCGTCGGCCACGCCGTCTTGCTCCGCTGGCAGGCCCTGGCTCGGCGCCGCCACATCCACGGCCGGCCCGTAGCTCGAGTAGGGCGCCCAGTCGTCGATGTTGGTGGTGGCGGCCACGGCGATGACCGAGGGATCGGCGGCGTAGGCGTCGATGGCCACGTCGCGCGTCTCGTTGCCGGCGGCGAACAGGATGATGGTGCCGAGGCCGCCGCGCCCTGCCGTACGCGCGTGGCGGAAGGCGCCGCGCTCGGCGGTGGAGAGCGGGAAGTAGAGCGAGAAGCCCGGGCCCCAGGAGTTGTTGATGGCGGCAGCCCCCTCGTCGACGGCGCGGGTGAAGGCCTCGGCGATGGACAGGCCGCTGGCCGCCTCGTCGCCGAGGAGGCGCACGGGCATGACGCGGCAGCCGGGGCAGACGCCGGCCACGCCCACGCCGTTGTTGGCCACGGCCGCGATGGTGCCCGACACGCTGGTGCCGTGCGACTCGCGAAACGGGCTGTCGTCGGGGCAGCCGGCGGCCACGTCGCGGCCATCGAAGCTCATGGAGCACTCGGCGCGCGGATCGTCGTCGTCGCCGGCGGCGTCGAAGCCGTCGATCATGTTGGCGGCGAGGTCGGGGTGGTCCACGTCGATGCCGGTGTCGAACACCGCGACGACCACGCTCGGATCGCCCATGGTCACGTCCCACGCGTCGTCGGCGAACACCTCACCCGTGCCCGGGATGCCCGCGCCATGCGACAGGTGCCACTGCTCGGGGAAGCGTGGGTCGTCGACGGTCGCGCGCAGCGCGAGCTCCCGGTAGAGCTCGGGCTCCACGGCCACGGTGCCGGCCATGCCGTCGAGGGCGGCGCTGGCGTTCACGGCGTCGCGGGAAAACGGCGCGCCCACCGCGATGACGGCGGTGTCGGCGATGCGCGACAGGCGCACCAGCCGGCCGCCCGTGGCCGAGAGCAGCAACGGCAGCACCTCGGGCAGGCGCCCGGGCGCGGCCGTGACCACCAGGCGGTCGTCGGCGAAGGCGCGCCCGCGCTGTCGGCCGAGCGCCGGCCACACGCCGTCGGTGA
>CAZONM010000179.1:4962-11293 GCA_964580865.1 uncultured Myxococcales bacterium | reverse complement strand
TCCCGCGCCCGCGCCTCCCGCGCCCGCGCCTCCCGCGCCCGCGCCTCCCGCGCCCGCGCCTCCGGTGCCGCGCGTCGCCTCAGCGACGAGCGCCGCGTCAGCGTCATGGCCAAAGTGCTCCACGACGCGCCAGCGCAGATCGTCGACGCCAGTGACGATGCGATGACGCACCGGGCCGATCACGGGCTCGAGCGGCGCGCAGCGAACGAACAGCAGCAGCACCAAGAGCAGACACAGGAGCAGCAGCACCAGCCACAGCCAGCGCCACCACGACCACGGCTCGGGCCCCACACGGCCATAGAGCACGCCGCGCACCACGCCGCGCGACATGGCGACCTCGTCGAGCAGGGGCTCGGCGGTCCAGTCGCACAGGAACACGTCGCGCAGGACCAGCCGATGCACCACCGGCAGCGGCGACGGCGGAGGTGCGCGCTGCGGCGCGCTGCCCGGCGGCGGCTCGCGCGGCACCTCGGCGTCGAGCTCGGCGAGCACCTCGAGGCGCGCCTGGGACAACGGCGGCCGCCCGCCCGCGGTGAACGCCGGCGCGCGCGCGCGCCGAAGGCCGCGCACGTATCCGGGCAAGAGCGTGAGGTCGTGCACACGCGCGTCGTCGATCAGGGCCGCAGGCCGCACCTTCTGCAGGAGCGCCTCGTACGGCCCCTCGAAGGAGCCGGCGACCCATCCCCCCTTGGGAAGAAGCGCGCGTGGCGGTGCCGTCGAAGCCATGGCGGCCACACGCTACCGCGAACGCCCCCTCGTGTTCACGGCGCGCACCGCGCCGCGGCGGTCACGACGAGACGCGCACGCTGCCCTTGTGCGTGAACGGCAGTTTCAAGAAGCCCGCCTTGAGCTCGCTGCCGACCTCGTAGGCGAGCCGGCGCCCCGAGGCGAGCTCGGCGAGGGACAGGCCGACCTCGACGAGCCCCACGTCGAATTGGAACGGCACCGTGCTGGTCTTCTTCGACTTGAGCGTCACGCCCTTGATCGACTTGTTCGAGAGCACGCGCCGCCCATCGAGCTTGACGTCGAAGCCGAAGCCGTCGATGGGGATATCGAAGCCGTTGGTGTTCTCCACCTCGGCCACCACCTTGAAGCCGATGCCGCCCGGGCCAGCCGACGTGGGCGCGAAGCTCTTGATGCCGAGCTTGGGGATGATGGGCATCGGCATGTTGCCCTTGAACGAGGCGGGGACGTCGAGGCCGCCCTGCTTGCCGAAGAACTTGCCGACGGTCTGCAGCTCGTAGGCGATGGAGCGGTGCTCGATGAGCTTGAGCACCGCCGCCGTGGTGCGCCCGAGGTCGAAGTCAAGATCGAGCTCGGTGGCGGCT
The DNA here is from genome assembly GCA_964580865.1 of uncultured Myxococcales bacterium. GTDB lineage: Bacteria > Myxococcota > UBA727 > UBA727 > VGSZ01 > JACOUT01. The sequence goes on along the minus strand of CAZONM010000179.1, from coordinate 9,965 downwards.
TTGCCGCGCGGCTTGAGCGTGATGCCCTTGGGCGCCCGTCCCTTCGACACCTCCATGCCGTCGAGGCGCAGCAGGTAGTCGAGGCCGTCGAGGCGGAAGCCGAACGGGTTTGGGTTGATGAGGTCGACGAGGAACTTGGTGCTGATGGACGTCAGCGTCATCTTGGTGATGTCCATCTTCTTGATGCGCAGGTCCGGCGCCTTGATGAAGTTACCGAGGAGATCGCACAGCGTGGCGCACCCCGATGCCGGCACCACCACACCGGCAGCGGCGACGCCGGCGGCCAGGCGGAGCAGTTCACGACGACGCAGCATGGTGTCCCTCATGGTCCCCTCGTTGGTGCCTGCGATGCATCAGCAGTAGGTCAGCGATACGTCAGCGACCATAGCGCGCCTCGGGGTGCCCGGGGCCGAGCGAGCCCGGCGGCGGCACCGCCCCTGCCCTGTGGGCCGGCAGCGCGCGCTCGACGCCGCCGAGGAGCAGGGCCGAGCGCAGCATCGCCATGCCACCGGCGGTGCCGATGGACTCGGGGTGGAACTGCACGGCCTCGACCCGCGCGGCCTCGTCGCGCACTCCCATCACCTGCCCGTGCGCGTCGCGGGCGCTGACGACGAAGCGCGGCGGCACGTCGGTGACCACCAGCGAGTGGTAGCGCATCACCCACAGGGGCGACGGCAGGTGCGCGAACACGCCGCGCCCGTCGTGGGTGATGGCGTCGCGCATGCCGTGCACCGGCGCGCGGGCGCGCGCCACCCGCCCGCCCGCGACGCGCACGAGCGCCTGCAGCCCCAGGCACACGCCGAAGACCGGGATCTCGCCGACGAGCGCAGCCACGAGCGCCTCGAGCGCCGGCAGCTCCGCAGGCCCGCGGGGACCGGGGCCGATGACCACCAGGCGCGGCCGCGCCGTGAGCACCGCGGGCGCGTTGGTGGCGTCGGACTGCGTCACCTCCACGCTGGCGCCGAGCTCCAGGAACCCTTGCGCCAGGTTCCACGTGAACGAGTCGCGGTTGTCGAGCAGCAGAACGTCCATGCGCCCCTCGGACGACGGGGGCGGCCCGCCATTCACCAAGCGGCGACCGGGTGTGCTCGACGCCATGAGGCCGTGCTACCAAGGCGCCGGAGGTCGCACCATGCCCATGAACCGCGCGCTGATCGGCAAGGAGTACCGGGGCTTGGAGCCCGTGGCCGTCACCGCCGAGGGTGCGCGGGCCTACGCCAGCGCGACCAACGCCGATCTCGCCGCGTACCAGGGGGCACACGCGATTGTGCCGCCGATGTTCGGCGTGGCGTTCTCGGTCAAGGCGCTGTCGGCCCCGCTCTTCGACCCCGAGCTGCAGGTCGACATGATGCGCCTGGTGCACGGCGACCAAGACATGCGGTTCCTGGCGCCGGTGCGCGCCGGCGACGTCATCACCTCGACGTCGAAGGTGGTGGACATCGCGGACAAGACCACCGGCGAGCTGCTCACCGTCGTGGTCAGTGCGGCCAACCAGCGCGGCGAGCCCGTGCTCGAGGCCAAGAGCGGGCTGTTCGTGCGCGGCCCACGCAAGAAGGAGAGCCTCGAGGCAGAGAAGCGCGAGCGCGAGGCCGAGGAGGCCGCCTGGAGCGGCCAGGGGCCCGCGTGGACCGCCAGCCAGGTCGTCGACGCCGACCAGAGCCTGCGCTACGCCGACGCGTCCGGCGACCACAACCCCATCCACAAGGACGAGGCCATGGCCAAGGCGGCGGGCCTGCCGGGCATCATCCTGCACGGCTTGTGTACGATGGCGTTCGTGCACAACGCCGCCGTGCGGCAGGCGGGGGGCGACCCGATGAAGATCCGGCGGCTCGCGGTGCGCTTCAACCGCCCGGTGATGATGGGCGACACCCTGAACATCGAGGCGCGCGGCGACGCGCGTGGGCCCTGGCTGGTGCGCGTGACCAACCAGGTCGGCGTGCTCGTGCTCAAGAGCGGCGTCGTGGAGCTCGCCTGAGGGGCACCGTGCTCGCCTGCACGGTCGTGCTCGGCGCCTGCTCGAGCGCCGCGCCCGCGCCCATCGTGTTCTCGCACGTGGCTCCCGGCGTGGAGGCGGGCGCGTTCTCCGAGCGCGCCGATCCCGCCTTCGGCGGTCACGCGTTCATCGTCGACCTCGCGCAGGTCGACGTCACCGTCGCGCAGGGCAGCGAGCGCAAGCGCGTGTCGGAGCTGGCGGCGCGCTGGCCGCAACACCTGGCGGTCAACGCGAGCTTCTTCGATCCCCGCGGCCGCGCCATGGGCCGCGTGGTGGACGCTGGCCGCCTCCTCACCAAGGACCGGCAGGCGCGGTGGGGTGCGCTGGTCGTCGACCACGGGCAAGCGCGCGTGATGGCCGGCGACGCCCTGCCCGCCGACGCGCCTGGCGGCGAGCTCGTGGTGCAGGGTGTGCCGCGCCTCATCGTCGACGGCGCGGTGCAGAAGCTCAAGCCCGCGGCGGCCGAGCGCACCGCCGTGTGCGCCGAGGGCGCCACGCTCGTCGTGGTGGTGACCACGGCGCCGGCCGACGCGACGCACTTCGCGCAATTCCTGGCGCGCCCGCGCGCACAGGGCGGCCTCGGCTGCACCAACGCGCTCAACCTCGACGGCGGGCCGTCGACGCAGGTGAACGCGCGCCTGGGCGGCTTCAAGCTCGGCGTCGACGGCGGCTGGGCCGTGCCGAACGCGCTCGTGGTGGTGCCGAAGAGCGCGCGCCACGAGCCCGCGCCTCTGCCCGACGCGGGGCCGAGCGACGCCGGCGCGGCGAGCGAACGGCGCGACGCCGGCGCTCCGCCCCCGTGATGGCACCGACGTCGACGCGCGAGCGCTCGTCGAGAGCGCGACCCTACTGCCCCTTGAAGCTCGGCCGCCGCACGCCGAGCGACGAGAGCCCTTCGTAGGCGTCCTTGCTCGAGAAGATGCGCTGAAGCCCTGCGGTCTCGGCGCGCAGGCCCTCCTCGAGCGTAGCGGTGCCCGCGAGCTTGACGAGCTCGTCGGCGGCCATGGCCGCGAGCGGCGCCTTGAAGCTCACCTTCTTGACGCTCTTGGCGACCGCCGCGTCGTCGACGTTGGCGAGGCCCTTGTGCAGGTCGTAGAGCGACGTCCAGGTGAACGCGCGCCAGGCCGCCTCGAAGCCCGGAGGCGCCTTGGCGGGCGGCGCGCGCTCGGGGCGCGTCTCGCCCGAGAGCGCGCGGGCGCGGCAGCGCTGGTCGAGCTCGGAGGCGGCCACGACCTCGTCGACCAAGCCCATGGCCCGGGCGGTCTTTGCGTCGACGGCCTCGCCCGACAGCACCAGCCAGCGCGCCAGCGGCACGCCCACGCGGCGGGCGCTGCGCTGCGTGCCGCCGAGGCCCGGGTAGATGCCGATGCCCGTCTCGGGGAAGCCGAGGGAGCCCTTCTCGCTCGCCACGATCCAGTCGCAGGCCAGCGCCAGCTCGCTGCCGCCGCCGAGCGACAGGCCGTGCAGCTTGCACACCACCGGCTTCTTGCAGCGGTCGATGCGACGGAACAGCTCCTGCCCGTCGCTGGCGAAGCGCACGATGCGCGGCACCGCGCGCTGCTCGATCTGCTCCACGAAGAACTTGGTGTCGGCGCCCGCCACGAAGGCCTTGCCCTTGCCCTCGATGACGATGCCCTTGACCGCAGCGTCGGCCTCGAGCTTGGTGAAGGCCTGGTCGAGCTGCGCCACCACGGCCTCGTTGAGCGCGTTCATGGCGTCGGGGCGGTTGAAGGTGATGACACCGACGCCGTCGACGACGCGGGTGGTCACCAGACGGATGGCGAAGGGCGCGTTCTTCTCACCGTGCTCGGCGAGCACGCCCGGCACCTTGAGGTCAGGCCAGCGCGCAACGAGCTGCTTCACGGCGTCGAGCGCCACGCGCGTGCCCTGCTGGTTGGCCGCCTCGAACGGGCCCTTGGGCCAGCGCAGGCCCACGCGGGCGCCGAGGTCGCAGTCCTCGAGGGTGCAGACCTTCTCGTCGAACACCAGCGTGCACGCGATCTGCCACACGCAGCCCCACAGCCGCTCGCCGATGGCGACGAGCTTGCTCTCGTCGGGAGTGCCGGAGAGATCCCAGTTCTTCTTGGCCTCGACCATGGGGCGGATGAGGTCGCAGGGCGCGTAGAACGCCGACAGCTCCTGCCCGAGCGTGGTGGCCGCATGCAGCGTGATGGGCACGCCGGTGACGTTCATGAGCTCGAACGGCCCCATGCCCACGCCGAAGGCGCGCTTGGCGGCGGCCTCCACGGTGGCGATGTCGGCCGCGCCCTCCTTGACGATGCGCATGCTCTCGTTGAGCCACGGCACGAAGAAGCGGTTGACGATGAACCCGGGGGCGTCGGCGCACTCGACCGGCGTCTTGCCGGTCTGCACCTGGATGTCCCAGGCGCGATCGAACGCGGCGCGCGAGGTGGCCGTGCCGGGGATGACCTCGACGAGGCGGTTCTTGGCCGGGTGGTAGAAGAAGTGCAGCCCCACCACGCGCTCCTTGTGCGCGCACACCTCCGCCACGTCGTCGACATAGAAGCTGGAGGTGTTGGTGGCGAGGACGGTCTCTTTGCCGAGGCGCTGGTCGAGGTCCTTGAACAGCTCCTGCTTGACGCGCTTGTCCTCGAAGACGGCCTCCACCACCAGCGCGGCGCCCTTGAGCGCGTCGCGGTCGGCGGTGAAGGTCATGCGGCCGAGGATCTGATCTCTCTGCTCGGGCGTGAAGATCTTGCGCGCCACGCCCTCGCTGAGGGTCTGCGTCACGCGCTCGCGCCCGCGCTCGGCGGCCGCGGGGTCGAGGTCGACCACCACCACGGTGAAGCCCTCGGTTGCGTACTTCTGCGCGATGCCCGCGCCCATGTTGCCCGCACCAACCACCCCGATTGTCGTCGTGCCCGCGGCCATCGTGATCTCCCGTCGTGAAAGGCGTCGCGCCCGGATACACTTCGGCGCCGTGCCAGGGAAGCTCCCGCCGCTCGCCGTCGCGCTGACCCTCGCCGCATGGGCGCCGGGCGCGAGCGCC
>CAZONM010000179.1:0-4862 GCA_964580865.1 uncultured Myxococcales bacterium | reverse complement strand
CCCGCCGCTCGCCGTCGCGCTGACCCTCGCCGCATGGGCGCCGGGCGCGAGCGCCTCGCGGCACTACATCACGCCCGGGCCCGGCGACGCCCAGGGCGGCGCCGCGGCCGTGGTGTCGCGCGCCGTCGAGAGCGCGGCGCTCGAGGCGCTGCCCGACATGGTGGTGCTGACGCCCGCCGCGCTCGAGCAGCAGCTCGAGCTCGGCCTGGCGCGCGCCTGCGCCGGCGACGGCGACGACGCGGCGTGCGTGGTCGAATTCGCCGCCGCCCTCGACGCCGATTGGGTGTTGCGGCCGCGCCTGACCGAGGCCCAGGGATCGCTCCACCTCACGCTGTCGCTGTTCGACGGCAAGCGCGCCGAGCTGGTGGCGCAGGCCACGCGCAGCGCCCGGGTGGGCGCGGTCGACGCGCTGACCGCGCAGGTCCCTGGCATGGTCGTCGACGTGGCGCGCAAGGCGCGCATCCCCGTGGCCGAAGCTGCGCGCGCCCCGTCGCCGGCGAGCCTCGCGCTGGTCGGCGGCGGCGTCGCGGGGGTAGCGCTCGGGGTGATCGCGGGCGGCGGCAGCACCCTCGTGGAGGCGCAGTACCTCGGCGCGCGCCTCGATCGCGGCCAGGCAGAGACGTGGGAGCGCGCGCGCCCCTTCGCCTGGGGCGCGGCCGCTGCGTGCACCGTCGCCGGCGTGGCGTCGCTCGTCGCGGGTGCCCTAGTGTGGGAGTGATATGACGAGGCGCGCCGCCACCATCGTGTTCCTCCTCGTCGCCGCGCTCAGCGCCTGCCCCAGCGCCCGCCCCTGCCGCGACGACGCTCAGTGCGAGGGTGGCCAGCGGTGCGTGATCCCCGCGGGCACCGACGTGGGCAGCTGCGCGGCTGCGCCGGGCGAAGGTGAGGGTGAGGGAGAGGGCGAAGGCGAGGGTGAGGGTGAAGGCGAGGGCGAAGGGGAAGGGGAAGGGGAAGGGGAAGGAGAAGGCGAACCGCTCCACGTCACGTCCGTCGACGTCGGCCTGGCCTTCGGATGTCTCTTGGACAGCGACGACCGGGTACAGTGCTGGGGCGCCAACGGCGCCGGCCAGCTCGGCCGGTCGACCGCTCAGCAGAGCGACAACACGCCCGCGCCCGTGGCCTCGGTGAGCGAGGTCGAGGACCTGGCCGTGGGCGCGCGCCACGCCTGCGTCATCGGGCGCTTCGCCACGCGCCGCACCGTGGCGTGCTGGGGCGACGGCACCAGCGGCACGCTCGGCACCAGCGGCGGTACCAGCGTGGGCGTGCTGGTGGAGCCCGGGCTGCCGAGCGCGCTGCTTGCCGCCGTCATCGACGTGGACGCCGACGGCGACACCTCGTCGGGCGTCACCTGCGCCACCGACGGCGACGAGGTGTGGTGCTTTGGGCAGAAGTTCGATGGCACAGCCGACGGCGTGGCCACCGCGGTGCCGGCCCTCGCGACGTCTACGACGCTGCTGGTGAGCATCCACGCCATCTGCGGCGCGCCCGCGGGCGGACCGGTCACCTGCGTGCATCTCGACAGCGGCTTTCAAGCGGCCACGGGGTGCGCCGAGGGGCTCGCCTGCGCCGCCCTCGGCGACGACCTGGCGCGTGTCGCGGTGGGGCCGGGCGTGGTGTGCGTGCCCGACGGCGGGCAGATCCGTTGCCGCGGCGACAACGCGGCGGGCGTGGTGGTGCCGAGCGCGCCGGGCAGCGCGTTCACCGGCTTCCAAGACACGCACGCCGGCGCCGCCGTGGCCGTGGGCGAGCAGCACGCCTGCGGCATCGTCGAGGGCGACGCGGTGGCGTGCTGGGGGCGCGTGCTCTGGCACTCCACCGGCACCGACTCGGGTGCGCTCAGCTGCGTGGGCGCCGTGTGCCAGGACGTGATCGTGGTGCCGGCCACCGAGGCACTGGCGCCGTGGGCCGAGGTGCGCGCGCGTGGCTACGGCTCGTGCGCGCGCTCGGCCGCGGGGCGGCTCGTGTGCTGGGGCTCCCTCTTTGGCGACGGCAACGACGGCTCGCCGCCCCAGGCGTTGTTCCCCCGGCCGTGATCACGCGCACGCCGCGGGGACGATTCGCGCGCCCTTGCCCCGGCGGGCACGCACAGGTAGAGGGAGCGCCGTGCGTCCCCATCGTCTAGAGGCCTAGGACATCGCCCTTTCACGGCGGTGACGGGGGTTCGAATCCCCCTGGGGACGCCAACCTCGCAACCCGTGTCGGCCCCGAGGGGAAGCCCGCGCGGCGCGCCCGCCTGGTCGGGCAATGACACCGCCACGCTTGCGCAATGCGTCAGCCGCCATTGCGCAATGTCGGTACTGCCCACCATGCGCAGTTCGCGCAGTGCCTGCACACGCGACATGTACCGGTCACGGGGGAACGGGCCTTTACCTGCTGGCCCGGACCCTGCATTGCTACGGATGGGTATCGGTAAGACTTCCGACCCCCCTTTTGGAGGCTCCCGTGAAGAACGTCATCGCGCCCGCACTCATCGTCGCCGGCATCGCCGTGACGGCCTACTTCGTGACCCGGCCCGAGGCCCCCGAGGAGGACGTCGCGGTCAAGCTACCCGTGGCCAAGGCCGAGGCCGACGAGGTCACCGGCTTCATCGCCGCCGCCGCGCGCGAGCTCGGCACGGGCAAGGTGCGCGCCTATCAAGGCGGCGTGTTCGTCCAGATCGACGGCGACACCATCGGCTTCGTCAAGCAGCCCGACGGCTCCGTGGCCATGCAGGTCGAGGTCGATCAGAAGTACCGCAACGGCAAGGCCGATCGCGCCCCTGCCCTGCAGGAGCTCAAGAGCAAGGGCGAGGCGATCTTCACTCACGCGCGCTCGCTGCAGGCGCGCACCGCCGCCGAGGGCGCCTACGCCTCGCGCAACGTGGCCACGCGCGGCGACGGCTGACGCTCAGCGTCGCCATGGTGGTGTCGAGGGGCGGCCACACGGCCGCCCTTCGCGTTTCGTGCGCGCTGCAGGTCACGCGCGGCGTTCGAGGATCCCCGGCGGCACGTCCGGCACGTCGGCGGCGGTGACGCCGCGCAGCCCGTAGTCGGCGATGACCTGCTCCTTGAGCGCCCGGCACGCCGCGGCCGACAACGACTCTCGGGCGAACACGCGCTCGGCGTAGAACGCGCGGTACTCCTCGAGGAGGATTTGCCGATCGCCTCGGTAGTGCTCCTCCGACCGGTTCAGCACGTGGTTCACTTCGTGGACGATGGTGCGCGCGAGGTCCTTGGGCGAGAGGCCGGGCGCGACGTAGATGCGGTCGTCCCACATGTAGCCATTGAGGCTGGTGGTGATGGCGCGGAAGGCGGCCGCGTTCGGGCGCTCGGGCAGCGTGACGCCGTCCTTCAGGAACTCCTTGCGCGCCCGCAGATAGTCGGCGCGGCTCAGATCGCGCAGCTCGTCGAGGCGCACGCGGCCGGTGGCGACGAGCTCCCACGTGAGGCGGCCGATGGCCGTGTCGCTCTGGCGCAGCACCTCGAGCGCCGCGCCCACGTAGCGCCGGAATTCGGCGGAGCTGCGCGCGGGGTTCACCTCGAGGAACTGGTGCGCCATGCCGCGCCGAAGCATGTCGATGGTGGTGGCCGAGCAGTCGTTGTCCATGTCGGCGCGCACGGCCTTCTCCACCACCGGCCACGACAAGCCGGGCGGGAAGCCGTGCTGCTTGGCGAACTGGCGCAGCAGCAGGTCGGCGACGTCGGAGTACTCGACGAGGAAGTAGACGTACGAGGACACCATGGCCAGCGCCAGCATGCGGCGCTCGGGCTCGGCGCGCCGCGGGTCGACGGCCGCGAGCTCGAGGCCCACGGCGTAGGTGACCATCATGCCGAGCGCGTCGCGGTCTTGGTGGGCGTAGGCGCTGTTCACCGCCACGTGCATCGAGCGCGTGCCGCCCTTGGTCTCCCAGCGCACCTTGACGACGGGATCGGCGGCGGTGCCGTGGAAGAAGCCGTCGGACGCGATGCGATCGTGCAGCGCGCGATCCGGCGGGCCGCCCGATTGCTCCGCCCAGTAGCCGTGGATGGTGTTGATGAACGCGACGGCGTCGTCGACCGGTCCGTCATCGAGCGCGGCCGTGAGCGCCGACGTCGCCGCGGGGCGCATGGAGATCGAGCGCCCCTGCGCGGTGTGCGCGGTGGGCACATACACCGGCGGCGCAGCCACCATGTCGGCGGTCTCGTGGGGGAAGTGGTAGTTGCGCTTCTCCCAAAGCCCTTGTCGTTCAGCTGCGGCCTCGATCTGTGCGTAGCTCTTGGCGCGCACGATGCCGTCGAGGAGCGTCTGCGTGAGGATCGCGTCGTCGTGGCCGTAGGTGCCCTCGTTCGACACCAAGAGGTGCTGGCCAGGATAGGCGCGCTCGAGCTGCGCAAGGTTCTGCTTCGAGCGGCACGCCAGGAACGCGACGAGCTTGGTGCCCTCGGCCACGCGCGGCCCGTGCTCGATGCCGGCCTTGGCGACGCCCCCGAGGTTGGCGTGGCCCGTGTAGATGACCACGTCGGTGTCGTGCTCCGACAGCGCGTCGAGCACCTCGGTGTCGCGGCACAAGAGCTCCACCTCGATGCGCACGGGCGGCGTCAGGTCGCTCACGGTCTTGACGGCGAGCGCGCGGTGCGCGCCCTTGGCCTCGACCGTGAAGCCGCTCTTCCTGTACGACGCCAGCTCGGCCTTCCAGAACTCGTCTTGCACCGAGGCCACCACCTTGAGCGTGGGCGGCGTGCCACGCAGCCAGGCGTCGCGCGGCGGCGACGCGTGCTCGTGCAGCTCGGCCAAGCGGCGCAAGGTCGCGCGGTCCTCGGGCGCCACCACGCGCGCCGGCAGCTCCACCAGGCGCCGTTCCATGTGCACGCGCAGGCCCGGGTGGCGCTCGCGCGCCGCGGCCG